>NZ_OZ007030.1:1329439-1661799 GCF_963931595.1 uncultured Subdoligranulum sp.
AAAGCCAGGAAGCCGTAACCGCCCACGTCCGAGTTGAAACCCGACCCGGCAGCCACCGTGTAGGCCAGGCCGCCGATGCCACCGAGGAAACCGGAAATCAGCACACCGGCATACCGCATCTTGTATACATTGATGCCTACCGAGTCTGCCGCCTGGGGATGTTCCCCACAAGCACGCAGCCGCAGGCCGAACCGTGTCTTGTACATCAGCACGTAGGCCACAATAAACAGAACCACGGCAATGGGGGTCGTAAGGTAGAAATACTTAAAAATCAGGTTGTTCCAGAAACTGGGGCCATCCACCGGTGCCAGCCCAAAGGTTTCCCGCGTGATGCGGACCCAGCTGGGGATCTGGATCGTCGTAAGGCCCTGCCCCTGGATGGCCCAGGTCATGACCACGGCAAAAGCCGGCGCGAACTGGTTCAATGCCGTGCCGCCGATGGTCTGGTCCGCCTTCAGGTTGATGGCGGCAAATCCCAGAAAGAAGGAGAAAATCATGCCGGTAGCACCCGCAACCAGGATGGCAATCAGCATGGAAAGCTGCGGATTTGCCGCGCCGAATCCACTCTGATCCAATGCCTGGAGGGTGAAGCAGGCGAACAGCGCACCGATGATCATCATACCTTCCAGTGCAATGTTGATGACGCCGGAATGTTCACTGAACATACCACCCAGTGCCACAAGCAGCAGCGGAACCGCAAACAAAACAGTGAGGCTGATAATATTGGCAGCGATCATCATTTGGCAGCGCCTCCTTTCTCTTTACGGCCGGACACCGCTTTTGCAATCACACCGCGCATAAGCAGCGCAAACGCTGCCAGATAAATGATAACTGCAATGACGATGTCGATGGTTTCGGAGGAGTACGCCGGCTGCATGGCCGCACCGCCCACCTGGATATAGCTGATGAACAGCGCCGAGAAGATGGTGCCCACAGGATTGGAACTTGCCAGCAGTGCCACGGGAATGCCGTTGAAGCCCATGCTCAGGATGGCTTTTTCCAGAACGTACTGACCGGTGCCGGCAAGATAGTAGATACCGCCGCCGATGCCGGACAGCGCACCGGAAATGACCATGGAGAGCACAATGTTGCGTTTGGCATTGATGCCGGCGTACTGCGCTGCGTCGCGGCTGAGACCGCAGGCCTTGAGTTCATAGCCAAAGGTGGTCTTTTCCAGAACGATCCAGATGACGATGGCAAAGACGATCGTGATCCAGATGCTGATATTGATCCAGCTGGAATTGCCGAAGATGGGCGCCAGGAATCCTTTAGGCAGAATGGCACCGGGATTGGCCGCCGACAGGGCGGCGGTACGGTCGGAGTTGGAAGCGCCCCAGGCGGAAGCCAGCATATTCGTCGTATTGGCCAGAATCAGGTTGACCAGATACATACCGATCCAGTTAAACATGATCGCGGTAATGACCTCATTCACATTGAAATAGGCCTTGAAGAGGCCGGGGAAAATTCCCCAGATCGCACCGCCGACCGCCGCGCCCAGCAGGCACAGGTACCAGGGCATCTGGAACTGAATGGCAAACAGCAGTGCAAAGAAGGCGCCCATGGTATACTGACCGGAAGCACCGATATTGAACAGGCCGGTCTTGAAGGCAAAGCCTACCGACAGACCGCACATCATGAGCGGCGCCGCCTGATACAGCACTTTGCCGAACTTGTCCATACTGCCGAAGCCGGTGGTCATCATGGCCACCATGCCTTCCAGCGAAGCTCCGGGATTCAAGACCACCAGCAGCAGGAAGCCGAGGATCAGGCCGATGACAATGGACAGCAGGCTGGCCAGGACACCCACTACGGCCGGGTTCTGCAAAAGCTGCCGTTTCTGATTCTTTTTCATGCTTTCGCCTCCCCCTGCTTCTTCGCGCCTGCCATATACAGGCCCAGTTCTTCGACAGATGTCTTGTGCGGATCAAACTCGCCCACAATCTGACCCTCATACATTACCAGAATGCGGTCAGAAAGATTCATTACTTCGTCCAGTTCCAGACTGATGAGCAGAACGGCCTTTCCTTTGTCACGCTCTGCCACGATCTGTTTGTGGATATACTCGATGGCACCTACGTCCAGTCCGCGGGTCGGCTGCACAGCCACCAGCAGGTCCGGGTCCTTGTCGACCTCGCGGGCGATGATGGCTTTCTGCTGGTTGCCGCCCGACATGCTGCGGGCGATGGTCTGCGCGCCCTGGCCGCTGCGCACATCGTACTGCTCGATCAGGCGATTGGCATAGGAAATGACTTCGTTCTTTTTGATGAAGCCGTGATTCTGGAACTGCGGTTCCCAGTAGCGCTGCAGGACCAGATTGTTGGCCAGCGTATAGTCCAGTACCAGTCCATGTTTGTGGCGGTCCTCCGGGATGTGGCTCATACCATCCTTGGACCTGGTACGGATGGGCGCATTGGTGATGTCCTGCCCGTTGAGCTTGATGGTGCCGGAAACCACTTTTTCCAGGCCGGTCAGACCATACACCAGTTCACTCTGGCCATTGCCCTCAATACCGGCCACACAGACAATCTCGCCGGCGTGTACCGCAAAGGATACGCCCTTCACAGCGTTGTTCTTGTGGACCTTGCTGGCTACCACCAGATCATCCACTTCCAGGATGGTCCGGCCCGGTTCGCTAGGCTTCTTCTCCACAGCAAACTCCACATCCCGGCCCACCATCATGCGGGAGAGCTCTTCCTTGGTGGTGTTTGCAATTTCCACCGTGCCGATCCCGCGGCCCTTCTGCAGGACCGTGCAGCGATCCGCCACTTCCATGATCTCATTGAGCTTATGGGTGATGAAGAGGATGCTTTTTCCTTCCTGCTTGAAGCCGCGCATGATCTCCATCAGTTCTTCGATCTCCTGCGGGGTCAGCACCGCCGTGGGCTCATCGAAAATCAGGATATCGTTGTCGCGGTAGAGCATTTTCAGAATCTCAACACGCTGCTGCATGCCAACCGAAATATCGCTGACCAGCGCATCGGGATCCACACGCAGGCCATACTTTTCGCTCAGCGCCATAACCTTTTTGCGCGCCGCATCCTTGCGCAAAAATCCATGCCGGGTATCTTCCACGCCCAGAATGATGTTATCCAGTACGGTGAAGCATTCCACCAGTTTGAAGTGCTGATGCACCATACCGATCCCCAATGCATTGGCATCGTTGGGATTGTTGATCTTGACTTCCTGGCCGTTCTTTTTGATAACACCTTTTTCCGGCTGGTACAAACCGAACAGCACACTCATCAACGTGGATTTTCCGGCACCGTTCTCACCCAAAAGAGCATGGATTTCGCCCTTGCGAAGTTGCAAACTAACGTCATCATTTGCTTTGATACCGGGAAATTCCTTGGTGATGTGCAGCATCTCGATCACATACTGATCTGCCAAATCGTTGCACGCCCCTTTCCAAAAGCACAGTTTCTTACTTCGTATTATATAGAAAAAACACCCGATGTACAAGAGAATTTGAACAAAAAGTGCAAGAATAGCTTTGTTTTTTTCTGGTGTTTTATACCATCAGAAAAGGCCGCCCCGCAAGCCTGTGCGGGGCGGCCTTTATGAACCACGAAAGATCCTATTAGCCCTGGTAGTCCACGTTCACATTGGTCACAGCCGGGGTCGAAGCGGTGTCGAAGCTGTCGTCCACGACGAGGGTGCCGTCGACGATTTCCTGGTACAGCTTGTCGTACTGCTCCTGGGTGAACTTGGTGAACTTGCTGGTTTCCATCGGCAGGCCGACGCAGTCCTCAGCGGCGCCCAGAACGGTCTGCTTGGCGGCGTAGGCATCGGTGAACTTCCAGCCATTGTCCATGGCATCGGTCAGGGCCACGTTGACGGAGTTGGCAAGGGCCTTCATGGCAGAGGTGATGACGGTGTCAAACTGGCCGGACTGGTCAACGTCAACGCCGATCATCTTGCCGCCGTTGGCCTGCGCAGCCGCGTCACAGCTCTGACAGACAGGGCCGCCGCAAGCGAAGACCACTTCAGTACCCTCGGAGTACCAACCATCCATCTTGTTCTTGACCTCATCGGTAGCAGCAAAGCCGCCGGAGTACCAGTACTTGATGTTGACATCCGTCTCGCCCAGTTCCTTGGCAGCGGCGTCAGCGCCCTGCACAAAGCCGTAGCCGTAACGGATGACGGCGGGAACAGCCATGCCGCCCAGGAAGCCCAGCTCCTTGTAACCGTCGTACACAGCGGCGTAGCCAGCCAGGTAACCGGCCTGCTCTTCCTTGTAGGTGATCAGCGCGGTGTTGGCGGCGGGCTGCGCACTGCCGTCAGCACTCAGGTCGGTGGTAGCAACGTCCAGCGCGAGGAACTGCACATCGGGATACTTGGCCTGCGCCTCGGCAATGGAGGTGCCGAACAGATAACCGGCCACAACGATCGCCTTGGCGCCGTCATTCACCGCATTGTCCATCTGTTCCAGGCGGGCAGCGTCGGAGTCCTCGGTGGGACGGTAGTAGTTGGCATTCAGACCGTTGGCTGCGCAGAAATCCTGCACACCCTGCCAGGTATACTGGTTGAAGGACTGGTCATCGATGTTGCCGACATCCGTGACGAAAGCCACATCGGTCTTGCTGCCGCTGCTGCTTTCCGCCGTAGCTTCGGTGCTGGCGCCTTCAGAAGCGGCCGCGGAGGAGGCAGAAGCCCCGCCGCAGGCAGCCAGAGAGAGTGCCATGCAACCGGCCAGAACCAATGCAAGGAACTTTTTCATGCTTTTGATCTCCTTATTTTCTGTTGAACTTCGGGCGGAGCGTCTCCCCGCCTCAATACCATCAGTATACCGGATTCCCGACGTTTTTGCAATGGAAAAACCACCGGAAATGCATTACAAATATTTAACAAAATGTCTAAACTCAGTTCTGGACTTCCAACGTGACGGAGGGCGTTTCCGGCAAGGTATCCATGTCGGAATAGGTCTCTACCTTTCGGTCACTGTTGCGCAGTTCTTCATATACGCGCTCATAGTCCTGCTGGGTAAAGGTATTGAACCGCCAGGTGGAACCGGCCAGCGCGACGCTGCCATCGGTGTAGCCGAGTTTTTCGGTCTGCCCGGCTGCTTCCTGGCTCCAGGTGCTGTTGGAAGTAAAGAATGCATACAGCTGCCGCTGTACCGCCGCATTGTAGCATTTGACCGCACTGTCCAGCACACGCTCTCCCAGTGCATTCTGATCCCAGTCTGTGGCAAATACCCGGCCGCCGGTCTGGTTGGCCGCATCCACAGCACGCTGTACCAGATCATCTCCATTGGCCAGGATCAACCCGGTACCGTTATTGAACCAGTCGGTCAGACGGGAAACCACCAGGTTCTGGTCGTCGATGTCGCCGGTATACCACACACGCATGGACACTTCTTCGCCCTGCTCTTCGGCTGCCGCCTCGGCGCCCTGGAGATACCCGGTGCAATAGCGCACCACATCCGGCAGTTCATCGCTTCCCACGAAGCCCAGCGTCGTGTAGCCTTCCGTCACTGCCGCATAACCGGCCAGATAGCCGGCCTGCTCCTCCTGGAACTGAACACAATGCACGTTGGACTCTGTGGTGTATACCGTGTAATCCTCATTGTGTGGCTCTCCGTCAAACAACAGGTAATGCACGCCGGGGAAGTTGGCCTGAATCTGGAACAGAGCCTTCGCCATCTCCTCCCCGCGGCAAACCACCAGCGTTGCGCCACTCTGGGCAGCGTTGCGCAGCGCATCCTCTGCCGTATTGGTCTCGCCGTCTCCGTAGGTAAAGGACTGCGCTGTATAGCCGAAATTGGATGCAAAGGTCTGGATACCTTTCCAGAGCAGTGCCTCGGCACCGGATTCCAGACTGCTGCTCTCCGCAGCCAGCGCAATGACGGAACCGCCAGGCAGCGGCGCCGCCTCGGGATTCGCCTGAAACACGTAGGAATCATCATCCAGAGGCACCGTGAACTGAGGCTCCTCCCGGGTATTTTCCCCCGCGGTGCAGGCGGCCAGAGACAAAAGCATCAGAACAGAAAGAAACAGGGCAACAACTTTTTTCATGAACAATGGGAACTCCTTACATCGAGGATTGGGAGGCGGGATTTGTCTCCAGGTTGGCCGGGCCGAATCCATAGGGCAGCAACTCCCCCAGTGTCGTCACAATGTAATCCTCCTCCGAGCGGGCCATGATCACCGTAAGGGAAGGACCGCCAAACTCAAACAGTGCCTGCCGGCAGACGCCGCAGGGACCGGTGACCAGCGTGTTGACCTTTCCCTCCAGGCTGCCCACAATGGCAATGGCGGAAAACGCCCGCTCGCCTTCACTGACTGCTTTGAACAGAGCGGTGCGCTCCGCGCAGTTTGTGGGGGTATAGCCGGCATTCTCGATATTGCAGCCGGTGTATACCTTGCCGTCCCGGGTCAGCAGGGCCGCCCCCACCTGAAAATGGGAGTACGGCGTATAGGCAAATTTACGTGCGGCGAAAGCCTGTCGGATCAGCGACTGAATCTGTGCTTTTTCCATTCCTTACTTCTCCAGATAGGCATCCACGCCCAGCGCCACCTTCATCATGGCGGTGAAGCTGGTCTGCCGCTGCTCCGCAGTGGTGATTTCAGGCGACACAAAGCTGTCCGAGATGGTCAGCAGGCAGGCCGCCCGCTTGCCCAGCACCTTGGCGTTGTGGAACAGGGCAAAGCTCTCCATCTCCACAGCCAGACAGCCTTTCTCGTCGCGCAGACGCTCCCAGTAAGCAGGCTTTTCATCGCTGGGCTCCCGGTAAAAGACATCGGCAGAATGGATATTGCCCTCGATCAAGGCAATGCCCTGTGCCGCTGCGCTGGCCTTCAGCGCGGCATTCAGTTCAGCGCTGGGCTTCTGAATGTCGTCGGTGTCACCGCTCTGAGTGACGGCGTAGTTGCTTTCCGAATAGGCTCCATCCGCCAGCACCACATCAAAGAGCTTGGCCTTGTCGGTATAGGAACCGGCCGAACCGATGCGGATAATGTTTTCCACGCCGTACTGGCTGTACAGTTCATAGGAATAGATGCCGATGGAGGGCATTCCCATACCGCTGCCCATTACGCTGATGGGGCGGCCCTGGTAGGTACCGGTGTAGCCGAGCATTCCGCGGACATCGGTGACGAGGCGGGGATTTTCCAGGAAGGTCTCCGCAATAAACTTGGCACGCAGCGGATCGCCGGGCATCAGAACGGTTTTGGCAAAATCGCCTTTTTCAGCACGGTTATGTGGGGTAGACATGATCGCACACTCCTTTGTTTTTAAGATTGGTCCTTATAGTATACCACATTTGGTGCGTTTGTGGTAAAATGAAACGGAAAAAATTGTGAAAGTGGGAGAAACCATGTCCTTACCCCATCACTGCCGTCTCTGTCCCCGCGCCTGCGGTGCAGACCGGGCCGCGGGCCAGACCGGCTATTGCGGCGCCGATGACCGCCTTATGGTGGCACGTGCCGCCCTTCACCACTGGGAGGAACCCTGCCTGAGCGGTGCGCCGGACGACACCCGCGGCAGCGGCACGGTCTTCTTCAGCGGCTGTGCGCTGCGCTGCTGCTATTGCCAGAATTACCCCATCAGCCAGGAAGGAGTGGGGAAAGCCATCACGGTGGAACGGCTGGCCGAAATATTTCTGCGTCTGCAGCGTGACGGTGCCCGCAACATCAACCTGGTCACCGCCACGCAGTATCTGCCCCAGGTGCGCCGGGCATTGGATCTTGCCCGTGCAGACGGGCTGGTGCTGCCCATCGTCTACAATACCGGCGGATATGAAACCGTGGCCGCCGTCAAGGCGCTGACCGGATATGTGGACATCTGGCTGACCGATTTCAAATATGCCGATCCTGCACTGGCCGACCGTCTTTCCGCGGCGCCGGACTATCCCGCCGTGGCAGAGGCCGCCCTGCGCCAGATGCTTCTGCAGACCGGTGCGCCTGTCTATGACAAGGAAGGCTTTTTGCAGCGCGGTGTCATCGTCCGTCACCTGGCACTGCCGGGCTGCGTGCAGGACAGCCGCGCCGTTCTCGCCACGCTGGCCCACCTACAGCAGGAGACCGGTATTCCCTTTGTGCCCAGCCTGATGAGCCAGTTCACACCTTTTTATAAGGCAGCGGAACACGGTCTTGGCCGGCGCATCACCACCTACGAATACCGGCAGGTCATCGATGAAGCCATCCGTCTGGGACTCACCGACGGTTACATGCAGGAAAAAAGCAGCGCCCGGGAGGAATACACACCGCCCTTTGATCTGGAGGGGGTATGATGGTCATCAGCATTGCGTATCTGTTGCTGTTTCTGTTCACAGGGATATTGACCGCCAGACGCATTTTTCCTAATGTGACCGCGGCGCTTCTGCTGCCGCTGGGCAGTGGTTACGGCCTGGCGATGCTGGCCGCCTTCCCTGCCCTGCTTGCTCTTCCGTTCGGGTTCGGCCGCCTGGCCGCGGCAGGTGCAGCCCTTCTGGCGCTGGGCGTATGTCTCTTTGCACTGTATGGCAGCAGGACATTTCACAACAGGCCGCACGATGCCGACCACGGCGCCATGTGGCTTTGCCTGGCGCCTCTTCTGGTTATGACCTTCTATCTGCTGCACACCCACATCCTGCACGCGGTGGACGGAACACTGCACACCGGGCAAAGCTGCTACGGCGACCTGCCCATGCATCTGGGCTTTATTGAATACATTGCGCAAAGCGGACAGTTCCCGCCGGTCTATCCCCTGCTGGGTGGCGACCATCGGTTCGGGTATCCCTTTTTGTGCGAAACAGTCTCCAGCATTTTCCGTGTTCTGGGGGCAGACCGCCGCACCGCCTACATGCTGCCCATGATTCCTGTCGTGTTCACGGTATTCGGCATGTTCTGGCAGCTGGCCCGCCGGGTCCTGGGCAGCGTGGCCAAGGCAAGCCTTGCCTTCTATCTGTTTTTTCTGGGCAGCGGATTTGGTTTTTTCTATTTTCTGGACAGCCCGGAACATTTCCAGAGCATTTTCACTGGCTTTTACACAACACCCACCAACTACACCGTCGAGAATATTGTATGGGTCAATCCCATCGTGGACCTGATGATCCCCCAGCGCGCCACTCTCTTCGGGTGGTCTCTGTTGCTGCCGGCGCTCTATCTCTTGTGGCGCTTCTGCTACGAGGAGGAACGCCGTTTGTGGTTGCCGCTGGCTCTTCTGGTTTTGCCCCTGCCCCTCATGCACACCCACAGCGCCCTGGCACTGGTATTGCTGTGCCTAGTAGGCGGCCTATACACACTGCGCCGCTCGGGGCACTCCCGCGCAGTGCTTCTCCCCTGGGCCGGACTGGCTGCGATATGCGGCATTGCCTGGCTGGTGCAGATGCTCCCCACCGTGCTGGCGCAAAGTGTGGACGGGCAGAATATGCTGCGCTTGCACTTCAACTGGGTGAACAATGCCGGGGATGGAACGCTCAAAGACAATTACTTCTGGTTCTATATCAAAAACATCGGTATTGTCTATCTGTTCCTGATTCCTGCCTGGCTGCACGCTTCCCATAAACAGCGCTGGCTGTATGGCGGCGGGTTGCTCATCTGGGCGCTGGCGGAAGTTGTGGTCTTCCAGCCCAATACCTACGACAACAACAAACTCCTGTATGTGTGGCACATGCTGGGCTGTATGCTGGTGGCGCAATTCTTCGTGGATCTGTTCGCCCGTATACGCCGTATTCCCGTCCGTGGTGCAGCAGCATGCATCCTTTGTTTTCTGGGCATGTTCGGCAGTGTGCTCACCGTAGGCAGGGAAATCGTCAGCGACTACCAGCACTGGAGTGCTGACGAAATTGCACTGGCAGAGTTTGTATCCCGGAATGCCGCACCGGACGCCCTGTTCCTGACCAGTGATCGACACACCACCCCGGTGTTCGCCCTGGCCGGCAGGCGTATCCTGTGCGGTTCCGGCAGTTATGTCTACTATCACGGCATGGACTATGCTGATGAATACCAGGCCATGCGCATATTATATGAAAACCCCGATGAGAGCACGCTGGCCGCCTGGGGCATTGGCTATGTCGTCTTTGACGCATCCACGGCCTCCGAATTTGCCACCCGGGAAGACTGGTATGCCGCCCGTTATCCCCTCTGGTACCAGAACGACAGCTGCCGCGTCTATCAAATTTCTTCCTAGCACCTTTCCCTCTCCCTGCCGCATAATATGCAGCAAAGGGAGGGGGCTTTTTTATGGCTGTGTTTCAGAACGGCATTGACGTTTCCCGTTATCAGGGCAATGTCAACTGGTCCAAAGTGGCCGCTGCCGGAAAAGATTTTGCGATTGTGCGTCTCGGTTCCAGCAACAGCGGCGGTCTGTATGTGGACCCCTATTTTCTGCAGAATGTCAACGGCGCCCACGCGGCCGGTCTGCGTGTTGGTGCCTACTATTATACCTATGCCCGTACCCAAAGCGCCGTGGCGAATGAACTATCACTTTTCATGAACGCGCTGCAGGGGCTGCAGCTGGAGTACCCCGTCTTCGTGGACGTGGAGGATTCCAGCCTGACCAGCCTGGGCCGCACCCAGCTGACCAGCCTGGTGCGTTACGCCATGGATATCCTGTACCAGCGCAAATGGTACGCCGGCTGGTACAGCTATACCAATTATATAAACAACTACCTCAATGCCGCAGAACTCAGCGCCTACCCCCTGTGGGTTGCCGACTACCGCTCCACGCTGGGCTACAGCGGCCCTTATGCCATGTGGCAGTATTCCGGCAGCGGCACGGTAAACGGCATTTCCGGCGCCTGCGACCTCAACCGAAGCTACCGGGATTTCCTGCCCGTCATTCAGTCCGGCGGATACAACAACTACGGCCCCACCGGTCCTCTGATGCAGAATGTCAGCGGATATACGCTGGTCGTTTTCAATGCACGCACCGAATACTTCTATACCCCCAATTTCAACGACGTGGTCGGGTATCTGCCTCTGGGCCGCTACAATGTCACCCAGCGCAGCACACAAAAGTACAACGGCTATGACTGGGTGATCTTCGACTACAACGGAGGCTCCTACTGGACAGCCGTGCTGGGTGATCGGAACCGTCTGGAGAGAACCGGTTGACACATCGATAAAGCCCCTTGTGTAACAACCGTAGGTTGTGTTATAATGGTATTGCTTATTTGACAAAGCTTTCCAATTTGTGGTTTAATAATTTTATATGCGCAAAATACAGTTACGTGTTATGTTACCGCAGGGGGATCCAACGCATGGCAAAAAAACAACAGGAATACGGCAATGACAGCATCCGTCAGTTGAAAGGTGCCGACCGTGTGCGCAAGCGCCCGGCCGTCATCTTTGGTTCTGACGGCGTGGAAGGCTGCGCCCATTCCATTTTTGAAATCATTTCCAACTCCATCGACGAAGCGCGCGACGGCTACGGCAACCGCATCAATGTGACGCTGTTTCCCGACCACGTGGTGGAAGTCGAAGACTTCGGCCGCGGCATCCCGGTGGATTACAACAAGGCCGAGCAGCGCTGGAACTGGGATCTTGTTTTCTGTGAACTGTACGCCGGCGGCAAGTACGCCGAAGGCGGCGGCAACTATGACTTCAGCCTGGGCCTGAATGGTCTGGGCCTTTGTGCCACCCAGTATGCCAGTGAATGGATGACCGCCGATATCTACCGCGACGGGTTCCACTATCACCTGGACTTCAAAAAGGGCGAAAACGTGGGCGGGCTTCAGAAAGAGGAATACAAGGGCCGGCGCACCGGTTCGGTCATCCGCTGGAAGCCCGATACTGAAGTTTTCACCGACATTGCTGTGCCGGCCGAAACGTTTCAGGACATGCTGCGTCGTCAGGCCGTCGTCAACGATGGTGTCACCCTTGTGTTCACCGACAAGACCGGCAAAGAAGTCCAGAAGTATGAGTATCTCTACGAGCACGGCATCACCGACTATGCCAATGAGATTGTGGGCGACAAGGGCCTGACCCCGGTACACTTCTGTTCCGGCTCCGCCACCGGCCGTGACCGTGCCGATCAGCCGGAATACCAGGTCAAGATGAATGTGGCCTTTGCCTTCTCCAACACCGTGCAGGCACTGGAATACTACCACAACTCCAGCTGGCTGGAGCACGGCGGCAGCCCTGACCGGGCTGTGCGCAGCGCCTTCGTCAGCCAGATCAATGCCTGGCTGAAAAGCAAGGGGCTTTACAAGAAAAACGAGAGTGCCATCACCTTCTCCGACGTGCAGGATTGCCTGGTGCTGGTTTCCTCCAGCTTCTCCACCCGGACCAGCTACGAGAACCAGACCAAAAAGGCCATCACCAACAAGTTTGTGGCCCAGGCCATGACCGAATTTCTCAAACACCAGCTGGAAGTCTATTTCATCGAGCATCCCGACGAGGCCGAAAAAGCCTGCAAGCAGGTCCTCATCAACAAGCAGAGCCGGGAGCACGCCGAAAAGGCCCGCATCACCATCAAGAAGACGATGACCCAGCAGATGGACCTGGCCAACCGGGTGCAGAAGTTTGTGGACTGCCGCACCAAGGACGCCTCCCGCCGTGAGCTGTACATCGTGGAGGGCGATTCGGCCATGGGCGCCGTCAAGCAGAGCCGGGATTCCGAATTCCAGGCCATCATGCCCATCCGCGGCAAGATTCTGAACTGTCTGAAGGCCGACTATGCCCGCATCTTCAAGTCCGATATCATCACCGACCTGATCCGCGTCATGGGCTGCGGCGTGGAACTGGGCGGCAGCCACAACAAGGATCTGGCCAGCTTCAATCTGGACAATCTTCGGTTCAACAAGGTCGTGATCTGTACCGATGCCGATGTGGACGGTTACCAGATCCGCACGCTGGTACTGACCATGCTCTACCGGCTGACGCCCACCCTGATCAATAAGGGCTATGTCTATATTGCGGAGTCGCCTCTGTACGAGATCAACACCAAAAACAAAACCTACTTTGCCTATACCGAGCCGGAAAAGGCCGATATTCTGCGCCGCATCGAGGGCGAAAAGTATACGATCCAGCGCTCCAAAGGTCTGGGCGAGAACGATCCCGAAATGATGTGGCTGACCACCATGAGCCCGGAGAGCCGCCGCCTGATCAAGGTGCTGCCTACCGACGCGGAGCGCACCGCGCAGGTCTTTGACCTGCTGCTGGGAGACAATCTCCAGGGCCGCAAAGAACATATTGCCGAGCATGGCGCCGAATACCTGGACGATCTGGATGTAAGCTGATACGAGGAACACTATGGCAAAAAAACGCGAAAAGAAAATCACACCGGCGCGCCCCCAGCTTGGCGACAATGTGGAGATTCTCTCGGCCGGTGAAATTATCGAGAGCCCCATTACGGAAACGCTGGAAACCAACTACATGCCCTATGCGATGAGTGTCATCGTCTCCCGCGCGCTGCCCGAGATCGACGGTTTCAAGCCGGCTCACCGCAAACTGCTCTACACCATGTATGAGATGGGCCTGCTGAAGGGCGCCCGCACCAAGAGTGCCAACATCGTAGGCAGCACCATGCATCTGAACCCCCACGGTGACGCTGCCATCTATGACACCATGGTGCGCATGGGCCGTTCCAACGAGAGCCTGCTGGTCCCCTTCGTGGATTCCAAGGGTAACTTCGGCAAGGCCTACAGCCGCGACATGGCCTACGCAGCCGCCCGTTATACCGAAGCGAAGCTGGAGCCTGTCTGCGAGGAGCTGTTCCGGGACATCGACAAAGATACCGTGGATTTTGTGCCCAACTATGACGGCACCACCACCGAACCCACGCTGCTGCCGGTCACCTTCCCCACCATTCTGGCCAACAACACGCTGGGCATCGCCGTGGGCATGGCGTCCAACATCTGCTCCTTCAATCTGGAAGAGCTCTGCAACGCCACCATAGCCCTGATGAAGGACGACAAGGCAGACCTCAGGGAGATCATCCCCGCTCCCGATTTTGTGGGCGGCGGCACAATCCTGTATGACGCCGCCGAGATGGAAAATGTGCTGGAAAACGGCCGCGGCAGTGTGCGGGTCCGGGCCCAGTGGAGTTATGACAAAGCCAACAACTGCATTGATGTCACCCATATTCCCCCCACCACCACGGTGGAGGCCATCATGGACAAGATCACCGAGCTGGTCAAGCTGGGCAAGATCCGGGAGATCAGCGACATGCGGGATGAGACCGATCTGAACGGTCTGAAACTGACCATCGACCTCAAGCGCGGGCAGGATCCCGACAAGCTGATGGCCCGCCTGTTCAAAGCCACACCGCTGGAGGACAGCTTTGCCTGCAACTTCAACGTCCTGATCGCTGGCCAGCCCAAGGTGCTGGGTGTGCGGGATATTTTGCTGGAATGGATCGCCTTCCGCGCCGAATGCGTGCGGCGCCGCACCTACTACGATCTGCAGGGCAAGCAGAAGCGTCTGCATCTGCTGCGCGGCCTGGAAGCCATCTTGCTGGACATCGACAAGGCCATTGAAATCGTGCGCAACACCGCGGAGGAAGCGGAAGTTGTGCCGAACCTGATGATCGGTTTCGGCATCGACGAGGTGCAGGCGGAATATGTGGCCGAGATCAAGCTGCGTCATCTGAACCGGGAGTACATCCTCAAGCGCACGGCGGAAATCGAGGAGCTGGAAGCGGCCATCGAGGATCTGCAGGATGTGCTGAAGCGTCCGGCGCGTATCAACAAAATCATCATGAACGAGCTGGCCGACGTTGCCAAGAAATACGGCAAGCCGCGCCGCTGTGAGATTCTGTACGAAGTCCCCGTCAGCGAGGCCGAGGAGCCCAAGGAGCAGATTCCCGACTACCCGGTGCACCTGTTCTTCACCCGGGACGGCTACTTCAAAAAAATCACACCGCAAAGCCTGCGCATGAGCGGCGACCAGAAGCTGAAAGACGGGGACGAGGTGCTCTTCACCTGCGAGAGCACCAACACGGTGGAGTTGCTCTTCTTCACCAATCATCACCAGGTGTACAAGTCCCACGCCTATGACTTTGCCGACAGCAAAGCCAGCGTACTGGGTGACTACGTCGCCTCCTCCCTGGGTATGGAGGAGGGCGAAGTGCCCCTGTACATGGTGGTCACGCCGGACTACAAGGGCTGGATGCTCTTCTTCTTCCAGAACGGCAAGTGTGCCAAGGTGCCGCTGAGCAGCTACGAGACCAAACAGAACCGCCGCAAACTGCTGAAAGCCTACAGCGATAAGGCGGAGCTGGCCTGCATGCGGTATCTGCCCGAGGAGACGGAACTGGCAATCTTTACCACCAACAACCGACTGCTGTTGGCCGGCAGTGCCCTGATTCCCGAGAAAGCCACCCGCGACACCGCCGGCGTCAATGTGGTGTCGCTCAAAAAGAACGCCCGCATTGCCCGGGTCACCCTGGCCGAAGGACTGGAGCTGGCCGAAGCCCATCGGTATCGCGTGCGCACCCTGCCCGCCGCCGGCGCCATCCTGCGTGCCGACGACAGTGTGGAGCAGTTGACCCTGTAATTTCTATAACACGAAAAGCCCCCGCGGGGTTCAGGTACTTTCTGAACGTCCGCGAGGGCTTATTTTTGTTATAGAAGGAAGATCAGGCCAGCAGCGGCTTGCAGGCGGCGGCCAGCTTGTCTTTCTGGGCCTGGGCCTCAGCCAGATCCTTGCCCTTGGTGGTGAAGTAAGTCTTGATCTTGGGCTCGGTGCCGGAGGGACGCACCACCACCGTGGAACCGCTCTCCAGCGTATAGATCAGCACGTTGGCGGCGGGCAGCCCGGTCTCTTCAGGCTTCTTGTAGTCCACAACCTTGACCACCTTGTCGCCGTCAAAGTCCTTCGGCGGGTTGGCGCGCAGCTTGGCCATGATCTCGGCCATCTTGTCCATGCCGGACAGACCCGGGAATTCAAAGCTGTCCACCTTGTTCAGGTAACGGCCGTACTCGCTGTAGATGCGATCCAGTTCTTCCTTGATGGAGCTGCCCTTGGCACGATAGTAGGCGGCCATCTCGCAGATGAGCATCGAGCCGATGATGGCGTCCTTGTCGCGCACGTAGGGACCGGCCAGATAACCGTAGCTTTCCTCAAAGCCGAAGATGAAGCGGTCCACCTCACCGGCGGCCTCCAGCTTGGCAATCTGATCACCGATCCACTTGAAGCCGGTCAGCACATTGCGGCATTCCACACCATAGTGCTCCGCCACCTTGTCAGCCAGCGGCGTGGAGACGATGGACTTGCACATAACGGCATTCTTGGGCATGGTTCCCTGCTCAATACGGCCGGCGCAGATGTAATCCAGCAGCAGCACGCCCACCTCATTGCCGGACAGCAGCTCATAGCTGCCATCCTTGCACTTGACGGCAATGCCCACACGGTCGGCATCGGGGTCGGTGGCCAGCATCAGGTCAGCGCCGGACTTTTCGGCCAGCTCCAAACCCAGACGCAGCGCCTCGAAAATTTCAGGGTTGGGATACGGGCAGGTCGGGAAGTTGCCGTCCGGGTCCTTCTGTTCGGGCACAATGGTAATGTCGGTGATGCCGATGTCCTTCAGAACATGGGTGACAGGCACCAGACCGGAACCGTTCAGCGGGCTGTATACCAGTTTCAGGCCGGCAGTCTTGCAGATGCCGGGACGGATGGAGCGGGCTTCGATCGCCGCATACAGAGCGTTGATGCAGTCCTCCCCCACATACTCAATGAGGCCCTGCGCCATGCCGTCCTCAAAGGAAACCAGCTTGGCACCGGTCAGGATATCGGTCTTCTGGATCTCGGCGTAGACGATATCGGCCGCCTCATCGGTCATCTGGCAGCCGTCCGGGCCGTAGGCCTTATAGCCGTTGTACTTGGCGGGGTTGTGGCTGGCCGTGACCATAATGCCGGCATTGCAGTGATAATACCGGGTGGCAAAGGAAAGGGCAGGGACAGGCATCAATGCCTTGTAAATGCGGACCTTGATGCCGTTGGCCGCCAGCACCTGCGCCGCCGTGCGGGCAAACAGGTCGCTCT
The DNA here is from genome assembly GCF_963931595.1 of uncultured Subdoligranulum sp. Classification (GTDB taxonomy): domain Bacteria; phylum Bacillota; class Clostridia; order Oscillospirales; family Ruminococcaceae; genus Gemmiger. The sequence goes on from NZ_OZ007030.1 coordinate 1,346,347, forward strand.
TGATGCGGCTGTCGTAGCTGATGGCCACCGTCTGGGTGCCGCCCTGCGTCTTGACCCAGTTGGCAAGACCCTGGGTAGCCTGACGAACCACATAAATATTCATACGGTTGGTTCCGGCGCCGATGACACCGCGCAGACCCGCCGTGCCGAACTTCAGGGCCACGGCAAAACGATCCTGGATTGCCGCATCGTCCCCCTGGATGCTCTGCAGTTCGGGTTTCAGGTCGGGGTCGTCCAGATCGGCGGCCAGCCAACGCTCATACATATCCTGATACATAAGTATACACCTACACTTTCCATATAAATGCTATAAGCATATACTAAATATAACAACTTTAGCCGATGCTGTCAATGAATTTTTAGTCAAAATAGCCTGTTTACCCGCCGATCCGCTTGTGAAATTGGCCAATTCGCGCTATACTGTTGCTAGATCGACAAGATGGGAGGGCCGTGTATGTATGCAAAGGTGACAAGCCTCGGTGTCACAGGCTTGGCCGGATACCTGGTCCAGGTGGAGGCGGATCTGTCCGGAGGGTTACCTCAGTTCAACCTTGTCGGGCTGCCCGATTCCGCTGTCAAGGAGAGCAGCGAGCGAGTGCGCAGTGCTGTCAAGAATCTTCACTATCCCTGGCCGGCCAGCCGGATCACCATCAACCTGGCCCCCGCCGATGTGCGGAAAACCGGCCCCGTATATGACCTTCCTGTTTTTATCGGCATTCTGGCAGCCCAGGGAAAGCTGCCCGTTCCCGGTACGGATTGCGCCTTCCTCGGCGAGCTGGGCCTGGACGGCACACTGCGCCCCGTGACCGGCGTTCTGCCCATGGCCCTGGCAGCCGTCCGGCAGGGCGTCAAAACATTGTTTCTCCCTGCCGAGAACGCCGCAGAGGCCGCCGTGGCAGAAGGGCTCACCGTCTATCCGGCCCGGAACGCTCAGCAAGTGGTACAGCACCTGTGCGGTGCGGAACCTCTTTCCGCTGCCAAAGCGGATGGATACGACGAAAACGGCGTCTGGCTGGGACCTGATATGGCCGATGTGCGCGGACAGAGCGAAGCACGCCGTGCGCTGGAGATCGCCGCGGCCGGCGGGCACAATCTGCTGCTGGTGGGGCCTCCGGGTGCAATGTGTTAATAGTATGTTTCCACAAAACCAAAAGCCCAGCCTGTAAACTTCTCTTACAGGTTGGGCTTTTTCGTTTTTGGGTTTACTCCCCGTACTTGGTCACGTCGGGATCGTCCACGATGTACAAGCCAGACAGCAGTTTGAACCAGGGCTTTCCGTCTTTGCCCTTCACGCGCGCCACGACTTCCAGCCGCTTGCCGCTTTCAACCAGCTGCGCCACGTTGTCGCCGGTCTTTTCCGCCGTGCGCCGCAGGTTCGTGTAGCCGTGATGGACCGTCACCACGTAGCCGGTCAGCTTTTCTTCATCCTGCGCCTCCTCTGCGCCGCTCTCCTGGCCGTCCTCGCTTTCCCCGGTGTCCTTGTTGGCCTCCTCGTTTTCGCTCTCTGCGGCCCCTCTCTGCTTCTCCAGAAGGGCGTCCGCTTCCTCTCCGTCAACCGTGTGTGCTTCGATTTCCGCATCCAGCGCGGCGACGATCTGGGCCTTGCTGGCGTTCTTGCTGACCTTCACGCCCAGCTGCTCCGCAATCTCCAGCAGCTTCTCCTTGCTGTCCTCCACGCTATATTCCGGCACGGCCTGCACGCCTTCCGGCGGCTCCTGCTCCAGTTCTTCCAGGCTGACTTCCTCGCCCTTCATTCGTGCCTCCACCGCCGCCTGGATCGCGTCGTTTACCTTCTTCGCCACGTTTTATTCCTCCTTATCGTCTCCCAGCCCTGCGGCGGGGTTCTTCGCTTCAATCAGTTTCTGAGTAACCGCCAGGCCATCCACAAGGAACTGCGGAACGTCGTACCCCAGCTCCACAAGATTCTCCAGGATGGACCGGGCTTCGTTGATGATCAGCGACGCCAGTACCCACCAGCCCAGCAGGTAGAGCCAGTCCAGCTCCACCCCCAGCATATCCACGCAAAGCGCCTGGAGGACCCCGGCAAGCTCAAACGCCACCGCGATAATGGCCCAGTAGCCCAACTTTTTCAGCGCCCCTACAAGCCCCACTTTGGAGCTTTCAACGTGCAGCTTGTAGGACTTGTGCCAGCCCGTCAGCCAGTCGATCACGTTCAGCGCCAGGAAGGCGGCAAACAGATACCAGTGGTCGCCCAAAATCGCCGCCGCGATAGCGACGATCCCGCCCACAATCATGTTGTAGCTGTCAATAAACTTAGTCACCATGAACCCCTCCTTTTGTTTAGGCCCATTCGCTCTTGTACTTGACGTTCAGCTCCTTTGCGGTTGCCTGGAGCTTCGACGCGGTGGCGGTTGTCATTGCTTCAAATCGGACGGTGTACTCCATCGGGGCCTTGCCCAGCGCCGCCGCCTGGTTCACAACGCGGTCAAAGTCCCCCCGGCTCATGGGGCCAATGGTCGGTGTCTGCTGCTGTTCCTGGCCTTCCTCTGTCTCCTGATCCGCCGGGGTTTCCTGGCTCTCGTAGCCGTTCAGGCCATTCTGCCGCATAATCGTGGGGTAGTCCTTGTAGGCCACGTCACAGTCCAGGCTTTTGCCAAACCCCGCGATCCCCAGCGCGTTGGAGCTGCTGTACTGCCACAGGCCGTTCTGCACGGCGCTTGTGTCGCTGGAGGTGTAGGCGGCTTCCCACTTGTCGAAATCCGCCAGCTGTCCCAGGTTGGTGTAGTTGAGGAAAAAGTCCCGCGAACAGTAGACGGCGGCGTAATACCCCGCCTTTTCCAGCTCTTCCAGGGCCGCCTGGATGAGCGCTGTATTGTTGGCCCGGTTCGCGGTGCTGTTGTACTTGTACCCGCTGGCGCTGCCGTCGTTGGTGCCGTACTCCACATCGAAATAGATCGGATAGTCGAACTTATGGCCGGACAGCATCTTGATAACCTGCCGGGCCGTGATCCGGGCAGCCTCTGCGGTGGTGTCGTAGCAGTACCAGTACACGCCCATGGGCACGCCGTACTTTTTACAGCCCGCCACATTGTTGAGGAACTGCCCATCCGTGTACAGGCCGCCTTTCCCATGCCGCGCAGAGTAACCGACACGCAGGATGGCAAAGCCGGGGCTGTTGCCCCCGTTCACGCGCCGCAGTTCGCTTGCCGTCTTTTCCCAGTTGATCGTCCCCTGGTGGTGCGAAACGTCGATACCGTAGATTTTCATTTTCCTTTTCTCCTTTCTTTATCCTGTGATCCCGTACTTTGCCAGGATCGCGCCGCAGGTTTCATCTTTCAGCAGGTTTTTCACCTGGCCGGGAGGCAATGCCCCCAAAAGCGTCAGCAGGTCGTCCGCCTTCTCCTTGTTGGCTGCCACCTGCTTGTTGTAGGCGATAATTTTATCTCGCAGTTCTTTTTTCATTCCGTGGCCCCCGTCAGAATCATGTTCAGCGCTTCGTTCAGCTTTTCCACGTCCACCTTGTCCGCCTTTCCCTGTTCAAGCGCGACCAGCCGTTCGTGGTCCGTCAGCTCTTCCGGCGATACCGTGGGCCAGTTTTCCCCCACATTCCAGTAGTCGTCCCAGCGCTCCCGGATCGCCTCCTCCGTCAGCGTTTCACCGAAACGTGCATACACTTCATCGGCCACCCACTGGGTCACCGTTCCGCCGCTCTCGGTATCGGCCACCGGCTCTTCTTTGATGTTTTTCCGCATCCATACATCAGTTGCCCCGCTCTCCAGCACATAGAGCATAATTTCAGCGGGTTTTTCTGTGTAGTGTGCCGTCTGTCTCACGCTTTTGTCTCCTTTCTTCTTTGTGCTTCCAGCCTGTCCACGCGGCTGATTGACTTTTGCGCGGCGCGGCATATCGCCCGCGCGTCAAGCCGTTTCGTGGCCGTCCTGGTGTTGGTGTGTTTGAAATATCCTTTGTAGCTGCTGATCTTCCGCGCTCGCCAGTGTGGGATATATCCCAGCGTGCGCAAATTCCTTGCCGCTCTCAAAAATTGACGCCGTATTCTGCGGTAAATCCTTCGGCGTATCTTTGTGCCTTTATATCCTACCACAAAGCCCATTATGTCGACCGAACCTTGCTTTAGGTCTATCTTCCCCCACCTCTCTTTTATCCTGATTCCCAGGTTATCCAGCGCCCAGGCTTCCACCATTTTCATGGCCTTTTCCACGTCCGCCTCTCGTGACCCGATCATCACAAAATCGTCCATATAGAACAGCACGTGGCGCACCAGCTTCTGCCTTTGCACTTCCCCGTTTCTTTTTCTCCTTACCTTCTCCAGGCTCTCTATGTATCGGTACATATACGACAGCGCATAGTTGCAAAGCCATTGCGAAAGATAGGAGCCTATAGCAAGGCCAGGCGTTACAGTCTCGTGCGTCCGCAGCAGTGCCTGCACAAACCACAGCAGCGTTTCATTTTTGTGTATGTCTCTTTGCAGCAGCTTTAGGATCGTGGCCGGTTTCAGGCTTGCGTAACACTTCTGTATGTCCCCTTCCTGACATACCGGGCCTTTTTGTCTCTTCTGATCCACTTCTCCAGGTGCTTCTTTCCGTACTCCTGCCCGCGTCCCACAATGCTTGCGCACTGGAAAACGCCGATCTTGGCGTCGAACAGCTCCCCCATGGCACCCACTGCAACGTAGTCCATGCACTGCTGCATTGCCGTCGCCTGGCACAGATCGCGGATTTTTCCGCTTAGTCCGTCCCGCCTCTTAAATGTGCGCAGCGGGCGCAGCTCCAGGCGTTTCTCCCTGATCCGCCGCGCCACTTCCTCCGCTATGCCTTGTGTGGCTTTCAGCAGTCTGTTATAGTCCTGTGCCGCCGCATCTTGCAGGACTTGCTCCTTTGTCATTCCTCCGTACAGCTCCAAAAGTTCTACGAAACCATTTTCTTTCCACCTCCTGCTCATGCACTGAAATATAAATCCGCCTATCTGTTCGGGATCGGTTATGTCTATCTTTTTGCAATAGGTTTTCATTGCCCGCTCCCCTTTATAGTCTTTTGGTTGAGCGCAACGGCGTTCGGTTTCGGTTTCCCTATTCTACTAGCCCCCAGCGCGGTCTTTCCGCGCCGCCAGCCCTTTGTTTTTTTCCTCCAGGCTGGTGCCGGTTTCACTCGATTTTTGCAGGTTTCCCTGCACGGTTCACGCTGTGCAATCACAGCGCAGGCCCATCTTTGGGCACGGTATGCAACGCAATATTTTTACTCATTCAACCAAATGCGCCCGCCAGGCCGTTCCAGTTCGCGTTGCCGCAGGAATTGTTCGCGTTGCCGCAGGACAAGCCACAATTGCCCCCGTTGTTCAAATTGGCCCAGGCCCACCACGCATAGACGCGGGAGCCAGCCGCCGGAACATAGACGGCAGCCCGGTGACACGCTGCATACCCCATAAAAAGGGGACGCTGTCCCCTCTATGCCGGATTAACCGGCATATTCACCCCTGTTTGACCCGGACCCACAAGCGCCCGCCAGGCCGTGCCAGCTCGCGAAGCCGCAGGAACTGATCGCGTTGCCGCAGGACAAGCCACAAGCGCCCCCGTAGAACAAACTGGCCCAGGCCCACCACGCATAGACGCGGGAGCCAGCCGCCGGAACAAAGACGGCAGCCCGGCAGCCGGTCGTGGACCCCGCCGGGCTTCCGGCGGCGACGGCGTACATATTGCCGTCTGCGTCGATCTCCACGTCCTTCTGGTACAGCCAGGCTGCAGCCTGGTTTGTCGGCATGGTCAGCACGACATGAGAGCGCACGGCGTTGGAAGTAATGGACGTTGCGATCTGCGCAGCCTGGCGGAAACACACAAGCCGGTGCGTGTAGGCGTCCGCCGTCAGCACCTGCTCCGTCAGCTGGTCCGCGCTGATCGCATACCCGCCGGGCTGGCACTCCAGCAGCTGGAGTACAAACGGCTCCTTGCCGGACGTGCAGCTGGTCGGGCTTCCGTCTGCTCCCTTCACGTTGTCACAGCTTCCGCTGTGCCAGGGCATGGTAGAAATATAGGTTTCACCGGCCACCGTGTTGAACGCGGCGGGCGCGTCCAGGTTCAAAGCCTTGTAGCTCGTTCCGTTCACCTGCACGTCCTCAATGCTCAAAATACGCACCTTGTCGGCCAGCGCACGCATGGAGGCCACGCCGCGATCCGTAGACGTTCCCGTGCCCTTGTCTCCCACGGACACGGTGCTGCCCACCAAATACCCGGACGCATCCGACGCCGTCAGCAGCACCCGCTTTACGCCGCTTTCGGAAACCTTTGCAATTTTCTGGTAGTTGTAATTGCTGCATCCCTCCAGAGTGCCGGAGTTCCCCTTTTTGCCGTACTTCATCCAGAACATTCTCATGCGGAAAGAAAGATCACACCCGCAAATTCCGCAGTAGTCTGCGCCGCGTTTGCGCCACTCCGTTGCCTGGCTCTGCATGCTGATGAAGTTTACGGCGGCCAGGCCAGACGCGCTGGTCAGCTTCCCGTCCGCTCCACGTCCGGCCATGTACTTTGCGTGTACCACATAGGGCCGGACGCTGCCATCCAGTGCCACGCCTTCCGGCAGCGGTCTGTAGGCGTTTGCATCCGTCACAAAGTTGGCGGGTGCGGCGCGGTAGTAGTGGTAGTAGTAGCTGTCGTCCTCGGTATCGGCATACCACCCGGTTTTCTGCGCCACGCCTACCATGCCATACTGGCCGGACAGCAGAGCTGCGCGGGTTACGCCGTTTACCCCTGCCACAGCCTTGATTGCCACCTCTTTGTCCTCGATCTCGTAGGCCACCTCAACAGCCCAGAACGCGCCGTGCTCAAAGTAGGGGTCCTGCGCCTCTGTCGTGTTGGTTCCAGGCGTCGCCGCGCCCAGTTCGGCAGAGGACTGGATCAGTTCGCCGTCCGACGTAGCGCTGGTGTCGAACTTATAGAACTTTACGCCGTAGGTATTGTCATCCCACAGCAGGGTGAACCAGCGGCGCAAAATGTTACCCACGGCAACCCCCTGGGCTGCCAGGGCGGCGGCATACTGCTGGAAAATCTCGCTTGTGTTCTCTCCATTCAGCCGTGCCGCCCAAATGGAGTCCACGGCTCCGTCTGTTGTCCATCCCTCCACCGCCTTTGCAATCTCTTCCGCTTTCTCTCTTTCCTGGCTTGCCAGCTGTGCCTGTTTTTCTGCTTCCTGCTGGTTTCCTTCCGCGTTTTCCTGGGCTGTTTCCGCTGCCGCTTTCGCGGCCTCTGCGGCAGCTTTCGCGGCCTCTGCGGCGGTCTTTTCCTGCCCCGCCTGGTTCTTTGCCGCTTCGGCTGCGTCAGCCTCTGTCGCGGCGTTTTGGGCCTCCTGGGCGGCCTGGTTTTTCAGCTCCTGGCACTGCGCCAGCGTCTGCTCCAGCTGCTCCTGGTTCTCCAGCGCATCCTCCGCCCGCTTTGCTGCATTGTTTGCCGCCTCCGTTGCGGCTTCCGTTTCCCTGATCGCGGCCTGTGTGTCAGTCTGCCTCTTTGTCTCCGCTGCGGCTCTGGCGCTCTCTGCCTTTGCTCTGGCGCTCTCTGCTGACTTTCTGGAGCTTTCCGCCGCTGCCCTGGAGTTTTCGGCTGCTGCTCTGGCGCTCTCTGCCTCTTCCCGGGCTGTCTCTGCCTTCGCGCGGGCTTTCTCCGCCTCCACGCGCATTCTTTCGACGGTTGCCCATTCCTCCATGTCCGCATTGATCTGCGCCCACTTTTCGTCGAACGCCGTCATTTCGTTGGAGGACAAGATCGCGCTTTCGTCCCGGTTGTTCTTTCCCACCTTGATCGTGAAAGCGCAAGAGGTCAAAATCTGGCTGCTGTCTTTCGCTCTGATCTCTACCTCGCAGGTCACTTCCCCGGGCACCGCAAGTACCTGGTTTGTCAGCTCAACCAAAATGCGGTTGCCTTCGTCGATCTTCGCGGCGTTGAAAGCAAATTTCCCGTCCGGCTTTGTGAAGTTTGCGATCAGGTCCGCATCCTCTGGCGGCTCATACTCTTTCCCATCGTCCACGATCAGCACCGAAACAAAACGGGTCGCTTTATCCCCCTGTTTTGCTTGCACCAGGTAGTCCTTTGTTTCTGCGGACGCGTCAATGTCGATCCGTGTAATCAGCACGGGCAATTTGTTTGCCATTTAGTCCTCCTTTTCGCTTGCCGTCGGTGTTTCCGCCGGGGTTTCCTTTTCCGCTTCAAGTTCTTTCTGGAGAAGGGCCTTTTCCCGTTCCACTTCCTGCGCCTCCCATTCCCTCACTGCTTGCAGCTCCTGCTCCATCACCGCGCGTACCACAACCGCCGGGCAGGCGCTGGCCTGGATCAGCTCGTGAATATTCCTTTGCAACGTCTTTGCTGCAAGGTTGATCCCCATTTTCATGTCTTTGTCCTCCTTATGTTCCCGGGTAGCTGCTGAACCCGCACAGCGCCCAGTATGTGTTCCCGTCCAATCCCTTCACCGCTACCCAGTTGCAGTAAAGGGCGTTTTGCCCGCCGCACGGTTGCAGTTTCGACCTTCTCATCCACAGGGTTCCGTCGTAGTTTTCACCCATAGATAAGTTTTTTGTCCACACATTTTCTTTTACCGAGGCGTCTTTTATCGTCACATCCCCATTTCCTAGTAACGTAAGTTGCTGCGCCCCGTTTTGGTCAAACATAAAAATTCCGCTGCCTTCTCCTTTTCTTGCTTGCAGCGTTATCGCGTCTTTGTTTCCGGGTCCGCACAGGTGCATATTTGCGTATCCGTTTCCCTCTGTGGTTCTTGTAAAATACAAATTCGTTTCTCCGTCGTATTTTATAACAAGCGTTCCATCTTTTATTGCGGCAAACCCTTTACTGTTTTCGTCGCCTGATTCAAACCTCCCTTTTGCTTGCACATTTCCATTTTCATCCAATTTGAAGTTTGTCGAATTTATCACGATCGTGTTGCTGTTGAATGTCAGTTTTCCCGTGTCGATTGTCACGCTGCTGGCGTCCATTGCGAACTTTGAGCGCACGTTCCCCGCCTGCACCGGCGGGGAGACTGTCAGGCTCCAATCCTTCCACAAGATTTCCCCGTCTGTTTCTGCCTTCTGTGGCTCTATGTTCAAAAACATATACAGACTTGCCAGCTCTTCGTCCAGCAGCTCCGCCGTGTATATCTTTTCGTAATACACCCATTCGTCGCTTGCTGTGTCTGTTTTAATTGGCGCGTTTTGCGTAAAATACAGGCTCTGTCCCGTTCCCGCCGTGTAATTCCATCCCATGCATAATGCAACAGCCGCAGCATTGAACGGCTTCACCACTTTGTAGTAGCCGCTCACTTTCATTGCCTTCCCCTGCGCCAACTTCCACAGTGCCGGGTCTGCCTTTTCCTGGATGGAAAACGCTGTCGTTTCGGACGCCGAAAAGAATACCCGCATTTCTCCGTTTTCCACTTCACAATGCTGCGTATTCTCTCGATCTTCAAAGTCTTTGTACAGCAGCATATTCTCTTCTTTTGTGGTCACGGACACCTCCAGCGAAATCTGGTCCGCCGTTTGCTTGATTTCGCTTTTCATTTCCTGTGTGGTGCTGTACTCTGTCAGGCGTTCGTCCGTGTACTCTTTCGCCGCTGTCTGCGCCGCGTTCGCCTTCTCTGTGGCATCTTTCGCGGCCTCTGCTTTCGCGTTGGCCTCCGCCTGGGCAGCCTTTGCGGCGGCATCTGCGGCGGCAGCTTCTTCCGCTGCCTTGCGGGCTGCCTCCGCCTTCTCCGTGGCGTCTGCGGCGGCGTTTGCTTCCGCCTCTGCGGCAGCCTGGGCGGCGGCCTCTGCCTTCTCGTGGGCCGTCGCAGCGTTCTGTGTGGCCGTATCGGCGGCATCCTGGGCGGCGGCTGCCTCCCGGGCGGCCTGCTCTGCCTGGGCGGCGGCCTGGGCGGCGGCGTCTTGGATCGGCTTCACCGATTCATCCACGGTTGTCTGTGTCACATAGGTTTTTGACACTTCCAGCAGGATGGATTCCTCCAGCGCGCTGATCGCTACCCGTGTTTCTTCCGACGTCATGTAGTTGTCTTGCAGGACTTTCTTCATTCTGGTGGAGGATATGTTGACGGCTTCCTGTGTCGCCAGTTCGTCCTCCGTTTTTTGTAACTGCGCAAACGTCTGCTTTACGTTCGACAACTCCGCCTTGTTTTGCGTCGGATCGTCCGGGTATTCATCCAGCTTCACGATCCGCTGCTTTTCCCGCTCTTCTGCTGTTTCGGAAATCAACAGCACAGTGTCTCCCAGGTCATACTCCAGCACGCTGTACTTTTCGCTTTGCGCCGCCAGGTTGACTAGCTCCGCCGTGTATGCTCTTGCGGGGCGGCTCGCTTCATCCAGTCTCGCCAGCGCATCCTCCTGCAGCGCAGCTGTGACCGTGTACCGTTCATCCCTCCAAATCTGCGTTATCACCTTATCGCTGTATTGGTGGTTGTCCAGGTAGTTGATCCCGTCCTGCCACAGGTGCAGCCCGTCCTTTCCGATCGGGATCAGCCGGGTATAAAAACCGTAGCTGCTTGTTTTTACCCCCAGACTGCGCAGGTTTAGCCGTTCGATGAAATACGCCCCTTTGTCCATTCCCCGCCGGGTGCGGAAAATCAGGCGCTTTCTGATTGCGTCGATCTCCATCTCTACCCGGTATGTGCTTACGGCCTGCTTCATCACCTCCCACGCCGTTGTGTCGTCCTCTTTTCGGATCGTTCTTCGCTTCGTAATATCTTCTGCCGTCTCTACTGTCCACCCTGTTCCCTCCAGCGCAAACTCCGCAGCGTCTTGCAGCGTCTGCTCTACGCTCTCGAAACCTTCAAACGGGGTTCCTTCCAGCTCCTCAATATTCAGCGAACAGGAAACCTTCCTCCACTGGCTCGTGGTGGTTTTCTCTACAGCCTTAATAACATACTCCTGGCGATCTGTGCGCACATAGCACTCTGCCTGGAGACTTTGCAGCCAGGGGCCGCTGGTCGGATAGCTAAAGTCCAGCGTTTCGTCTCCGTATTCCAGCGTGCGCTGGATGTGCGGCGACTTGATCCCCGTAAGGCTTCCCAGCTTTTTATGGCTTTTGTCGTACAGCTCCAGCAGCACCCGTTTTACCTCCCTTTACAGCCATAGCGGCGTGTACTCCACCACTATGTCGCAGCTTTCGTTGTCCCACGTGATCGTCTTTTGCGTTTCGTCCATAGCAGGGAGCGCCCACAGCGTTACGTCCTGCGCCTTGTTCTCCCCGTCCTGTGTGATCAGCCCGGTTTTCCCGTCTATCACGACAGCGTGGCCTGCTGTCATATTTTCCACGGTCACGTCGTGATTTCCCCACCCCTTCATTGTGAGTTTTTCAATGTTGGTTTGTGGTTTAATCGTCAGCACGCACGCTGTCGGACGCGATCCCACCCGGTGCAGGGTTGCCTGTGTCTGCCCTATGTATTCCAGTTTCACGGGCGTGTCCTTCATCCACCCGGAAAACACCGCCTGCACCTTGTACGATTTCGGCGTGATCGTTTTCTCCGGCTTGAATTCTTTCAAGAATCCGGTGTAAGTACCTTTGTACCCATCCAGCGTCAGCTCCACCGGTCCGGGGAGGCAAAGGCCGTGCAGCGTGGACGAATTCCTCGTGATTTCATTTCTGTTCTCGCCTCTCAGCAGCAGCACAACTGTACATTTCCCGCATTTCTGTACCGTTTGGCTCTCTATGGGCATCAGCATCCCCTCCGGCCATTCGTACCCGCTCCCATCCTGCGGCGGTTCAAATTCCACGGTGAGCTGCTTTGCTTTGTATCTCCCTATATCCTCGCCGTTGATCTTCATTTATCTGATCCTTTCCGCTTCATCGGCCAGCGCAGAGGAAACCCGCGACGTTACTTTTGCGCTCAGGTCGTCCCCGTCCAGCTGATTCACCACGTACACCTCTACACGCATTGCTCTAAGCGCCGCTGTCACTTTGTCGTCCAGCATCTGCTCCAGCTGCGCATAGAACGGGGCCAGCGGCAGGATTGCCTCCGCTCCCGCTTCTCCGCCAACCATGAGCCGCGATCCGTTTATGCCAAACGCCGTCGGCTTTTGCATGATTCCGCCCGTTGCATACCAGTCTATACCAAAAGACGGTACACTCGGCGGATTTAGGGAAAAGCTGCCCCGTACATACGGGTGCGGCATTGCCAGGTGTGGTAGGCTCCACGAAAAATTAAAAAATCCTCTGATCTGGTTTATTGCCGAACTTACCGCATTTTTTGCGTTGTTCATGGCGTTTTGTATCGTGTTTACGATATTCCCAAAACGTCCGCCTGTCAGGCTGTTTATTGCATCATACGCCCCTTGGTATGTCTGCCTGATCGCCTCCATATAAGCCGCCACAACGCCCCGCAGGCCGCCCCCGTGGCTATTGTATGCTTGCAGGATAGACGCCAGCCGCTGCTGTGTGTTGCTCTGGATGTTCTGGAGGGCGTTTGCAGCTTGCTGTCTGATTCCTTCCATTTTTGAAGTTACCGTGTTCAGCATTTCGCCAAACTTCCCGCCGGTTAGTGTGTTCAGCGCGTTGTAGGCCGTGGTGTATCTTTGTTTGATCGTTTCCAGGTACGCCGCCACAATGCCCGAAACTCCGCCACCGTGGCTTTCGTATGCCTGCTTGATCGCATCCAGCTTCTGCTGGTTATCTTGCTGCACTTCCTGGAGCTTCCCGGAAACCGTCTGTTTGATTCCCTGCCAAATTTCGCCGCTTTTTGTTTTCACCTCTTCCCACTTTGTGCTGATCGTCTGGCCGATCTCCTGCATCTTCGTCTGGATGTTCGTTGTCGTCTCTTGCAGGCTCTGCTTCGCTCTGTCAAAGTTCAGCTTTGCCTGATCCGCGAACCTTCCGAACGCCTCTCCAGCGCTTTGTATTGCCTCCGACACTTTCGCTTTCAGCCCTTCGAACGCCTGCTTTGCTCCTTCTACTGCGCCGTTTACCGCATTTCTGAACGATTCACAGTTCTGGTACGCAATCACCAGGCCCGCAGCAAGTGCCGCAATCACTGTAACCACCCGAATAATGGGGTTTGCGTTCATTACGGCGTTCAGTGCCGCCTGGGCCACTGCCAGTCCGTTCTGTGCAACCGTAGCGGCCCTGGTTGCCACGGTATGCGCCGTCGTCGCGGCAGTAGATGCAATTTTTGCAGCGTTTTCGCTGGTCAGTGCCGTTACCACTGCCGTGATCCCGTTTCTGATATTTTTATACGCTGTTACCGCAGAGGACACCCCTTTTACAAGGCCCGTTACCCCCGCCAGCGCCGGTGCCAGTGCCGCCGCGTACAGCCCTATGGTTATTACGTTATCCTTCTGGCTATCGTCCAGGCTTTTGAACCATTCCGTTGCACTCTTTACCTTTTCCGTGGCCGCGTCAATGAATGGTGCCGCTCGGCTCATAAGTGCGTCGCCCAGTTCTATGCCCGCGTTTTTTGCCTGGTTCAGCGCGATCTGGATCTGATAGCTTGTTGTGTCCAGTTTCTCCAGTGCCGCGTCCGTTATTCCTGTGCTGGTTCGCATCGTTTCCAGCATTTGGTTAAATCCGTCCGCCCCGTCTTTCATAAGAGAAAGCGCTGCCGTGCCCGCCTCCACGCTGCCGAACATATCCTTCAGCGACACGTTATTTTTCTGTGCGTAGTCATTCAATATCGCCAGCACATCCGCCAGGCTCATGCCGCTTTCCATCAGCTCGGAAAAACCTTTTCCGGTTTGCTCTCGCAGCGCCACGTCTGCGTCCGTTCCTGATTTCGACAACTCGTTCAGCATACTTTTTAAGTATGTCGATGCTTCTGCTGCATGGATACCGCCAGCCGTGATAATGGCGTACGCGGCAGACAGCTGATCCAGCTGTGTATTTGTGGAGCTTGCAATAGGAATTACCGCGCCCATGGCTGACGCCATTTCTCCAACCTCGATTTTGCCCTTGTTCTGCGTCTGGATCAGCATATCCGATATAGTATTTACATCGTAGGCTTTGTCCCCGTATGCGTTCAAAATCGTGGTCAGCAGGTCCAGGGATTGCCCCGTATCAGCAAAGCCCGCGCGTGCCAGCGCCATATTTGACCGCAGGAAGTCCACCGCCTCGCCGGTGCTTCGTCCTGCCGAAATCGCGTTGTACACGTCCTCCGCTATCGTTGCCGCGCTGACGCCCGTTTGGTCGGAAAGGTCCATGATCGCGGACTTCATGTCCTCGTACCCGACCTCTTGTTCGTCCATGATGGTCTTGGTTTTGGCAAATGCGTCCTCGAAATCCATTGCAGACTTTCCTGCCGCCACTCCTGTGCCCACCACGGCTGCCGAAATTGCGTTCGCTTTTGGCTGGAGCTTTTCCAGCGATCCCGCTGCGCCGTCCAGCTTGCTTTTGAAATTGTCCAGCGCCGTGTCGCGCAGCTGCTTGTTCGTCTGCTCCAGGGCCTTTTCCAGTTCCAGGGTTGCCTTTTTGCTGTTGTTTTCTGCGATAGTCGCCTTTTGCAGTTTCCCCTCTGTGCTTGCGATCTGGCTGTCCAGGTTTTTCTGCTTTTCTTTAAGATCGGCAACCTGTTTTGCCAGCTCTTGTGTGCTTTCGCTGTCCTCGCCGGTTGCCTTCTTCTGGGCCTCGTATGCTGCCTTTGTGGCCTGGAGCTGCTGCCCCAGTTCTTGCTGCCTGTTTTTCTGATCGTCCAGCGTTTTGGTGAGCCGTTCCACCTCGGTGTTGTGCAGGCTCGTGATCTGTTTCTGTGCCGTGATTTTTGCTGTCAGCTCCTGCTGCTTCGCTTTCAGCTGATCGGTTGCACTTCCAAAAAGTTTTGCCTGCGTGCTCGCCAGGCTGAATTCGCTTGCAAGCAGTTTCGTACTATCGCGGGCAGCTTTCAGCGCCTGCTGGTACGGTGAGCTATTGGCCGATACTCTGACATTTGCGCCCGCGCTCATGGCGTTGTTTCACCCCTTATTTTCGTTGTGTCTGATTTCGTATGCTATGTACTCCAGTAACTTCATCAAGGGTTCCCTTTGTGCGTCGCTGTAGCTTTCCCGCAAAACCCTGATCGCCATCCGTGTCACGGCTTCGATGTTCGCCTTGCACACAGCCCACTGATCCCTTGTTTCGTCGGTATATCCTGCTTTTGCGTCTTGCTCTTCGTCGTACTTATCGAAAATTGATTTTTCAGCCGGTTCTATCGGCTCCGTTGACAGGATCGCAAACTTCGGCAGGACGATCTGCTGCATGGTGAAGTGCAGCATCTTCGCCGCCAGCATCAGGGCTTCTATGCTTTCGCTGTATATTTCTCGCCGGGGGACGTTGAAAAACGCGGCCAACAGCTGAATATTATCCTGTACTGCTCTCCCTGCTGTTTTCTCTGTCTCAATCCGTCGCATATAGTCACAATAAATGCGGGCTTGCAGCACCGTCACGTTGTCGGCTGTGCTGCAAGCTCCCGCTTTTCTCAGCTCAACCTCTGGGGTTAAGCCTCTTTTGTAAAATTTCCCGTGATTGCCTCCACGTCTTTGTTGACGCGCTCCATCACGTAATACTCCAGTGCCGCAAACTCTGTGAGAATTTGCGACGGTTCCAGCCCGTACTTTCGGGCCATTACGTCCTCCACTGTGAACTGGTCCCCATACACATGGCAGATTGCCTGGGCCATCTGCTCAAAGTGCTTGCGCCGGTAGTTTTTTGCGCTGTCCAGTTCGTCCTGCACGTCGCAGTAATCCAGGTACGCCTGCGTGTCGATGTGGTCCGGCAGAAAATACTGCTTTTGATTTACCACAATGCTACGTTTTGCCATCTGCTCGTCCTCCTATCCCTTGTGCCTTAGCCTTCCGCGCCAGAAACGGACGCGGGTGGTTCCTGCACTTCGCCGAACCAGTCCCGGATCGCCGTGGCGGCCTCGGTTTCATCCACGGCCAGGTTAGCTTCGTCCACTCTGGTTTCAAACAGGTGCTTTTTCTTTCCTTCTACAACGTCCTCCTTGGCGCGCTGGTAAAAGCTGCCTTTTACCGTGTTCGTCTGGGCCGTTTTGCTTGCTCCTTCGGTTTCGTAGTTCTCCTCGTTGCCCTGCGCAAACTTGCCGCAGTACATCCAAACGAAGTCAAACTTTCCGTTCAAGCGGCGGGCGCGATAGCCCAGAGCCACCTCGGGCGCTTCATCCTCTGCGGATTTCATCAGAAATCCCTTTACGTATGCCTGCCCGAAAAATGCCGCTCTATCGGCTGCAGCCAGGCTGTTCAGCTCCAGCTCCACGTCCGTGCCTTCGTAGGTCTGGTTCACGCCCTCCACGCCGTCGTCGCTGTAGATCGTTTCCGATGTGTACTTGTCGGAAATCTTCGCGGTGATCGCCCGCGCCATTTTTACAGGCGTTTCCGCAGTGTAGCCTTCCGCAGTGTTCTGTGTCACCTTCGCAAGGTACACGTCACGCAAGCCGCAGTAGCGGCTGCGCACAATGGTTTTTCCTTGTGCCATTATTGGCTCCTTTCTTCATAAAACAAAAACCGTAGCGGGCGGATATATACTCCCGCCTCGATCCTTGTTTGCTGTTGGTCTGTCCCCTGGTATGCCGCCCCGGCCCCCGTCAGCAGTTGCTTGATCTCCTGGCGCAGGCTTTCCTGCTCTGTCGTGGAGAAGATTGTCACCTGCAGCCCAGCTGTTTCTACTTCCAGTCCGTCGTCGCTGCTTGCTTCCGGCGTTTCTGTCAAGGGCCACAGTGTAATGTGCAGGTTCTTGTAGTGTTCGTCGTACCAGCCCTCCTGCACTTGTATGCCTCTCTCTCTGATCGGCTCCAGTGCCTTGTATGCTGTTTCTATAACGTCCATTTACTTAAACTTTCCCAGGTGCTTGTCCAGCTCTTCCTGGTACTCCTCCTCCGCAATTTTTGTCAGCTGCGGCTCTACAGCTTGTGCTGTCGGTGTTATGAAATCGCGCGGCGGCATTTTGAGCGTACCCCAGTTTACGAACTTCATGTAAAAGTATTCGCTGTTATCCTCCAACGTCCAGCCAACTTTTGCAGAGTACCCCTCCCCGTCTTTTTTCGGGTTTTCTTGTGGCACGTTATCAGCCGCCGGGCCGTTCGACGGCTTGCT
Organism: uncultured Subdoligranulum sp.; assembly: GCF_963931595.1. GTDB lineage: Bacteria > Bacillota > Clostridia > Oscillospirales > Ruminococcaceae > Gemmiger. Next base: position 1,363,357 of record NZ_OZ007030.1, read on the forward strand.
CGTGGCGCTGCCCGACGTAGAGTGATCCCTTGCTCGTGGTATCCTTCGTTCCATTTCGGGCTTTGCAAGGTCTGCGCCACGCTTTACGATCCGCTTGTCCGCCGCCGCTCGTGTTTCATCCCCTGCCGCCCGCTCCAGTGCCTGGGCAAGTTCTTGCAGCGCCGTTCCGTCCAGCTGAATCTGCATTATTTCCCCCTGTGTCAACTGTTGACATTACGCAGTGTAGGACGCCGTGATCCTGATCTTCGCCCCGTCGTTCCTGGCAAAGTCAGCAGTTTGTACTTCAAACTCTTCCCCGTCCATTTCCACGCGGTAGCTTTTGTCATGTCGGAAAACATGGCGGCGGATTTCGTTCGCTTTCTCGCATCGGCGCAGCTCCAGGGCGATCTCGCCTTCGCGCAGGATTTCCTGCGACTGTGACTTGGTCTTTGCTGCATATGTCTGCACGTCGGCCCACGGTGCCCAAATCATTTTTTTGGTTTCTGTCCGGCGCGGCCCCGGCCCGTTTTCGCACTCAAAAATTCGCACACGCCTATACACTGGCTTCCGCCTCCTTCCCTTCGTACATTTCAGACAGCAAAATGGAGGATGCCGCGCCCCGCAGCTTGTCTTGTGCTGTCCCGTACTTTTCCCGGTTGTCATACAGGTGCTTCACGGTCATTATCGCCAGCAACTGCTGGCGCGGCGTCATTTCGTCCGCGTTAAAGTTCGGGATCAGCTCTCCCATTGTTTGTGCCGTGGCGTCGATCAGCAGCGGCAGCAGCTCCCTGTCGTCGTCTGCGTAGTCAATTCTGGCATACGCCTTCGCCAAACTCAGGAGTTTGTGTTTTGTCCCGTCTTTCACGGCGTCCTCCTTAGCCTGCGGTGGAAACGGTGACCTTTCCCTTAATGATCGCGGACTTGTCCACGGGCTGCACGTCGAAACGATCGCGTACTTTGATTGCCAGCTGGTCCTTGTCCCACGCGGTGCCCGCTTCCTTGGAGCTTTCCACGGTCATGTATTCGCGATCAAACAGGGTCACGGCCTCTTTAAGATCGCCGCAGTAGATCGGGTAGGTGTTGGTGTGCTGGCCGCTGTCAACAGCAGTTTTCAGCACTTTGTTGGACAGCTTGTGGACCGGATAGCGCCCAAACAGCAGGTCCTGGGTCTTGTCCGCCGGGTTCGGCTGCAAAATGTACCGGCCCTCTTCGTCTTTGAGCTTGTCCAACCAGTTGTAGCCATCCTGGTTGGTCCACACGCCGCTGGAGGCCGCGATCGCTGGGTCAAGCATCACGTTGAAGATGTCCTTCAAGCTGTCCAGGTCGGATACCTCCACTTCGTGGCCGCTGGTGATCGTTTCCACACAGGCAATGATCTTTGCGTTTCGGGTTGCACGGGTCTTTTTGGCGATCCACTTCATCAGATACGCCATGATATTTTCAGCCGTGTCGGACAGCAGCTCCAGGCTTGACAGCAGCTTGCCGCCCTTCTTGGTGATCTTGTAGGCAATGGAGGCGAACTGCGGGGTCTGGGTCTCGTTGAAGTCGCCGTTTTCTTCCACTTCCTCCCACGGGGTGGTATCGGCCTCTTTTTCGATCACGCGGGAACCGCTCATGGTGGTTACCGGCTCCACGTTTACGTACTGCTCCAGGTTGTCGTCGGACCGGCGCAGCTCCTTGATCTTGGTCTGAATGTCTTTCGGTACGGTCAAGCCGCCGTCCGCGTCGGTTCCTTCCGTCATGGAATCCTTGATGATCTGGCGATCCTCGTCGTTCATTTTGCGGCGGCCAACGGCGGCTCCCAGGGCATTGACAACCGCGCGGCTCAGTCGATCAAACGTCAGCGGCTTCTTTTCGCCTCCTTCGGGTTCCTTCATCGCTCCTGCCTGGGCCTGGGTCTGGGCGTTCTTCCCCTCCTCGTCCTCCATGGACAGCAGCAGGTTGAAAGCGCGCTGCATCTTGTCCAGTTCGGCCTTGGCGGCCTCTGCCTTCTCGATCTCGTTGTCGTCCACCAGCTGCTTGACCTCCGCCTTTTTCGCGTTGATCGCAGCCAGCTTTTCTCTCAGTTTTTTGTTCATTGTGTTCTCCTTTTCTTGTTTTCAGGTTCCGTAAAGATATAAGTCGCACAGCAGGGCCTGTGCGCGGCTCTGCCGTTCCTCTGCGGCGTCTGCCGCTTTGGCCTGGTTGTTTTTCGCCGTCACTCTTTCGGCGCTCTGTGCGGCCATTCTGGCCGCTTCCTGGGCTTCCAGTGCATCCAGCACGTGCTGCGGCACCGCTTTGTATTTTTTATAAAATACAGAGGCAGCCGGGGCCGCAGCCTCTCCGCCGTCGGTAATAATGTCGAAATACCTGGCGGCGTTGGAACTGTCTATCCAGGTTTCCGCCGTCATTGCTTGCCGCAGCTCTTCCCTGGTTACGCCTTCCGCTGCTTTTTTCGCGTAAATGTCGGCGTAGTGATCCCCGACTTTTTCCAGCCTGTCCGCGCAGTCTCTCAGGTATGCGGCGTTCCCTGCGGTCCATGTCCATGGATCGTGGATCATGATTTCCGCGCCGGTCCCCATGTGGATTTCGTCGCACGCCATCAGGGGCATGGTTGCCGCACTTGCCGCGATTGCTTCCACATACCCCACCCGTTTCCCTTTCCATCGGTTGAGGATGTTGTACATTGCTACACCGGCAAAAGCGTCCCCGCCGGGGCTGTTGAAATACAGATTGATCTGCTTGTTTTCCGGCAATTCTGCCAGGAAGTCCACGATCTGCTGCGGCTCCCTGTCTGCCCCCCACGCTTCGCTGGAGACGATATCGCCGTAAAAGGTCATTTTCGCCGGTTCTTCCTCTTCTCCATCCTCCATGTCCAGGTATCCGTACTTTTTCAGCACGCCGTCCCTGTCCCTGGCTTCAAAATCAAGTCTCGGCACTTTCGGTTCCTCCTTTCTTCTCTTCTTTCGGGCTTACATTGTACTGCGCTCCCATTTGATCAAGCGCGATCATGCCGCCGTTCGTCAGCAGTTTGTCGCCTCCCGGCACTGCTCGCTTGTCCACGTATCTGCGGGCCTCGTTCGGTTCGTAAATGGTCCCCTCTACGCCCATTTTCAGAATCTCCATTTGCGTCTTGCTGTCCGTTCTCAGCAGCGCCTTTTCGTTGAACTTGATCCGTCTCTTGTCTTTCGGCCCGTCCAGCAGTTTGTAGGCCATTTCTTCCTCATACTGCTTTATGTTGTACTGCATGGTTTCGACTTGGAAGGCGATTGTCTGCTGTTCGCTGTTCGCGTAGCTTCCGCGTTCGTAGTCGTTCAGTTGGTTGGGCTTGATTCCAAAAGCCGCCGCCAGCTGGAGCGCTCCGTACTTTTTCAGTTCCAGGTACTGCGCGTCGCTCAGTTTTATGTCCATCGGCGTGAGTTTGAATCCCATCGGGATTGGCAAAATTCTGCCTGCGTTTTTAGGCCCGTTTGCCATCTCTTCAAAGCTTTCTCGCAGCTTTTCCTTGCCTGCTTTGGACAGATCGCCCGTGTATTCCAGGACAGCGCGCGCCGTCAAGCCATTTTCGTATAGGTCGTTCAGAAACTCCTGGGACGCAGCCTGTCCGCGTACGGTGGAGGCAAGAACGGACTGTACGCTCTCCCCTACCAGCCCGTTGAATGTGTGCGACGACTTAAAGTGCATCACTTCGTCAGAATTGAAAATGTACTGCCGGGCCGTGTATTCGTCTGTGTATTCGTACCACAGCCGCCCTTCTCCCGCGAAAATTCCCGCATCATCAATTAAAACCCGGACGCGTTTCGACGGCATGATCCACAGGTCTTGCAGGCTTAGGGTCCCCCCGTATTTTTGCTTTTTGAGCTTTCTCCGCACATAAACATAGGCGTTCCCGTAGTGGTTTCGGTTGTTTTCAACCGCCGTCCAAAATGTTGTCGGCGTCATAAGCGGGTTTGGTCTTACGTCCAGCAGGTACGCCAGCCTGTCCTCTGCCGGATCAATCTCCAGCGGGCCGTACTGGTCGTAGCTGTAGACTTTGATCGGCATTTTCGCCATCGTTTCCGACAGCATTTTTAGGCACGTGAAATAGGTAACATTTTCAACCGCTTTCGGCTGATCCTTCGCCAGCCCCAGCCATTGCAAAAACTTTACGCTTCCCAGGCTCTCCCATCCGCTCTCTGCGCGCGTAGAGTTTCTAACGTCTCCTGCCTTCACCGTGACCGCTTCCGTTTCCTCCCGGCATTTTAGTGCTCCATGGGGTCCCGGGGCGGCCCTCGAAAAGAAACTTGTCACGCCTTTGATAAACCAATGAAATAGATTCATTTTCCCTTTCCTGCTGCTGTGTATTGATTGTACACTTCCATCCACTGCTCCAGCGCTTCGTCCCCTGTTATTTCGTCATTTCCGCACATTGCTACCTTCCACGCGTCTATGACGGCATCAACCGGGTCTATTCGCTCGGTTTGCATTTCCTTGTCAATCTTTACTTCCCCGTAGTTGTTGGTAATCGTTTTGGCGTTCGCCACACTCCAGGTCAGCAGCTCCTCCTCTTTGTTGTACTCAACATTTCCGGCGTACACCTCCAGCCGGAAATCCTCCGTGGCGTCCGAAAGACTTCTGGCGCTTTGGATAATATCCAGGCACGGCCATCCCTGCGCCTCCAGGTCTGTTAAAAAGGCGGAGGCGTTGTGTGGATCGTAGCACACCATGCCGATTTTCAGCCCGTACAGCTCCACCATCACGGATAAATACGTCAAAATGTATTTATAGTCCGTTTTGATTCCGCCCATTGTGTGGGTGACGGTCACCAGGCCGTCCTCCACCCATTTGTCGTATGGGGCGTTGTCGCTTTGCACGTGCTGCTGGAGGCGCGCTGCCGGTATAAAGCTGTGACTGTGCAGGAAATACTTTCGTACTCCTTCCACTTCAAACGGTATCAAAATCACCACAGTGGTTAAGTCTCCGCCGCTTGATAGATCAAGCCCAACAAAGCACCGTTTTCCCTTGAAATCTGCCAGCGTTCTATCGCTTCGGCAGGCGTGCCACTTCTCCATGTCCTGGATATATACACGGTTGGACCATTGCACCCACCTGTCAAGCTGTTTCACCAGGAAGTCTCTCAAATCTTCCCCGCCCATCTGTCTTGCAGCCTCTGCGACGGGGATCAGGTTTTCTAGCGCGTCCTTGTCATACTCTAGCACAGGGTTTGCTTTCAGCCAGTTTTGAGGCTTCCACAGATCGTCCTTTTCGTCCATTTCCGCAATAAAGCAGAATTGCGCGTCTATGGATGTACCGCCGCGCAGTATCGTCTTGCAGTGCTCATATAGGGCAAAACACGGCGATTTTTGGTCAAACCCTGCCGTAGTGATCACCGAAATCAGGGCTGACTTCATTTTCTTTATGCCACCTTCTAGCAGCTTGTACATCTGGTTCGTTTTGTGTGCGTGGTATTCGTCCACAATTCCCAGGTATGGCCGGTGTCCGTCCAGGCTCTTTGTGTCGCCGGAAATCGCTTTTATTTCTCCGTGCGTGCAAAGGCACTCTATCGTGTGGTTGTGCTCATGTATGCGGAAAAGCTCGCTCAGATCGGCGTCCGAATTGATGAATTTCGCCACTTCCTCAAATACGATATTCGCCTGATCCTGCTTTGTGGCCGCGCAGAAGATTTTCGGGTATTGATAGGATGTGAAATTCCCGTAATACGCCGCCAAAATTCCGTTGAGAAAGCTCTTTCCGTTTTGTCGGCCCAGTTGCACGTATGAGGTGCGGAAACGCCTATATTTTTTTTCTTTTGTTCTCCACCCGTTCAAACTTCCCAGTATAAAACACTGAAAAGGGTACAGAACTACTTGCTGTTGCTCTTCTCCCTCCGCTATCGTGAGCGTTTCGGCAAATTCCAGTAGATCGTTTGCCTCTTCTACGTCGAAATAGTACCGAAATGCCGCCAGTTTTGAGCGTTCCAGGTCGTCCAGGTGCCTTTTGCACGCCAGCTTTACAAGTTCACCGGCGATAATTTCCCCTGCCAGTACGTCCTTTGCGTACTGTGTTGTGCGGTCCCTGGTCTTTTTCATTTCCCAGCCGCCGCCTTGTCCTTCCTGAATTTCTCAAATTTGTTGGTTTTTGCGGCTTCCTTTGCGGTTGGTGCCACGATCCTGCACCGTTGTGCAATCGACAGCCCGAAATCGGCAGCGCCTTGCCTGCATTGTTTCCACGCGCGGTCCTGCTGGATCAGTAGGTCGTTCCGTTCCTGGTTCACGATCTGCCGTTCTTCCCACACGCTTCCGTCCACGATTTTGTCCGGGTTGTCGTCTACCGTCGGTTTTCTCGGCACTTTTGCCGTGAACGTGATCGGCTGCTTCTCTAACTCCTTTGTGATCTGTACATATTGCGATTCCGCCACAACCAGACGGCCCAGCGCTTCACAGTCCACATTTGCAAGAACTTCCATTTTCAGCAGTTCCGCCGCCAGCGCATTGAATCTCTGCTTTTGCGCCTTTGATAGCCAGGACGGGGGCGCTATATTGTCATGTGCTGCAACCAGTTCCCTGTTTTCTCTGTCCTTTATCTCTGCCTTTGTGAGGTGTTTTTTTCCTTTTGCCACCACAACCGCGGTCGGCTGTCTTTTTCCGGCCATCTGTGGGGCCTCCTTTTTGTATTTTTGTTGCTTTCCTTCCCGGTTTTCCCTCCTTTGGGGAGTTTTCAGTGGGGAGTTTTCTCCAAACTAAAGGGGGGCGCGACTAATCCGGCTCGCTCCAAAACTTTTTTATAGCCCCCCCTGCTTTCAAAGTATCGCCTCCGCGCCTCCAGCAGCTGCCGCTGCGCCTGCCTCATGCTGGCCCTGTCCTTCTTGTACATGGCCGTTATTGCAGTGTGTGAGGCGTGAGCCAGGGGGAACAGGTTGAATGGGTCAAGCCGACGATCCCACGCCGTTTCTAACTCTTCGACGTGGTGGACTTCATCAGCTGCCAGCAGCTTCTCGCCCATACAAAGCGCCCATACATCTATGCCATCATACACAGATATAATAGCCGGGCGTATTGTTCGCCACTCTTTCGACACATAGAACTCCGCAGCCTTTCGGCTTCTGCACTGCGCGTTGTACTCCGTGTGTCGGCTTCTCTGCTGCTTCTCGCAGCGTGCGCAGCGCTCTGTGTTGGCCGGTATAATCGCGCCACACCGGCAGTATTTTAATAGCACGATCTCCTTCTCCTGTTCCCTCTGGCCTCCGCCCCGCATGAGCCAGGGCGCTATGACTCGCCCTGGCTCCCGTTATAGGAGGGCGTACAAACAGCAAAACACCGGGCATTTCTGCCCGGTGTTCCTGCCTGTCCACGCTATCAGTTTATCATGTTGCACTCACCATTAAAACCCCAGAAAATCCCCAACCTTTCCCCATTAGCTTTTCTTGGACTATAGGTGATAGCCGCGCGCGGTCGCGCCGTGCTTATTCTTCCCGTTCCGCCGGGCCTGTTTCATCTTCCTTTCGTCCCGCTTTTTGATTTTCCGGCGGGTGTACATTCGCCTCTTCCTCTTCTTCGTACCACTCCTCCAGCTCTGCGGCAGTTACTTTTCTTCCTGCCTTCAAAACCCTATCCATGAGCGCGTGCCACTTTTCCACATATTGCTGCCCGATATGGATCGGCACAAGCGCGTACAGTATCGCCCCGGCGTCCTGGATTGCCTCGCGCTCTACCCTCTCGCTTTCTTCCTCCATTGCTTCTTTGATTGCTTGGTACGACGCCACCACCACGACCGCCTGTGATTGTCTGCCCCTGTCTTTTGTCCTGCGAGGCTGTTTGCTCTTTCCGTAATTCGCTTTCATTTGTTTCTCCTTTACCAGCGCCTGATCCCATCAATGCCAAACAGCAAAACGGCCAGTCTTTCGTTCAGCTGCTTGCACCATCTGCCCGGCGAGTTTTTGCCCGTGTTCAATCGTTCCGCTACCTCTTCGGCGGCCATTCCTTCCATGTACCGCATCCTGTAGGCGTCGAACATATACGCCCGCCCTTTTTGCCTTGTCTCCTTCTCCAGTTCTTCCAGTGCCGCGTCCAGGTGCGCCAGCATCACCGCCGTGCGGGTTTTGTTCTTTCGTATGGATCGCAGCCACGCCTCCCCCTGTACTTCTGCCCCGTGGAGGCGTGCCACTTCCGCGTTGTCCACCGCCCTGCCCTCGTACCCCTTCAATGCGCGGTAATTCTCCATCAACAGTGCGGTGTTGTGCAGCGCCTGCTGCTGATCCGTTCGCCTGATCTCTTTCATGGCTTTTTTTACTGCCTGCGCGATCACGGCCTCCAGGGCTTCCTGTTCCGCCGGGGCGTTCCCGGACGCAATGGCCTTTAGTGCCTTTTCGGTGTATGTCTCCATCTTCTCCCCTTCTGGCCGCTTTTGCCTTTACTTCTGCGCGGCCCTGGCCATTCTCTCTTCCAGCAGTCTGTCCACTCTTCTTTGCCCAGCCTTTGCGTATGTTTCCGAAATTTCAAAGCACACATAGCGCCTGCCTGTTTGCACGCAGGCCACCGCCGTGGTGCAGCTTCCGGCGAACGGGTCCACCACCAAATCGCCAGGGACGCTTGCGTCTGTGATAATTCTTTGAATAAGCGCCACCGGCTTTTGTGATGGGTGTATTTTTTCGCCGTCAGTCTGGATGCTGCCGGACGTGAACCCCCGTTCTCTCCATACGTTTCTGGCGTGTTTTTTTGTCTGCGGGTCCATGCACCCGTAGAGGATGAATTCATGGCTTGAATTATAGAAATTTCCCGGCCCGCTCATTTTGTCCCACACAATCATGTTTTTTACCGGCAGGTACTCTGCAAAAATCGGGTAATAGAAGGCGCAGCCGCGCCAGTCCATGAAAATATAAAACTCTCCCCTGTCGTTCATCACGCGGCGCAGCTCTCGCGCCAACTGCTTATAGAACGGCTTCGCCACCGCCAGATCGTTGAACTGCCCGTGCTGCCCGTTGTGTGTCAGTCCCATAAAATACGGCGGATCGGCCACAATTAGCTTTGCGCATCCCGTTGGCAGCTGCGCCAGTCCGTCCAGGCAGTCCAGACAGTTGATCGTGTTCGCTTCAATCATGTTTTTCTTGCTTTTCTCCTTCGATCTCAATTAAATCCTTGCTTATGAGCATAGGCCCGCCGGGGTCATATTCTCCTTTTTCCCAGGCTTCGTCGAATCCTTCGCGGTCCCCCATGTAGTCCCCGCCCATCTGCTCCAGTAGCCAAAACGCCGCGTACGCCTGGGCGTCTGCCTCTTCGGGCCATCCCAGTATGAGGCAGTCCCCCTGGCTGCTTGTGCTGTCGCACAGCGTCAGCTTCTGCGGGAACGTCTTGTACACTTTGCGCATTTCTTCGCACTCTTGGTCGGACAGGTCGCAGATTTCGCGCAGCGCCTTCTGCTCTTCCTCCGTGTACCTTTCTTTGAACCCCACCGGCAGCGCGTACTCCCTTTGCCACTCGTTCGTTGCGCGTTCGACCCTTATGGTTCCAATATACACCCGTTCCTTGCTCATTCCGGCATCCTCCTTCTTTTGCACCAGCTCTGCGGCGCAACGTAGCACCCCACCGCCTCCAACGGCAACGGAACCGCCAGTTTCGTGTATCTCGAAATCTCCCACGCAAACAAATGGCTCCTGTCTCCCTGGTACTCCTTCATTTCATGCCAGGGGACCCTGGCTGCCCGGCGCAGTTCCAGATCGTCCCGCCGGGCATCGAACCGCCTTATTTTTCGGCATACGAAATGCCCCACGATCTTGCCTCTTCCGCGCCCTGCCGCCTTCGATTCATACACCCATACCTTTATGGGGTTTTCGTCCGCAATCGGCCTTTCTGTTTTCGGTTTCGTTCTTCTGATCTCCAGAGTTTTCTCCCTGGCCTCGATCCGCTCCACCCATTCCGGCTTGATTACCATTATATACTCATTCATTGGTTCCCGCCTTTGTACTTCCTGTTTCGGTTTTTCTTCTCCTGCTCGTGCGTCTGGTTCATGGGGTCAATGTACTGGAATTTCTTTGTGTACTCTCTCTGCCTTTCCAGCTCTGCTTTATAATCAGCGTAATCTTCGCAGCCTGCATGGCACCCTATGCGCCTACGTCCGCATTTATGGCACGGTTGCTTCATTCTCCTGCACCTCGTTTCCCCAGCTGTCCCACCCTTTGGAAGTCGTGCGTGCGAAAAGCTCCAGCCTTTTCTGATCTCCCAAAAGCTGCACAATACGACTTCGCGCTTCTTCCGGCTTCTGGCTGTGTCTTTCGATCTGCGATTGTATCACGCTGTGTACGCTGTGGCTTTTCACTTTCGGGTGTCCTCGTGTCGCCAGCAGGCACACCTCCGGGTTTTGCCTCGTGTAGCTCCCCAGCCCCCAGAATACCCCCCCTGCTTGTTTTGCTTTATCCAGCAAAAGCCTAGTGTTTTGTATTCAAATCCCCAGGCGCGGATCGTGTCCAGCGCCTGCTGGAGGTTCGGGAAGGTTGCCCACATAAACAAAACGCAGTCTTTCCCCGCCAGGCGTTCCACAGGCAGGGCCTTGATCTCTTCCGCCGCCATTGTCTGGTAGTGGTTTGCAGCCGCGCCGCGTCCTTTCTGTCGATAGCTCCACGGCGGGTCTGCATATATGACGCCGTACCCGCCGGGGCTGTTGTAAATGTCAACTATTGACATTTCCGCTTTCGCCCCTTTCGTCTTTCCTGGCGTTCGCGTCCTGGCTTCTCCGCTTTTCGCGTTCGTCCTCTTCTTCCGCCGCTCCGTACGGTTTCCAGCATCCCGTGTTGATCCATCGGCGGTGCATAGCGGCCAGCAGCGACTTGATCTTGTTCGCCTCCTGCTGGTTTACCATTCCGTCCTCCAGCAAGTTGTCCACGGCGTCGTGCAGCAGTGTCACCAGCTGTTCGTCCGTCCGCATTGCCTCTTCCTCGGTTGCCTGGCGCGTTTGTACTTCCGCCGCCTGTTCAATCGGCTGCCGTTCAGCCGCCGGGTTTTTATATTTGTCGCAGGCTGTCACCCGGTCCGATTTCTCGCTGCACTCGCTCCAGTGCAGGCAGGAATAGCACAACGTCCCCGCGTGTTCGGGGTGCGCGTCATCCAGAAAGCCCTGGTCGGCCTCTGCGCGGCCCTGTGCCGCGTTTTTCTCCTCCGCCCCTGTTGTTTCCTGTTCCTGCCGGTCCTGCGCTTCTGCGGCCTCCTGGAGGCCATTTTTTACTTCCGCGCAGCACTTCTCGCAGTTCTTCCGCTCGGTGCACCATGCGCAGCACCCTGCACACCCCGACGTTGCCCCGTCCCGGTAGAACGTGATCAGGTTATCAGCATTGCTGCAGGTGCTTCCCTCTTTTTTCTCGCACGGCCTGGCCGCATACTCTTCCCGCAGCTTTTCCCTTGCGCTGCTTTCCCTTACCGCCTGCACATCCTTCTTTGTGATCCGATCCCCTTCGCCTTCGCTCTCTTCCTTCATTTCCGCCAGGCTGTGCTGTTCTTCCTGCGTCAGGCTGGCGGCTGCCGTCGCCGTCGTGAAGTTCAGCTTGCCCTCTTCCATGAGTTCGCGCAGTTCCGGCGTCAGGCTGCGGCTGATTTTCTCCATTGCCGCCAGTGTCCCGTCCGCTTCCTGCATGATCGCCGCCATGTGGTCCCGCAGTTTTCCTTCTTTCAAGTTCCGCCCGTAGAAATCAACCCCGGCTTCCCGCATTTCTTCCAGGCTCTTCTTGATCCCTTCATACTCCTGCACGCGGTCCGCTGCCGTTTTGTCTCTCTGCGTGTTCGCCAGGATCACGGCCAGGCGTTCCTCTGCCTGTGTTCCTTTCGGGATCACCTGGCAAGTTACCAGTTTGTACTCCGCGTGCCCGCAGTCCACCAGCTTATGGAGCGCCAGCAGCCGCCGCTCTCCCGACACCAGCCGGTACTCTTCCCCGCCCTCCCGGTTCGGATCGTAAACCACAACCAGGTTGTGGAACAGGCGGCCCGCCACCAGGATGGATCGTGCCAGATCATCCACCCCTTCCAGGCTGTACTGGTTCAATTCGTTTCTGTAGATGTTGTCGATGTCGATCTCTTTCGTGCGAAAGCGCGCCGACGGCGTAGCCTTCACGCCCGCCTTGCTTGCTGCGTTCAGCCCGTCCAAAATGCTGCGTCCTGTCATTCTTTCGTGTCCTCCTTTTCTCCGCTCCAGGCCATAACCTCCCAGGCCAGCTTCTCGTAGTCCCGAACCACCCCGCAGCGTGGGCTATAAACCGGCAGCGGCATGGAAGCCGCCGTGTACGATTCTGCGATCACCGCCCGGCGGATCGTTGCCAGTGTTACTCTGTGCCCCAGGCTGTGCAGGTGCTGCAATACGTCCCGGTGCGCGTTGCTCTTCCCAAACATGCACGGCAAAACCCACATTTCAAGCCCCTTGTTCAGCTCCCGCAGTTCTTGCAGCTGTTCCTGCACCCGCTGGAGGCCGTCCACCTCAAACCCGCCGGGCTTCACCGGCACGATCCACAGGTCCGCCGCCACCAGGGCGTTTAGTGCCGCCATATCCAGCAGCAGCCCGCAGTCTATTACCACGTATTTGTAGCGATCCGCCACCGTTTCCAGGCGTTCCTTGATCCTGTGTACCTGGTCGTTTACCGCGTCCGCCGCCACTTCCATGTTGGCGTCCATGAGCGCCGCAGAGGCCGCGATCACGTCAACGTCAACCGCCGGGTATTTTTTTACCGGCTGCCAGCTTCTGGTTTGTTTCAGGTCTTCGATTTCAGCCCCGCCGGGTGTCGGCTCCAGCAGCTTTTCCGTTCCCCACTCCAGCGGATCGTATGCCCCCATAATCTGCGACGCGTTCCCCTGTTGGTCTGCGTCAATCAGCAGCACCGGCCCGGCCATTTCCGCCAGATAGTAGGCCAGCGTCGTTGCCGTCGTGGTTTTCCCTGTGCCGCCTTTTTGGGCCATGATCGCTATGGTTTTCATCGTCTTTGCACCTTCCTTTTCTGCATGGAAATATATGCCTCGATTGTTTGAATCGCCTCTGCTGCCGAATAACATACTTTCACGAAATAGCCCGCTTTCTCCAGCCTGTCCAGCCAGTCCTTCTGGTCTTTCGTTGTTCTGTTCGGCTTCACCTTCATTTCAATTCGCAGTCCGTGGTATTGCCCGCTCGGCCAGTCCAGGATCAGATCGGGCACACCTGGCCGCAATCCCATCCGCAGCTGTCTGGCTCCTTCCGCCTTGCTTCTCTTCCCTTCGTTCGGTACGTGGTACAAGTTCAGCAGCTCCGGGTGTGCGTTGCTCATGATCCCGGCCCACTCTATCACCGCCTGCTGCTCCCCGTCCTCTGTCTTTTTGGGGATCACCGTTTTTTCTCTCCTTTCCGTCTTTCGTTTACAATGCAAGCCCGCGCCGGGCAGGCGATCCGTTCCCTTGTGCCTTCCGGCTGCAGCTGTGCTGTTTCCCATCCCGGCACTGTATAGTCAACCGCCAGCACCAGGAACCGCTTGTATCTTCCCAGCTTTTTCTGTATCGGCTGCGGCAGAGTTTCCAGCAGCTCCGACTTGCCGGTGATCGTCACAACGTCCCCCGCCTGGCATCGTTCGCGCAGCACGGCCCGGATATAGAAATATCCGTTTCTACCATTCCACCGCGCCTCTGCGTCCTCGCACCAATAGCGCGGGTACTTCCGTTCCATTGTCCCGTATATATCCGCCGGGGCCTTTGCCATTGCCTCCACCTTCCTGCGCCCAAATGCCTGGTGGTTTTTATGCTCCGCCGGGCGGCGCAGGTTTTTGGAGGCCGTCCAGCGCTTCTTGTGTTTTATGTCCTCTGTGTCGCTGGCGTGCGGCTTTGTGATGTAGTAGGCCAGGCCAGACAGCCCCCGTTCGTCCAGGGTCAGGTACTCCACCGTGTTCTTCCTTCCCTTGCCCCACAGCTCCAGCACTTCGTCCATCGGCAAGCCGCCATCCAGCACCAGGTGGTAGTGTGTCCTGGTTCTTCTCCCGTTCTTCGTCCAGTCTGTCACGTAGACGTAGCGTGCCGGGTCAAGCCCTTTTTTCTTCCTGCGGTAGTTCAGCCGCTTTATGTAGTTCTGGAAAATCCGCAGCGCTTCCTCCATTGTCTGCGGTTCCTCCCTCGGTAAGCAGGTCAACGTCACCCAGTAGTCGCTTGGCCCGAAATTCTCATTGATCCGTCTTTCGCACTCCTTGCGGGAGTTTCTGTCGTTCAAGTTCCGCTGTGCCTCTCGGTTGCTCCGCTCTTTCGGCAAGTTCCCCGGTAGATGTGTGAAGTCCGGGTATATTTCTACGTCGCACTGGTGCCCGTGCTTGATCGTCTTTGTGGCATATATGACTTTGCGCTCCCGGTCTATCATTTCCTGGAGCTGCTGCTCTGTCAGCTGATCCAGCGGCAGCTCGTAGGCGCTCTCGTAGTCGTATGCCTCCCACTTCCCGGTGCTCGCCTTCTTTCTGCCAGTTTTCTTTTGCTGGATAGAGCGCACGCTGTGGGCTTTCTTTTTGTTCTGCTCTGCCGCGCCGCCGCTTCCTGTTTCCGCTCTCCCAGGTTTTCTTCCGGCGGCTTGCCTGCAACCCTGGGGCGCTGCGCCCCCAGCCCCCAGCGCCTTCTCTTTCACCTGTTGTGCCATAGTGTGATAGCTGCCTTTCGTCGAAACATTAGTACCTATTACAAGGGCGTCATAGGGGCTTTTGGCCCCCTTTCTGTTGACGTGCAGCGCGCATCATGGTATATTTTTTACAGGCACCCTGCCTCTGCATCGTGCCGCCCTTATGATCGGGCCAGCGTCAGCCGCCACAGCTATACGACGCTGGCCCCTTTCTTTGTTATTCTGTTCATTTCCTCCACGGCCCGCTTTCTGCTGGCCGTGCTTTTTATTGTCTGCCGGACCGTGGATATGTACCAGTCCTCAAACGCCCATCTTTCCTTGTCAGAGGGCACCGCCGTGTTCATTCTTTTCTTCCACTCCTTGTACGCCTCCAGCGCCTTCCCGCTCAACGGCACCAGGTAGCCGTATCGGGCCGGGTGTCCCCACGGTGCCGCCGGGTCCTTCGTGTGGTCTATCGGTCCGCCGCCAAACGCTCTGCGCCGCTTTCCTTCCCACCTCCTTAACCACGCCTTATCGTCCCGCAGCGCGCCCCATGCTGCGCGCCTCATGCGCTGTGCACGGCCCTGGCGGCCTCTACAGTCACGACAATGCGGCATTGTTCTTTCTCTCCTATGATCCGCGCCAGCGTCTCGTACAGCCTCTCCACGTTCAGTGCGTTCATTGTTTCCGGCCCTCCTTATGCCGTTCTTTTCTCTTCCGGCTCTACCGGCTTTCTGCTTTCCCTCGTGGGCCTGTTTTCCATCGCCACCATGTACCCCAGCACAAACTGGCGGGCGTCTTTCGGCAACCTTGCAAACCCCTTCACAGTTTCGATCATGATCTCGTTTTTACTCATTCGTTTCTCCTTTCGTTTCTGTCATACCACCCCGCCAGGTTTCCAGCCTCCGTTACACACGGGGCTGCCCCGTCCGGCAGCTCCAGGGGCGTTTTCCCCGTATGCAATGTAAAAAGCTCCATGAGCTGCACCTTGTTTTCGTCCGGCTTTCCCCACGCCACTACATTCCCCAGGGTGAAGTGTTCCGGCGTCTCCTCTTTTGCCGTGTAGGCTCGGCAGCACTTCCTCTCCCCTCTGATCATGTCCAGGTAGTCGTCTATTGCCAGGTACAGCTTCTTCCCGTCTACGCTTACCGTCAGCCAGTCCGCAAGCTCCACGCCATCCTCCAGCATATATCCCGGCATGATCCTTTCGTTTCTTGCCCCGTGCGTGATGTGGTAAAAAATCACGCCGAATTCCGCCGCTTTCGTGTTGTCCCCGCGTACCTTTCCGCACAGCGTTTTAATGATCCCGTTCATTCCTGTATGCCCTCCTTTTCGCTTTTTTCTCTCCAGTCTCCCGGGATCACTTCCCGCCAGGTTCTTCCCTTGCTGTCCTTCAGCGTGTGATCAAAAATCACCGTTTCGTAGATTGGGAAATGTTCCGGCAGCTGCTCGCCCATGACCGGCTCCATGTTGTCGTGCGCCAGGATCAGCGCCTGCTGCACGGTTTGGATATTCCGCAGGTAGTACCGGCACGTTACAACGCCACCGGCAAACAGGTCAAACTCCTGGATCATGCGCGGGCTTTCCCAAAATCGCACGCCGTCTGTCACCATAGGAAACAGTCCCGCGCGGCACAGTGCCCACGCCGTTCCGTCCTGTATCTTCGGATCAATCCCGTTTGCCTCACAGGCTGCCGCCTGCTTCATAAGCTCCAGAATTTTCTGCTTTTGCTCCTTTGTCATTTGCCATAGCCTCCTTGTTTTTATGCGTAAAGCAGCCGCAGCGCCGCAATCAGCGCCGCCATTGCCAAACTTTGCGCCGCTTTCAGTGCCCAGTACAGCAGCAGCCAAAACGCGGCGTCTACTGTCAGCACCAAAACAATCCGCAGCAGCCTTTCCAGTGCGTTTTTCATGCCTCTTTCTCTTCCGCCTCCCATGAATATCTAAATCCGTCCGGCGCGATTCCGGGCCGCTTTTTGTTTTTCCTGTTGCACGCGTCCAGGATTGTCTGGTGACTGCAATAGGCCGCCCGGCCCGCCTCCCGTGAGCTTGTGAAAATTGCCACCGTGTCCCCCGTTTGCGGATCAACTTTTAGAATCCGCCGGGCGTCCAGGCTTCCGTGTGTTTCTCGTCCCAGCTCTCTTTTTGTGACCGGCTGTAAATTCCAGTAGGCCCAGTTGCTTGTCTGGCCGTCCCTATGTTTCAGCGGTGTTCCTTCCGGCAAGTGCGAAAAATACGTTTCGTGCATTATCGCGGAGGCCGTCTTGCACACCGTTTTTCCGTCCGGCCTTGTCAGCTTATAGTCCCAGTTCCTGCGGTTCCTGGTTCCGTTCAGCTTGCTGTTCCTTGACTTCCACCGCCTCCATACGGTTCCGTCGATCCGCACATAGTAGCGCCCGCCAAACCCCGGTATATCCATCTGTTGCGGTACGCTCTCGCGGGCAGTCTGGCTCCCGTCCATGTACCTGTCCCGGCGCGGCATACTTCACACCGTTACCTTTCTAAGCGGGCAAGTCTCGCAGATTTTGTCCAGTTCTTCCTGGTCCCTTGCCTGTTCCGGCTTCGCGCACCTGTTGCAGATTTCCGCCAGGTCGTCGTCCGTCAACCTCTCGTGCCGCAATTTATGCAGCGTGACCGCCGCGCACCGTACCAGCGCCCGCTTTCTGGCGCTTTTCAGACACCTTTCGTTCGACAGGTCCACAAGCCGCTCCTCCAACCGCGCCAGGCTCCCCGCATCCGTCGGTGTGTGTGCGATCTCCCGCCGCTTTGCGTCGGCCAGCAAAATGTCGATCTTTTTCTGCCCTGGATCGTTCAGCAGCGCCTCCCGCGCTTCCGCTATGATTGCATCATATTTACCCATCGGTCGTCCTCCTGTTTCGGCCTTCCCTGGCCATCATCGGTGGAGCGGATCAGCTCCAGACAGGCGGCGGGCATCCGGCCCGCCGGGGCTGCTTATTTCTTTTCCTGCTTGTTCTGGCGTGCTACCATGTAGCCCAGCACAAACTGGCGGGCATCCGGCGGCAGCGCTTCAAACCCCTGCGTGCTTTCTTTGATCAGCTTCATTTTCTCTTTCATCGTGCTTTCCTTTCTGCTTATATTCCCTGTTCTCCGTATCGCTTTGCCTGCCTGGCATATTCAGCAGCCTTTTCCCATGCCGCCTCTTCTTCCGCGTTTCCGGCCCGGCGTGCCCAGTAGGCGTTGCTTTCCAGGTCGTATATAACCCTTGCATCCGTCCCCCGTTCGGGCGGCTCCCGGTCCGCTTTCTCTTTCGTCATTCTCTGCTCCTTATTTCTCCCTTGCCTCCAGCTCTACGATCCGCAGCGCCTTTGCGGCTTCCTGGTTATATTCCCCCACTCTTCTTTTTGTGTCGTTCAGCAGCGCCTGTGCGCCCTGCAACCCCGTGCGGCACCCGTATGTCACCCACCTGTTTTTTGCTTCGGGCCTCGCCGGGGCCACCACTGCGTGTGTGTAGTTGTGGGTTTTTGATGTTCTGATCAGTTCCCCGTCATAGTAGAATTTCATTTTTCTGTCCTTTCCCCGGATCGCGTCCGGCCTGTTTCGGCCCTCCCTGGGCCATCATCGGTGGAGCGGATCAGCTCCAGACAGGCGGCGGGCGTCCGGCCCGCCGGGGCTGCTTATTTGTATTCGTGGCTCTTTATGCTTCCCTGGATGTAATCTCTTCCCATGAGGTCCTCCAGCGTTGCAAGCGCCTTCTCTACTTCTCTATAGGCAACGCCGCGTTCCCCGTACTTTTCCAGGTTGTCCGCTGCAAAATCTGAAAGTTTGATCTCTGTGCAGGTCTCGCCGGTGATCTTCTCGCCGTTTTCGATCTCCACAACGTCATAAGTAAAAACCGCTTTTTTCATTGTTCGCTCCTTCTCGCTTATTGCCATTCGTGGTTTTCAAAATCTTCCAGGGCGTTCTCTGCCGCCGTGCGCTCCTGCCACTTTCTTTCCTTCTGCTCTTTCTGCGCGTCGATCATTCCCCAGTCCTTGTTTTCCCGTTCTTCCAGCTTGTCCAGGATTTCCCGGGCGTGCTTGTACTCCTTCTTTGCTGTCTCCGCCTTTTCTTTCAGAAGTCCGTGGATAAATTCCAGTGTTTTGATGTTCATACTGTTTCCTTTCTCCGGGATCGCGTCCGGCTCTCGATTTTGCAGCCTTTATTTTGCCTCGCTGTTGATGTACCCCATCCAGCGACTTTCGCAGCTGGCGAACCCCGCGCACCCTTCCTCGTACACATCATTCCAGGGCGGGCATTTGAAATTCTTTTCAAAGACTTTCACCATGTTCTTTTTTATGTCTGCCACCGGTTCGCTGAACTTCATTCCTTTTGTCAATTCTTGAAAAACGGTCATTTTTCTTTCCTTTCTCCCCGTCGCTCGGGGCCTGTTTCGGCCCTCCCTGGGCCATCATCGGTGGAGCGGATCAGCTCCAGACAGGCGGCGGGCGTCCGGCCCGCCGGGGTGTTTATTTTCTTTTGTCGTCCACGATCTCGAAACTCACGCCCTCAATAAAAAGCGTCGTTCCGTGTCCCGGTAGGAACGCCACCCGGCGTCCTTTCCATTCCGGGTGGTCTCTCCAGTAGTCGTGCCAGATTCCTTTGAAATCGGCCCCGATTCTGTCAAACTCCGCTCTTGTGATCCTTTCCATTTCGATCTGCCTTCCTTTCTTTAAGCCGTCAGGATCGGGCACATTGAATAGTTGCCCAGCGGGTAGACGCTTTCAGCTTTGAGGTATTCGCTTGTTTTCTTGCTGATCCGAAATTTTTCTTTTCCCCCGCTGTCGTTCTGCACCGTGATGGTGCAGGCCGTGCGCGCGATCACCGTATAGGACCAAACGCAATCGTGATTGCAGATGCTGCGCATGGAATAGGTTTTTCCGGCTTCAAACTTTTTCATTTCATTCTCGCTTTCTCCCCGTCGCTTGGGGCTTCTGTTTCTTACCTTAGTTAATATTATACTTACCTAAGTTTGCTTTGTCAACGGTTTTTCTTGACTAGGTTATATTTTCGCCACAATGCACAAAACGTAGTTAATTTTTATATGCAGTATTGCAACTTTCTTTTTTACGTAGTAAAATTACATCAGTGTTACTTATGATCACGCCCCGCTTTGCGGGAGAATGGAGTGTAATGTCAATGAAAAAACTTTTGCCCCTGCTCTTCGTCCCCCTGTTTATGTTCAGCGCCTGCGGCTCTTCCGGCTCCGCTTCCTCCACCTCTGTTTCTGTTCCGTCCTACACCACCGGCGAAAGTACCGAATACGTCCGCGACAGTCAAAAGTGCATGGCCTACCGCGTTTGTGCTGGCACCGACCTTTCCGAAGATGAGCTTCTTTCCGTTTTCCACGACGTTACCGCCGACGACGGCTACTACCTGCACACCGTCTGGTTCTACTCTACGTCCGAGTGCTCCGGCTTTTACGATGTCGCTATGGTGGAGGAGCTGGAAAGCGGCTCCGATCCCGTTGTCACGCTTGCACCTCAACTGTAAATAGAAAAGGCGGGCTGTATTGGCCCGCCTTTTTTGTGCTCTAAACTTGACTAGGTTAATATTTTATGGTAATATTTTGGTAGGAGGTGATAACTACGTATGGAATCTACGCTTCGGCAGTTTCGTAAAACTCTGAAACTGAGTCAGGAGGAAGTCGGCAGGCGCGTTGGCGTTACCGGCGTTGCGATTTCCAGAATTGAAAGCGGGGATCGTCCACTCACTGATCGCATGGCCCTTTCGCTTTGTAAGGAGTTCGGCCTTGACTATGTCTGGCTTACAACCGGCCAGGGTGAGATGTTCGCATCCGCCGACGACGCCCTGGGCGGCATCGTTGACAGCATCATGCAAGGCGACAATGAACTGGCGAAATCTATCTTTAGAGGCTTCGCGCAATTCAGTGAGGACGACTGGCGAAAGCTGCGGGACTTGATCGACACGTTCCTGGCCGGTGCCGTTCCTGCCGAAATCATGGAGCAGCGCATGGACGCTATGGCCCGTCAGCGTCTGGAGGACGGCCTGGGAGCTGAAAACGCCGCCTTCATGTATGGCTACGCGCTCGGCCTCGGTGAGCGTGACGGCAAAGAAAAAGGCGGCGACCAATAAGGCCGCCGCCTTTTCTATTTGTGCAATGTTATCCTCTGCACAAAATTGTACACCCGCCGTAGTATGTCCGCATCTGCGTTTTTCAGCAGCGCCTTAATGGCCCGCCGGTATTCTTCCCCGTTCATGGGACGTCGCCTCCTTTATTCGACTATACGCCCCATTTTTTCCTTGCGCAATGTTTTTATCTTTTATTTCTCTTTTTTGAGAAATATTCTATCATTTTCTTGTTTTTCTCTTTTTAGGTGCTATTTTTATTTTAATGGGCTGTCAAATAGTTTGCACATCCTTGTGTGGGTAGCTTCCGCGATTTTTTCCAGCTGATCCAGGCGCGGTACAGTTTGCCCGTTCTCGATCCTGTTTATTGTGCTGCGGCTGATCCCCGTCAACTTCTCCAGCTGCTGGAGCGTCAGCCCCCGCTTTTGCCTGGCCTCCCACACATATATGCGCACAGCAGACCCTCTTTCAAAAAATAATAGCCGCCCCCCTGCGCCAACAGGTGAACGGCCAAAAGAACGCGCCGCGCGGCTTACGCTGCACTCCACGCCCCACAGCAGAGAGTATAGCACAAAAACGCCGCGCGGCATAGTACCTTTGTACATTTTCGCGGGGTGTTTTTATGTTATACGGAAACCCACAAAATTATGCCTGGTTCCGCGCCCGCGTCGTCCTGTATATTCGCGTTTCCACGGATGAACAGGCGCGGCATGGCTACAGCCTCGGTGCGCAGCGTGAGGCGCTGCACGAATTTTGCGACACCTTCCAGTGCCAGATCGTTGCAGAATACAGCGACGACGGCGTGAGCGCCCGCAAGGAAATGCGCCGCCGCCCTGGCTTGCTGCGTGTTCTGGACGTTGTGAAATCCGGCGGCGTTGACTATGTCCTTTTCATCAAGCTGGACCGCTGGTTCCGCAGTGTCCGGGAATATTACCGCGTGCAGGATATTCTCGACGCCGCCGGGTGCGGCTGGAAAGCGATCCTGGAGGACTACGACACCAGCACCACAAACGGACGCCTAAATCTAAATATCCGCCTTTCTGTTGCCCAGGACGAAAGCGACAGAACGGCGGACCGTATCAAGTTTGTATTTTCCGAACGTGTCAAAAACGGCGGCGCGATCTATGGCACCCGCTCTCTTCCTTTCGGGCTTGAAACAAAGGATCACCGCGTCCAGGTCATAGAGGACAAGGCCGACGTGGTGCGCGGTATGTTTGACCACTACGAAAGCACCACCAGCACGCGGGATACCCGCTTTTGGCTGCGGGATCGTTTCGGCGTCGATCTTCCCTATAATACAATCCGTAATATGCTGCATAACAGTCTATACTGTGGGGAATATCGCGGCAACAGGTCATACTGTCAGCCCATCATATCCCCGGAACAGTTCCGCCGGGTCCAGGAAATTCTGGCAAGGCAGTCCGCCGGTCACACAAGGCAAAGCGTTCACCAGTATGTTTTTACCGGGCTGCTTCGTTGCCCCGTGTGCGGTTGCACCCTCAAAGCCTACCCTCAAAAAGATTATAAATTTAATCGCGTGTATCTCCGCTACCGTTGCAGCCAGCACTGGACCGACCACCGCTGCACGTGGAAGTCTACCCCCTGGGAGCCTCGCCTGGAGGATTGGCTGCTGGATCACATCCAGCCGCAGCTCGACGCCTACCTGGCCCGGTTCGATGTCCAGGAGGAAAAGCGGCGGCGGGCGTCTGTTGACGTTGGCGCGATCCAGCGCAAGCTGTCCAGGCTGCAGGACCTCTATGTGGACGGCATGATCAGCCGGGCGTCGTACGATGAAAAATACCAGGCTCTGATCTCCCAGCAGGAGGCCGCCCAGGAAGCGCAGCTTTCAGCGACAGCCGCGCGCGATCTGGAGCCGCTGCGGCAGCTTCTCGCCGGTGACTTCCGCAGCATCTACAGTACCCTGTCCCCTTCCGAACGGCACACGCTGTGGGCCTCCGTTATAGATCACATTGTGGTAAAGTGCGCCGGGTACGGCCAGTTTGACCTCGACGTTGTTTTTTTACCGTAACATACTATTAACACACCGCCCCGCCGGGGACGGGCAAGAGTATGCTGGCAAAACGGCTGCCCGGCATTCTACCGCCGCTCACCTACGAGGAATCCCTGGAGACCAGCGCCATCTACTCGGTGGCCGGCCTTCTGCGCGGCGGGGACGGACTGATCCGGGAACGCCCCTTCCGCAGTCCCCACCACAGCGTCAGCTCCACCGCCATCGTAGGCGGCGGCACCTACCCCCGTCCCGGTGAAGTCAGCCTGGCCCACAACGGGGTTCTGTTCCTGGACGAGCTGCCGGAATTTTCCCGGGATACACTGGAGGTGCTGCGTCAGCCGCTGGAAGACGGCAAAGTCACCGTCAGCCGTGTGCACGGCACGGCATCCTACCCCTGCCAGTTCATGCTGGTGGCTGCCATGAACCCCTGCAAGTGCGGATATCTGGGCCATCCCACCCGGGAATGCACCTGTACCCCCAGCGCCATTGCCCAGTACCGCCGTCGGATTTCCGGCCCGTTGCTGGACCGCATCGATCTCCATGTGGAGGCACTGCCTGTGGAATACGATGAACTGGCTGCCCGGCAGGGCGGCGAATCCAGCGCGGCGGTGCGTGCCCGGGTGATCGCATCCCGCACTTTGCAGCAGGAGCGCTACTGGGACCTGCCCGGTGTACGCTGCAACGCCCAGCTGCCCGGAAGCGCACTGCGCCGGTATTGCCCCATGACCCCCGCGGCAGAAACGATTCTGCGCGGTGCCTTTGAGCGGCTGGGGTACAGCGCCCGGGCCTACGACCGCATTCTCCGGGTAGCCCGTACGGCTGCCGACCTGGATGGCAGCGAGGTACTGGACACCGCTCACCTTTCCGAAGCGCTGCAGTATCGCAGCCTTGACCGCAAATTCAATTTCTGAACAGTACAGCCCCGCAGGCCTGTGGCTTGCGGGGCTGTATTTTATGATTGCTGCTGCAGGATATCCAACAGAGCCCGGGCGCTTTTGCGCCAGCTGTACCGGGCCAGCAGCTGGGCGGCATCCTGCCTGGGAGGTGCGACATCGTCCACGTAGCCGCGGTTGGTTTTCAGATCAATATATCCGGCGCAATCGCCGTAGATTTCCCGCATGCACGGTGTGTCGCTGACATAGATACGCGGCGCACCGCAGGCCACAGCCTCCAGCGGCGGAATGCCGAATCCCTCATACAACGTGGGGAACAGGAAGGCCTTGCAGTGGTGCATCAGCGCCTTGGCCTCCCCGTCCGAGACATACCCGAGGTACACCACATTGGGCAGGTTTGCCAGCTCCAGACGTTTGGCTTCCGCCTCCAGGCTGCCGCCGCCCGCGATGGCAAACACCGCATCGGGTTTGTTGCGGGCTGCCCGCAGCACCCAGGGGAAGTTTTTATTCTTGAGCAGATTTGCCATGCTGAAGTAGTATTCGCCGCGGCGCAGGCGGGGCGATTTCGCGAAGATTCCTTCGTCGGGGGCGATGCGCTGCATCTGCTGCCAGGCGTTGTAAACCACCGAGATCCGCTCCGGCTGCACACCATAATAGCGGACGATCTCACTTTTGGAGAATTCCGACACGGTAATGATATGCTCCGCCGCGGCCGCAATGCGCCGGTACTGGAACCGGTGCCAGGCAGCGCTGAGTCTGCCCCGCAGGTCGGTATAGAAATCCGGCCGCGCCCGGTAGCATACGTCATGCACCACCGCAATGCCCCGGAATCCAAACACGGGGATCACGTTGCAGGTGGCCAGACCTTTCGCGCCGCGCTGCCGCAGATATGCGGGGTAATCCCGCTGCTGCCATGCGAGACCTTTCCGGGTGCCGAATGTGACGGTTTTGATGTTTTCATACACCGGGGCACGCACATCGGGCGGCGTGACCACCTCCACCATGCCGGCCGGCACGATGGCATCCAGCGCCGAAAGCAACTCGATGGAATAGCGCTGAATGCCTGAAATACGCTGTCCGAAGAAAGAGCCGTCCACAGCCCATACCACTTGTTCCATATCTTCTCCTACCTGTCAAGCGGCAGCGTTCAGCCCCGCATAGTGTTCTTTAAAACGCAGAATCCGCGCCACGCTCTCCTCCAGGCGCTCCTCCGGGATGGTGCCGTTCTGCACCGCCCCGAGTACCGCATCAAACGCTTCCTCCAGTCCGGCCGGCATCAGAAGCAGGTCATTGCCCGCGAGGAATGCCTGCACGGCCGCCTCCCCTGGTTCATACTGTTCCGTGATGGCACCCATGGCAAGGGAATCGGTGACAAGCAGTGCATCCTCCCCTGCCAGCAATTCACCCCGGAGAAGATCCGTGACCATGGTTTTGGAAAGCGAAGCCGGCGTATCGCCTGTGCCCATTGCCGGGGCCGCAATATGTCCCACCATGATGGCACGGGGTGCTTCGGTTGTCTGTCCCTCCGCCGGGAGGAACGGCAGGAATTCACACCGCATCATCTCCGTGCGGGTCTTTTCCGTAGTTGCCAGACCGCTGTGGCTGTCCTGTGCCGTATCGCCATGTCCCGGGAAATGCTTGAAGGTGGGCAGAATACCTTCCGACTGCAATCCCCGTGCCATGGCCCAGGCCATATTGGCAGCCGCCTCGGGTTCCTTTGAGAACGCCCGCGCACCGATCACCGTATTGTCCGGATTGGTCCAGACATCCGCCACCGGGGCAAAATCCATGTTGAAACCATATAATTTCAGATAGGCGCCGATGGTCTGCCCCATTTCCAGCGCCGCTGCATCATTGCCGGTGTTTCCCACCGACAGCGCACTTTCATATTGTGGAAGATCAAACACCGGCTGGTTGGCAAGACGTGCCACCCGGCCGCCCTCCTCATCCACAGAAATCAGCAACGGAATTTCACTGGCCTGCTGCAAGGCGGCATTGAAATCCGTGATCTGCTGCGGATCCCGGATATTCTTGCCGAACTGACAGATGCCTCCCACCGGGTATTCTTCCAGCGTATGGCGCATTTCCTCCGTCAGCGACTGTACGCCTTCCGCCTTGTCATCGTCTATTTCCGCCTGCGGCAGGCTGAAATCCAGCGCGTCCGGGCGCACCATAAAAAGCTGCCCCACCTTCTGGCGCAATGTCATCCGGGAAAGCAGCGGTTCATCGGCAGGCGTTTTCTCCGTGGCTTCTGAAGTCACTGGCTGGGGTGACGGCGCGGCGGAGGACGGTGCCGATTCCGCCTTGCAGGCACACAACGACCATAGAACTGCGAACAATACTGCACCCAGTCGCCGCTTTCTCCTGCGCATCCTGCCGCCCCCTTTGGTTGATATTATACCATGGGCAATCCCATCAGGGCAAGCATGGCAGAACAGACAAAGCCTTCGCGCCTGCCCGGCACGAAGGCTCTGGTTTTATTCTTCCTGGTCGGCGTCCGCGTAGTCGTCCTTACCGCCCACCGGATGTTCCGCCACAATGGTATCCTCTTCCGCCGCCGATTCGGCGGTGGCTTCGGTAGCCTGCAAGCTTTCCCGCGTCACAGCAAAGGCATTCTTGTAGTCGGCGCTGGCTTCATACACCAGGTCCGGCGCGCCGCTGGAGGCAAGATAGCACAGCGTCGTATCAGCGTCCGCCAGATTTCCGAACCGGACGGTCAGTTCGGAGCCATCCGTAAAGGTCGCAGTCACCGTCACGTCCGGCGTGTCCAGGCCATAGGCACTGTCCGCCTGGGGCGCAGTGATGGTCCAGTCCGTCTTCACACCACAGACCGTGTTGGCCATTTTCTTCACGGCATCCTGATCGAGGTCGTAGTCGGGATCATCGGTCAGCGTCCAGGTTCCGTCCGTCTGGGTAAAGCCGAGATCGCCCACCTGCATGGCAGCCACATCGTCTATCGTCTTGTCGGTCAGCGTCTGCGCTTTATAGAGATCCTTAGGATCCTTGCAGAGCCCTGCCAGATTGGTCTGCGTCACGGTATATACCGTATCGTTTTCATCATAGACGTAATAGATATCCGCCACATCGTTGGCCAGATCCACCGTGAGGGTGCGTGTATTTTCCCCGCTGGTGATGGAAAACTCCATCAGCGGTGTATCGCTGCGCGCCGGGATCTCGGCCAGTTCCTCCGGCTGAAGCTGACGCGTTGCGGTGAGAGTGGCGAACTTTTCGATCAGGGACCCGGTCACCTCCTGGTCCAGCGGCAGAGTGGGATCATCCTGCAATACCCAGTCCCCGTCGCCCTGCCGGATCAGCGTTTCTTCCACGCTGTCATCGCGGTAGGAAACCTGATCGATGGCATCCACAGAAAAATCACACAGCGGGATCTCTGCCTGCTGTTCCCTGCTCTGGGACCATTGCAGCAATACCAGCAGTACAGCCAGTACCACCACCCCCGCCGCCAACAGCAGCAGCGGCATCATTTTTTTCCGATTCACAGGCTGTTCTCCTTTTTATCGGCGGCGACGGATCAGGCAGATCACGACGCCTGCAATCAGGCTGACAAGGGGCAGCACAAAGATAAACACCAGCCCCAGTCCGATCATGGCCCCGTTGGGCACAGTCAGGCTTTCGGCGCTCAGGCTCTTGCTGCTGATCACCGCCGTAGTCTGTTCCCCGTTGAACCAGTTGGCCAGACTGCCCAGCATCTGGGCATTGCCGCCCGAAACGCTCTGGTTCGTGGCGGAGAGCAGTGCATTGGGGCAGTTGATCCAGACCACACGCGCGCCGGTGGAGGAATTTTCCGCTGCCACCGCCACGGCGAAACTGCCCTCCGGGTCGTCGTCGGATTTTTCCACCGTCTCGGCATTGGCATAGTCCAGCAGCGAATAGGCTGCATCACTGGTGGAAAGCAGCGTGGTCAGCACATATTCGCTGTCCTCGCTCTGCACAATGCCCTGGGCGATGGGCATATACACCCGCATACCGCTCGTCATGCCGGCCAGCATCTCACAGCTGTTGATGTTGGGCATCAGATAGGTCTGCGGATACCCGTAGGGATAGTTGTCCGCATTGCTCTCCACCAGCAGGCCTGCCTGGCGGGTCATGCCGCAGGCCGCCATCACGGTATCCAGCTGCGGCGTATTGATGGTAAAGTCGGTGACCACCAGCAGCTTGCCGCCGCCCTGCACATAGGAGGTCAGCATGGCTGCCTCCGCCTCGGTCACATCGGCCAGCGGGGCATTGATCACCAGTTCGTCGGCATCCGCCGGGATGGAACCGGCCGTGGTCAGATTGAGCTCTTCCACCGCCACGCCGGCATTGCCCAACGTATCGGTAAAGTCGCTTTCCAGCGAGGTTTCCCCGTGCCCGGTCAGCTGGTACATCTTGTAACTGGTGGTGCGGATCACCTTGGCAATGCCTGCGGTCAGGCAGTTTTCCGCGTCAAACGTGTATTGGTAGGTGCCGTAATTGTAGTAGGCGTCCATGTCCATGGGGTACATGTCGTTGTAGCTGACCACATCATAGTTGTCCGCCGTGGTGAGCACCACACAGCCGGTGGACGCCCCGTCGTACGTTTCCGCAAAGGTGGGATAGAGCACCGGGTCCCGCTGCTCCCAGGTAAAATGGCTGCTTTCGTCGGCGTAGCGGTCCAGCAGCCGGGTAATGTTGCTGTCCTCCTGCCCCGAAATGGCAAGGTAATAGGCTGTCACATCGGTCTGCAGTTCATGGAGCAGGTTGGTACTTGTCTCGCTGAGGGTAAACAGCGAACTGGTGGATATATCGTACTGGGTGTACTTGCTGGGCAGCGCCCGCACCACCAGATTGAGCAGGATCAGCGCCGCCAGCAGCACCACCGCCAGCACCGATGCATACAAACCGTTGCGGAATGTTTTTTTGCTGCCGTGCAGGTTCTTCCAATGGATTTTCCAATTCATCTGCGGCACCTCCTCAGTTCCAGCGGCGGCGCTCGAGCGCCTGTCCCGTCAGGAACAGGAACAGCGCGATGACCGACAGATAGTAGACAATCGCCGGAATGCTGAACATGCCGCCCACAACGTCGTTGAAAGGCTCAAACAGCGCCAGCGCGGAGAGCACACTGTCAAAGGCGGAAAGCAGCCAGGTGGGCCGCACCACAAACAGTACCGCCAGTACCACACCACCCGTGCAGAAGACCGCACAGCCCGTCGTCAGGCTTTTGCAGAGTACCCCCACCAGGATGGAGGCGATCAGCAGCATCACGAGAAACACGATCAACGCCAGCAGGTTGCCGCTGGTGAACATGGTCTGGATACCGTTCATCAGATAGGTCACAATGAGGGCGCCAAACGTGGCCAGATAGGCAATGATCTGGTTTTCCGTCAGGGCGGAAATCCAGGTGCCGATGGACAGGCAGGCCGCCCCCAGCAAAAGGTAGGCCAGCAGCGCGCTGTATGCAGATACCAGAGAGACATTCCCGAATGCCAGCAGGATCAGCGGCATAAAAATCGCCACCACCATGGGCGCCGCGAATACCGCAAACTCTGCGAGGAATTTGCCCAGCACGATGGCAGGGATACTGACCGGGCTTGTCAGCAGGAGCTGGTCGGTTTTGTTGCGCCGTTCCTCGGCAAAGCTGCGCATGCTGATGGCCGGCAGCAGGAACAGGAGGATCATGGTGGTGGTATACAATACCGACGCAAAATCCGAGGACGCATACATCAGGTTGCGGTTGGTAAAATACAACCCGAGGAAAAACAGGCTGACCGCGGCCGTCACATAGCCGATCATGCCGGTAAAATAGGCCCGGGTCTCCCGCTTGAAGATTGCCGCCATATTACGCTTCCTCCTTTTCTTCGGGATGTTCCGTCAGCTGCAGGAACACGTCCTCCAGGCTCATGCTCTCGGCGCTCAGGTTCAGCACCGGGCAGTTGGCCCTGGCCAGCGCCAGCGACAGGGCCCCGCGCAGATCGGTTCCCGCCTCGCTGACTGCCGTAAAGCTGACTTCCCCGCCCTTTTCTGCAGTAACCCGAAGATTGCTCAATCCCGGGACGGTGGCGGCCGCTGCCAGCACTGCTTCCCGGCTGCCCTGGGCCGTGGCCGAAATGCTGCCTTTTGCCGCCAGCTTGCCGGCCAGTTCCTCCGGCGTGCCCTGGGCGATCAGTTTGCCCTGGGCAATGATCAGCACCCGGTCACAGACCGTCTGCACTTCGCTCAAGATATGGCTGGACAGGATCACCGTGTGGGTTTTGCCCAGATCATGGATCAGCGAACGGATCTCGATCATCTGGGCAGGGTCCAAGCCCACCGTGGGCTCATCCAGAATGATGATCTTCGGTGAGCCCAGCAGCGCCGCGGCAATGCCAACCCGCTGGCGGTATCCTTTGGACAGATTGCGGATCAGCCGCGCCTCCATCCCCTGCAGCCCGGTCCGGGCGCAGACTTTTTCCACGCTGGCGCGCCGCTCCGCCTTCTTGCGGACGCCCTTCAGTTCCGCCACAAAGAGCAGATACTCGGTCACCGTCATGTCCTGATACAGGGGCGGCTGCTCCGGCAGATACCCGATGCAGGCCTTGGCCGCAGCCGCGTCCTCCACAATATCATGACCGTCAATTTTCACCGTGCCGTCCGAAGCGGACAGATAGCCTGTGAGAATATTCATCGTCGTGGATTTGCCCGCACCGTTGGGGCCCAGCAATCCATAGATGCAGCCGTCCTCCACGGTGAAGCTGATATCATCCACGGCGGTATGCTTTCCGTAACGCTTTGTCAGATGAGTCACTTCGATCAAAGTGTTGTCCTCCTTTTGTGGGAATCCATGCAGGCAGCCCCTGACTGCCGTGCATATAGAGTTGATTATAGCTCCAAATTGTGAAAATTGTGAGACAGTCCGTTTACAGAGTGGAACCGATTTTTTGTTAAGGCCCCTCCTCTCCCGGCGGGACAGGCAAAGCCCGGAGCAAAACTCCGGGCTTTGTTCATACCAGTTCCACCCTGTAGGTTTCCAGCCAGTAGTTGAGCTGCAAAAACCAGGCGATGGTCTGCGGTGTAGTCATCAGCTGTCCATACCACGGCACCGGATTGTCGGCCCCCGAAGCCAGCAGTTTTTCCAGTGCGTCCGCCCGGATGATCCGCAGCAGCGGCGCCGCCGGGTCTTCCAGCACCTTGGTGAGTTCCGCCGATACCGCCGAGAGATATCCGGGATTCCAGGTTTTAGGATAGGGGCTCTTCTTGCGCCAGAGCACTTCCGGCGGCAGAACGCCGGTCATGGCCTCCCGCAGCAGCCCCTTTTCCTTGCCCTGGTAATCCTTGAATTCCCACGGCACCGAATAGAGGTATTCCGCAATGCGGTAATCACAGAAAGGCACGCGCACCTCGAGGCCGTTGTACATACTCATGCGGTCCTTGCGGTCCAATAGCGTCTGCATGAACCAGTGGAAGTTCAGGCTCATCATCTGGCGCATCCGCTGTTCCAGCGGGGAAAGCCCCGGCCGCACCGAGGTTTCGGCCAGCGTCTTCTGGTACTGGGCATCCACGAATGCCTCCGGGTCAATGCCGTCCAGCACGCCGGGTTTGATGAAGCTGGCGCGGTAGGTCGTGGACTGCGCCCAGGGAAATCCGTATTTCTCCCGCACGGTGGGATCCCGGTACCACGGGTATCCCCCGAAGATCTCATCGGCGCATTCTCCGGAAAGGGCCACCGTGGCGTGGGGCTTGATATACCGGCAGAAGGCCAGCAGCGAGGCATCCACATCCGCCATGCCCGGCAGGTCCCGGGCTTCCACCGCCTGATACAGTGCCGGCACCAGTTCCGGGGTGTCCAGCGTGATCCAGTGATGCTCGGCATGGAGGAAATCATTCATCATCCGGATAAAAGGCGCATCCGGCCCCGGCTGGAACTTGGTCTGATGGAAGTACCGCTTGTTGTCCTTATAGCCCACCGAGAAGGTTTTCAGGGTTTTGCCCTGTGCCGTAAACTGGGCATCCGCCACCGCGGAAATCAGGCTGGAATCCAACCCGCCCGACAAAAAAGTGGCCACCGGCACGTCGGACACCAGCTGCCGTTCGATGGCATCCATCAGCAGGTCCCGTACCTTATGGGCGGTGGTCGTGAAATCATCGGGATGCTCGTGGTCCACCAGCTGCCAGTAGCGATGCAACAGAAGCCGGCCACTGTCTGCCTCATAAATGCCGTACTGGCCCGGCAGCAGTTCCCGCACATTCTGGAACACACCGCTGCCCGGTATCCGCCCGGGCCCCAGCAGCAATATCTCTGCCAATCCGCCGGCATCGATGCGCGGCGGCACCGCCGGGTGCGCCAGCACCGTCTTGATCTCACTGCCGAAGATCAGGCTGTCCCGGGTCTTGGCATAAAACAGCGGCTTGACGCCGCACCGGTCCCGCGCCAGAAACAGCTTGCCCGCGTGGGCCTCCCATACCGCAAAGGCAAAAATTCCGTTGAAACGATCCACGCAGGAGGCGCCCCACTCGGCATAGGCATGCAGCAGGACCTCCGTGTCGGAATGTCCGATAAAGGTGTGGCCCCTGTTTTCCAGAAGGCTGCGCAGTTCCGTTGTATTGTACAGCTCCCCGTTATAGACAAGGGTATAACTCTCCCCCTGCCAGTCCAACTGCATGGGCTGGCAGCCGTTTTCCAGGTCCACCACCGCCAGCCGCGCATGGATGAGGGCGGCCCGTCCGCTGATGTACATTCCCCGCTGATCCGGTCCGCGCCGCGCCATCGTGCGCTGCATGGCGCAATAGGCCGCATACTGTCCCTGAATGGCACGCGGGTCACGCCCGATTTGTCCCGCTATTCCACACATAAAAAGACCCCCTTCTGCCATCGTTCCTATCAGGAATATGCAGAAAAGGGTCATTATAGAACCAGACTTCAGCGGCTGGCTGCAATCGCGTCGGCAATGCGCTGTGCCACCGCGTCCTTGCTTTGCAGCGGCAATGCCTCGGTGCCCTGCCCGGTGATCAGGGTTACCACATTGGTGTCCACCCCGAACCCGGCGCCCGGCACCTTCAGATTGTTGGCCACAATCATATCCATATGCTTTTTTCGCAGTTTGGCCGTGGAGTTTTCGATGAGATCCCGCGTTTCCATGGAGAATCCGCAGACAAAGAGCTTTTCCGGCTTGTGCTCGCCCACCCAGGCCAGGATATCCTGGGTGCGTTCCAGGGCCAGCGTCATCTCACCGTCTTTCTTTTTCACCTTGTCCTGTGCCACAGTGGTCGGACGATAGTCCGCCACCGCCGCTGCCATGACCAGCGCATCGGCATCCATGGCATGCTGCTGCACGGCGGCAAACAGGTCCGCCGCTGTTGTGTAGGGTACCACCTTCACAAAGGGCACCGGCGGAAGCGTGCAGCCCGTGGAAGCCAGCAGGGTCACGTCCGCCCCGCGCAGCATGCAGGCCCGGGCCACTGCATAGCCCATCTTGCCGGTGGAATGGTTGGTGATATACCGCACCGGGTCCATCGGTTCCTGGGTGGCGCCGGCAGAAACCACGATCTTTTTGCCGCGCAGGTCCTTCTCACAGGCCAGTTCCCGCAGCACATAGTCCACCAGAACGCCTTCCTCTGGCAGCCGCCCCGAGCCCACATCGCCGCAGGCCAGCAGCCCGGAGCCGGAGGGAATGACCGTAAAGCCGTAGTGTTCCAGCGTTTTCAGATTGTCCTGGGTGATGGGATTTTCCAGCATGTGGGTATTCATGGCCGGAGCCACCAGTTTGGGACAGGTGGCAGCCAGCGTCACGGTGGTGAGCATATCATCGGCCAGCCCGTGGGCCATCTTGGCAATCACATTGGCGGTGGCCGGCGCAATGAGCATAAGGTCCGCTGCGTTGGCCAGGGACACATGGGCCACATCATACTGGAAATTGCGGTCGAAGGTATCCACAATGCAGCGCCGGTTGGTCAGCGTTTCAAATACCAGCGGTGCGATGAACTCGGTGGCGTGCTTCGTCATCAGCACATGCACATCCGCCCCCATCTTGACCAGCGCATGGGCCACATTGGGCATTTTGTATGCGGCGATGCCCCCGGTGACCCCGATGACGATCGTCTTTCCTTTGAGCAGCATAGGATTCACAGACCTTTCCCTGTTTGGTTAGGCTTATTATAGCAATTCCCGGTGGGTTTGTAAATTGCAGTCTTTCCCCGTTTCGGATTGCAAAATTCCTGTAAACTGCTATAATGATACCAGTTTTATAGGAATGGAGCCTTTGGATATGGTACTGGCGGTCGATATCGGAAATTCCAACATCTGCATCGGGGGTCTTGCGGGAGAAGCGCACCGCCAGGTGCTCTTCACCACCCGTATGGTCACCCGGCCCCGCTGCACCGCCGATGAATACGCCGCCGAACTGAAGTTTTTGCTCACCCGGATGGGGGTGGAGCGTTCCGCCTGCGAGGGCGTCATCGTCTGCAGCGTGGTGCCCAGCCTGACGACACCGCTGGCGGATGCCTGCCACCGTCTGACCGGTAAGAACGCCCTGATCGTCAGCTGTGAACTGGACACCGGGCTGACCTTCCGGGTGGATGAGCCCGGACGGGTGGGCCGCGACCGCATTGCCGACGCAGCGGCCGCCGCAGCGCTGTATCCGCTTCCCTGCATGACGGTGGATCTGGGCACTGCCACCACCTACAACGTGCTTTCGGCCAAGCGGGAATTCCTGGGCGGTTTCATTGTGCCGGGCGTACAGACCAGCCTGCGTGCCATCAGCGCGGGTACAGCCCAGCTGCCTCCCATCGCCCCCGAGCCGCCCAGCGACCTGATTGGCCGCAACACCGTGGAGGCCCTGAACAACGGAGCCATGTTCGGCACCGCCGCCATGCTGGACGGACTGGCGCAGCGTGTGGAAGCCCAGTTGGGCGCACCTCTTACAGTGGTGGCCACCGGCGGACTGGCGCCCTACATCACGCCCTGCTGCCGCCGTGAAATCATCTACGACGCCGACCTTCTGTTCAAAGGATTGGCTCTGCTGTGGGAACGCAATCGCGAACAGCTGACCTGAAATGCAAAGGAGACAGCCGGAAAATCCGGCTGTCTCCTTTTTATTTATGTATTTATGAAATCCGGCGGAAGCGAAGGAATCCTTCTTGCCCTTACAGTTCCGGCGTGACGGGCACGGCGCCATAGTTGCGGATGTTCAGCACATGGCAGCTGCCTTCCCCGAAGCAGGCATTGATGGTGGCACGGTAGGCATCCACCAGGTCGTTGGGCACGAATGCCTGGATGGTTCCGGCGAATCCGCCGCCCTGCAGGCGCCAGGCTCCCCGGCCGTTGAGGACTTTCTGGCTCAGTGCCAGTGCCAGCGGCACGCCCTGCTCCTTGGGATTCTTGATGCTGTAGGCGTTCTGGTTGAACTCAAAGCTGGAATGGCCGCCCTCGATGATGAGCTGCAGGAACCGGTCCATATCGTCCTTCTGGACAGCCTCGCACAGTTCCGATGCACGGCGGCAATCGTTGTAGAAATGGATGGAACGCACCACTGCACGGTCCCCCACCGCCTTGCGCAGCTTGGGAATGGCCGCATAGAATTCCTCTTCCGGCACTTCCCGCAGCACCTTCTTGCCGAACTGGGCGGCAACACTCTCCATCTCACGGCGGATGGCGGCATAGTCATCGGTCAGGTCCGCGTGGCTGCCCTTGGTGTCGCTGATGCACATGACAAAGCCATGCTTGGCAAGGTCAATCTCGGTCTGGCCCACCACCGGATGGGCCGGATCCTTGAAATCGATGGTGATGACACCGCCCACGGCACAGGCCGTCTGGTCCATCAGGCCGCAGGGCTTGCCGAAGAAAACATTCTCGGCATACTGGCCGATCTGCGCAATGCGGACCTGGCTGAACTTCTCCAGGTCATTATTATTGTACTCGCCCCGGAAGATCGCACCGATGCAGACCTCAAAGGCCGCCGAACTGGACAGGCCGGATCCCCGCAGCACATTGCTGGTGGTATAAGCATCAAACCCGCCAACCTTGCCGCCATCGTTGAGAATGCCCACCGCTACACCGCGGATCAGCGCCGCGGAATGCTCTGCCTCCCGCGGCTGCGGCGTGCGGATGCTCAAATCCACATCATCGATCTTCTCAAAGCCATGGGATTTCACCCGGACAATATTCTCATTATTGGGGGAAACCACCGCCACAATGTCCAGGTTCACCGAACCCGCCAGCACCACGCCATTGTTATGGTCGGTATGGTTGCCGCCAATTTCGGTACGGCCGGGGGCCGAGTACAGACGCACCGTGCGGTCAGCGCCGAACTCTGCGGCAAAACGGTCGATCAGCTGGGTATAGCGCTCCCGCTGGGCTGCAACAATTTTCTCGTCCGCGCCATACAGCTTGGCGAAGGCACCGTCGTACAGGCCCTGCGCAATCTGCTGCTTCAATTCAATGGTATTTGCCATAGTTCCACTCGCCTTTCCTGTTACCAAGACCCTTCCCGCGGGCATATAGTCGACATGCACAAAAAGAGCCACGTTCTTTTGGTCAAACAGCCAAATGCCTCGCTGTTTGCACGATTCTTGTACCCAGTATAACAAATTCTGCCGGGAAGTAAACATTTTTTTACTGCTGTTTTATGGACTTTTGATGAATGGTTTGCTATAATAACAACGATGATCGTGTTGCCGCTTCCGGGCGGCGGCGAATGAGGTGGAAATCATGACCAATCTGAGCAAGCAGTCCTACAAGCAGAGCTATACCGATAATGTCGAATTGTCCATCTTCAACTGCGGGCATGAATACTGTGTTCCCGGCCACACCTGGGGCCCCGGCGTGCGCGACCACTACCTGATCCATCTGGTGGTGGCCGGTAAAGGAGTTTATCAGGTGGGAGGCGCCTCCCACACCCTGCAGGAGGGGGATTTATTTCTGGCAAAGCCCAATCAGCTGATCACCTACGTGGCGGATGAAACCGATCCCTGGGAGTATTACTGGGTCGGTTTCAACGGCGCCTGTGCCAACAAGCTGGTACAGCAGATGCCTTTCAGCGACCTGCATCCTGTCCACCACTGCAAGGATCCCCAGGCGGCCCGGGAAGCGCTGTATAACATCTATCTCTCCCGCGGGCCGGAACCCCAGTGCGAGGCGCTGATGACCGGGTATCTGTATATCTTCATGGCCCATCTGATGAAGGAAGCCCGGGATGCCATGCCCAACGTGGGTTCTTCCAGCAGCCAGTATGTACTTTCCGCCATCAAGTACATCCAGTTCAACTATTCCCATGATATCTCGGTGGACGACATCGCCAAGGCGGTGGGCGTCAGCCGGAGCCATCTATACCGCGTCTTCATGGCCAATGTGGGCCAAAGCCCCATCGACTATCTGACCAACTACCGCATCAGCGAGGCCAGCAGCCTGCTGAAAAATTCCAATCTCTCCATTGCGGAGATTGCCATCTCGGTGGGATTCTTTGACCAGTTCTATTTTTCCCGTGTATTCAAAAAGGTCAAGGGTGTGCCCCCCAGCAAATATCTTGCCACCCTGGAAAAAGACCCGGGCAAGCTGCCCGACAAATAAGGAGTATTCATGGCATTTACCAAAAATCAGATTCTGACCCTGGAAATCGAGTCCCTTTCCAGTGACGGCAACGGCGTAGCCCACAGCGACGGACAGGCAGTCTTTATTCCGGGCACGGCTCCGGGCGATACCGCCAGGGTGCGGATCGTCAAGCCGATGAAAAGCTATGCCTTCGGCCGGTTGGAAGAATTGCTGGTACCCGGTCCCGACCGGATCGAGCCGGACTGTCCTGTGGCCGGCCCCTGCGGCGGCTGCGGGCTGCGGCATATTTCCTATGAAGCGGAATGCCGTGCCAAGACCCGTTTTGTGCAGGACGCCTTTTCCCGCCTGGGCAAACTGGAACTGCCGGTTCTGCCGGTTCTGGGGGCCCCCCAGGCCGACCGCTACCGCAACAAGGTACAGCTGCCGGTGGGGACCGATGAAAACGGGCACCTGACCACCGGCTTTTTTGCCGGCCGCAGCCACCGCATCATTGCCTGCCCCGACTGCAAACTCCAACCCGCGTGGATGAACCAGCTGGCCGCACGGGCCTGTGCCCTCCTTGAGGAGGCCGGCGCCACCGCTTACGAGGAGGAAAGCCACACCGGCCTGGTGCGGCATCTCTTTCTGCGCCAGGGCTGGCACAGCGGGCAGCGTCTGGTGTGCTTCGTGCTGAACGGCCGCGCACTGCCCGACGAACGCGCCTTATGCGAAACCCTGCAGCGGGAATTTGATCTGACCACTGTGCTGATCAACGAGAATACGGTTCGCACCAATGTGATCCTGGGGTCCCGTACCCGCACGGTTTTGGGCCCCGGCGTGATTGAGGACACCCTGGCCGGTGTGGCGCTGCGTATGGGTGTGCATGAGTTTTACCAGGTCAATACAGCCGCAGCGGAAATTCTGTATGCGCGGGCCCGCAGCTATGCCGCCCTTCAGCCGGAAGATTTTCTGCTGGACCTGTACTGCGGCATGGGTACCATCGGGCTTTCCATGCTGCCGGACTGCCGCAGGCTGTTGGGCGTGGAGATCGTGCCCCAGGCGGTGGAGGGCGCCAAAGCCACGGCGGCCCGTCTGGGTCTGCCCTCCGAGAAAGCGGATTTCCGCTGCCAGGATGCCGGTGCTGCGGCAGCCCAGCTGGCGGCCGAGGGGCAACATCCGGACGTTATTGTCGTGGATCCGCCCCGTAAAGGTTGTGACCTTGCCACCCTGCAGGCGATTGTACAGATGTCTCCCCGCACGCTGGTCATGGTGAGCTGCAATGCCGCCACCGCCGCCCGGGATACACGCTGGATGACGGAACATGGGTATCAGGCCACCGAAGTGCAGCCTGTGGACCTGTTCCCCCGCACCCGCCACGTGGAATGCATCGTCAAGCTGATCCGCGTATAACCGGCCCTTCCAATGTTCCGGCACTCCGCATCGGTATGCATTGTTCAAATTCTTTTTGGCTCCTGTTCACGATTTGCCAACAATTATATGCCATAATAGGGAGCGAAATTACGGGATTCCCCCGAAAAGGTGGTTTGTTCGATGAAAGCCTGGCTGCAGCGCTTCATGTCCGGCCGCTACGGTTTTGACCGTTTTAGCGGATTTTTATCCAGCTGCTCGCTGATCCTGATCGTGTTGGGGGCACTGTTCAGCCCGGTATTGTACTGGCTGGGTCTGCTCCTGCTGATTTACTGCTACTTCCGCATTCTGAGCCGCAACATCCAGAAGCGGTACCGGGAGAACCTGAAGTACCTCTCTCTGGAGAGCAAAGTGACCGGTTGGTTTTCCGTCCGGAAAGCACGGTTTCAGAAGCGCCGGCAGTATCACTATTACCGTTGTCCTCACTGCGGGCAGCAGCTGCGCGTTCCCCGCGGGCGCGGCAAAATCTCCATCACCTGCCCCAAATGCGCCACCCAGTTCACCAAAAAGAGTTGACGGCCGATGTTTGGATATGTTACCATCTATCGAAAGGGATTGGCAAAAGAAGACCTTGACCGCTATCAGGCTTACTATTGCGGGCTTTGCCAGGCTCTGGGCCGCCGCTACGGTCTGCCCGGGCGTCTGACACTCAGCTATGATATTACCTTTGTGGCCATTCTGCTGAGTGCCCTGTATGAGCCCCCCACCCGTTTTGGCACCGGGCGTTGTGCACCGCATCCCATCAAGCCGCGCCCGCGGGCGGACAATTCCTTTCTGGACTATGCTGCCGATATGACCGTTGCCCTCGCCTACTACAACTTTCTGGATGACTGGCAGGACGATCACCGGCGCGCCAGCCTTCGTCAGGCGAAGAAGCTGGAAAGCTACCTGCCCGGGATCCAGGCGCGATGGCCACGGCAATACGGTGTGATCACCGAACAGCTGGCTGCGCTGAACCTGCTGGAAGAAGCCGGTTCCCACGACCTGGATGCCCTGTGCAACGCCTTCGGCACCCTGCTGGGGGCTGTTTTTGCCTGCCGGGATGACATCTGGGCTCCCACCCTGGAGGCAATGGGACGCGGACTGGGTGGCTTCATCTACCTGATGGATGCATACGATGATCTGGAAAAGGATCGGCAGAAGGGTCGATACAACGCCCTTTCCCATCTGGCGGACAGGGTATCTCCTGCCGAATATGAAGAACAGTGCCACGAACTGCTCACCCAGCAGATGGGCCTGTGTGCCCAGCAGTTTTCCCTGCTTCCGATTTTGCAGGATTCTCCGGAGGGGAAGTTATTGTACAACACCATCTATTCCGGCGTGTGGAGCAAATACGCGCTGGTGAGAAAGCACAGAGAGGGGCGTCATCCGCATGACTGATCCATACAGCGTATTGGGCATCGCCCCCGGTGCCGACGATGAGACCATCAAAAAAGCCTACCGCCAGAAATGCAAGCAGTATCATCCCGACCTGCACCCCGATGATCCTTCGGCCGAGGAAAAATTCAAGGAAGTGCAGGCCGCCTACAGCGAGATCATGCGCCGCAAACAAAGCGGCGGATCCACCGGGTACCAGGGTTACCAGCAGCAGAGTTCCGGCAATCCCTACGGTTACCGCCAGAGCGGTTACGGCACCGGGTATGAGGAAGATCCCTTCGGCGGTTTTGGGTTCGGGCCTTTCGGATTCGGATTTTACGGTACAACCGGCGGCAGCCGCCAGACCTACACCACCGGCCAGGAGAGCCCCGAACTCCGCGCCGCAGCCAACTATATCCGCAACGGATTCTATACCGAGGCGATGAATACTCTGAACGGCATCTCCTCCAACGAGCGCACTGCCCAATGGCATTACTATTGCGCCCTGGCCAACCAGGGGCTTGGCAACAACATCCGCGCCCGGGAGGAAGCCCGCACGGCGGTGTCAATGGAGCCCAACAACTACGCCTACCAGAATCTGCTGGACCAGCTGCAAAGTCCCGGGCAGTCCTACACCAGCTATCAGCAACCCTATGCCCAGCCCAGCGGCAACCCCGGCCGGTTCTGCCTGTCGTTCTGGATGTATCTGGTGGTGTGCAATATCTGCAGCTGGTGCTGCTGCGGCCGTGGCGGCGTATTCTGCTGCTGATCCGAATTGTCTCTTTTCAGGACGGTGCCGCCATGCGGCCCGCCTTTTCTGTTTGTATCTGTTTCCCGATGAAGAAGCCCCGGCGGATTCTTTCCCAGAATCTGCCGGGGCTATTTGTTTTACGCTTATGGAGTTTTCAGGCCTCTCTGGCAATGGGTTCCGGACACATGGTGGCATCCAGACCGACCTCGAACATGCGGCGCCAGGGCATCCAGACATGCTGCAGATTCACCCGGGGCGCAATGGAGGACAGCTCCTTGCGGGCAAACTGCTCCAGCTCCTCCCGGACCTTCTCGCTGATGATGCCGTTCTGCTCATGTACGTCAAAATAGTTCATGCCGTACTGGCTCAGCGTGCGGGTAACACGCGCCCGTACCAGTCCGCAGTAGCCGGCATCCTCGAGATACCGTTCCGCCAGGAAGTTCTGATGCGACTGCGTGATGCCAAAATGATAGGCATCCACCCCTTCCGCGATGGCGGTCCCCAGGGTGTTGGCCGAGGTATTCCAGCCGGCGTATCCGGCCACCTTGTCCAGCAGGCCGGAATGGTTCAGCATGCGGATCAGCAGCAGCTCACCGCCATTGCCGTAGGCGTTGTCGGCAATGGTCACAATGCGCCCCTCCCGGACCCGTTCTTCCACAAAGTCCACCAGTTCCGGCAGGCTGCGCTCCACGCAGTACCCACGCGCCCGCGAAGGCTGCTGTACCGCTTCCTCGATCCGTTCCGCCGGCGCCGTGACGGCCAGGATGATATCGGCATTTTCATACGAATCCGTCACCTGGCAGCCCGCCGACAACAGCTGGTTGCGGATGGTGGTGTCCAGAGAACACCCTTCATAAATCGGGATCACCGACTTAGCGCCCTCCGCCGCATACTTCACATAGACCTTCGGCTTGCAGCCCGCCATGTGGTTCAACATGCGGGCCAGCAGGGTGAGACCCACCTCATCGGCGCCGGGATACATGAGTACATCCCGCATGAGCCCCTTGCGGGCAATCTCATCCCGGACGGCCTGCTGGTCCATGGCTGCGTACCCATAGGGTGCAGAGTCATCCTGGGGAATCACCAGCGCATCCAGAATTCCCTGCTCCACCAGTTCCAGCGCCCGATGGTTGAGCTGCAGATTGCAGGAGCGGCGATCCACATAATCCTTGAGCTTGTCCTGATCAATTTCCTCCAGCATCACCTTGAGTTCCTGGTCCCCGCAAAGTCCCAGGCGACTGCGGTGCAGGATTTCTCCCGCCCGATGAATCTGTTCGCCGTACTGCTCATAGTAATCCGGCTCCTCATCGTCGCTGGAATAGTCCGGGCAGCGCATGATCACCTGAAAGCCGTAAATCAGAAGATTCGGATTTTCTTGCTTGAGCTTCCGGATGATATCCAGACGCGGCTCCAGGTCTTCCGGGCTTGCATGATGGATCCGGGAAGGCACCAGCCCGCCATAGAGCAGCGTATCCAGGGAAAGAACCAGTCCGTCCGCATCACGGCAGGCTTCCAACAGAAACCGGTCCACCTTTTCCAAATCGGCGGGCTGCTTTTTGTTGCCCAGCGCCTCGGGAACCACCAGTTCAATCCCATTGTGCCGGAACAAATGCTGGGGAAACAGGCGGTTACAGGGCCGCTCGTCCAGTGGCAGCAATACCAGCTTCAGCTTTCTGTTCAACATGTTTTTACTCCTCCTCGGTATCTGCGCACCGGCAAAAATCCGAACTTGCCGTAATACTCTTTCAGGATGGTCCAGTCGATACAGACGATATGAGCCCCCAGTGCGCGCAGCTGCAGCAAAGACTGCCGCAGCAGGAACTCTCCCAGCCGCCGGCCGCGTACCCCGGCGCTGATGCCGATGGGCCCCAGCCCGGAACGCCCCTGCGGATTCACCGAAATCTTGCAGAATCCACACACGGCACCGTTTTTCGGGCGGAGCAGCATGATTTCTCCGGGATTTCCCCCGCTCCCCAGGAAGGACTGCATCTCCTCCAGCCAGCGTCCCGGGAACTCCGCCTGCAAAAAAGCAAACAGGGCGGCTTCCTGCCCCCGCTGCAGCGGCTCCGCCGTATACGAAGTGAATCCGCTCACGTCAAAGGCATCGATCAGGGGATCCTGCGTCACATCCGCCTCCAGATCATAGTGCTCAT
The DNA here is from genome assembly GCF_963931595.1 of uncultured Subdoligranulum sp. Lineage (GTDB taxonomy): Bacteria > Bacillota > Clostridia > Oscillospirales > Ruminococcaceae > Gemmiger. The sequence goes on from NZ_OZ007030.1 coordinate 1,406,017, forward strand.
CGACGCACATCTCATAGCCACGGTGTTTAAAGAATGCATGCTTCTCCGGCAGTGGTTCCGGCACCCCCGAAAACAGGTTGCATACATCCTGTCCCAGGAAGATTTTGCGGATGCCCAGTTTATTCATGGCCGTTTCAGCTGCCCTGTACAGGCAGCTGCCCCATCCCTGTTTCTGGAAGGCAGGATCGACCACCAGCACGCTGATACATCCGGCGCCACCGTAGGGCGGCGCCCCCGGTTCAAACCGCTTGGACACCACCGCTCCCAACAGGCTGCCGTCCCATCGTTTCAGGCAGAGGGTGGCCGTCTGCAGTATGGCGTGATCGTGGAAGGCCGCCCGCTCCAGACGTTCCCTTCCCAGATCATAGCTCTGCGGCAATGCCTTCTGGAGCAGGATATGCAGGGCAGGCAATTCCGCGCCGGTCAGCGGCTGCAAAGCGGTAGAGCGCTGTGCATATCGCCACCAGCCATCCCCTTCCAGATAACTCAGATCGAACAGCATGCAGCGGCCGGTCTGGGCAAAACACATCTGAACTGCCTGTGCAATGCGGGCAGGCGCGTCGCGGTACTGGTCCAGAAAGAGGCCTGCCGTCACCGGCGTGTCGCCCATGACCACCTGCCGGGCCAACCGGGCGGCGCCCTCCACGCTGTACCAGTAGGCGGGTTTGTCCTGTGCCTCCCGCTCTGTGATTTCCGGGTAATAGCAGCCGGAGAGCAGATTATCCACCAGCGGTGCGTAGCCCGCCTGCTGATACTGTTCCGGCCGTGCCAAACCGTATTCCTGCGGCAGATACCGGGGAGAAGCCCAGTTGGCTCCCACCTGGTCATACAGCGGGTACCAGGACCCGGTATAGTCCAGCAGCACACGCCCCGGGAAACGATGCACGCAGGACTGCATCCGCTCCATAAACCCGCGGATTGCCCTGGCCCGGCTGATGCGGAAAGCATCGAAAAGCGGTCCCGGCTCCGCCTTGCCTGCCTGAATCCGGTAGACCGATGCGGGCCACCCTGCCGCCGTTCCGGCCAGCTGTTCCACAGCTTGCCGTGTCAGCGGGCCGAAATCCGAACAGAGCCCCACATAGCGTGCCCGGTCCAGAACCAGTCCCTGAACGGGATACCGGCTCAGCACCTCTCCGGCAATGTCCAGCAGGTACTGCTGCACCTCGGGATTCATGGGATCCAGGAACAGCTCCCCGAAGTCGTCGATGGAACTGACCGTCTGCAAGGAACCGGCCTGCAGAACCGGGGACACACAAGGTTTGCCCGCCGCATCCAGTCCATACACCTGCGCCTGCCAGTCCGGGTGCCGTAATGCCGGCATCTCCGGCCTGGGGTCGTTTCGGTTGCCGCCCACAAACACATCCATGGCCGCATACAGGGCAATACCTTCCTGCCGGCAGATCTCCAGACACTGGCGCAGATAATCCACGCCCGGCGCAAAGGTCGGATCGTACTCACTGTAGGACGGCGCCAATGTGCTGGGATACAGCACATAACCGCTGGTATCCCGTACACTCAACAGGACCGCATCCACACCGGCTTCGGCGCAATGCTGCATGGCCGTGCGGAACTTCCGGGCATCGGAAATGGTGGCTTTATTGGCCTGGATTTCAATCCAGACGGAATATCCAGGAAGCATCCTTTCCTCCTCCGATCAGCCCTTGACGGCGCCGCTGACCGCTTCGATATAGTTTTTCTGGCACAGGATAAAGACAATGATGACAGGAATTACCGAGATAATAGCGCCCGCGGCAATATACCCGAACTTATAGTTGAAGGAGCCGTTCAGATACTGCAGGGCGGCGGCCAGGGGGTACTTTTCGGGATCCTGCAGCACGATGATGGGCCACAGGAACTCGTTCCAGCGGCTGATGAAGTCAAAAATGATGACGGTGGAGATGGTGGGCATGATGCCGGGCAGCATGATCTGCCACCAGATCCGCAGTTCCCCTGCCCCGTCAATGCGGGCGGCCTCGATCAGATCCTTGGGGACGCCCAGATAGCCCTGCCGCATCAGAATGATGCTGAACACCTTGACGGAGCCCACCAGGATCACGCCCGCCAGGGTATCCAGCAGATGCATGGCCGAAATGGTAAGATAGTTGATGATCATGCCAGCCGCTGCCGGAATGATCATCGAGGCTAGCAGCAAACTGAGCACCACATTCTTGCCCTTGAAGCGCATGCAGGCAAGCGGGTAGGCGCAGAGTGCCGAGAGGATCACGTCCAGCACGATGCTACCCACCGTGATGATCACCGTGTTGAGCAAGTAGCGCGGCACCGAAAGGAACTCCCAGACGCCCACGTAGTTTTCCACGGTAGGATTTTCCGGGATCAGACTGATATCATAGATGTTCTGGCCGGAGCGGAAGGATGCCGCCAGCAGCCAGATAAACGGCCCGGCACAGATAATCGCAATGAGGATCAGCATAATATAAGTGAGAACGGCACGAACCATCCGCTGGCTTTTTGTTCCGTACATCATGCCAACTCCCCCTTTTCGCCCTTACGGCCGTACACAAAGACGACAATGCTGATGATACCGGTGATCAGTGCCTGCACAAAGCCTACCGTGGCCGCATAACCGAATTCAAAGCTGTTGAAGGCCTTGTAGTAGGAGTAATAGGCGATGACCATCGTGGCGGTGTCGGGGCCGCCCTGGGTCAGCACGAAGACGGCGTCAAACACGCCCACCGCCGAGATAACCGAGTTCAGGCTGCAGAACCAGATATAGGGTTTGAGCAGCGGCAGCCTGATATGGAAAAATGCCTGGATCGGCGTGGCGCCGTCCACATAGGCGGCCTCCACAATCTCCTTGGGGATGGACTGAAGACCGGCCAGATACATCATCATATAATAGCCCAGGCCCTGCCAGACCGTGATGAACATGATACAAAGCATGGCGGTCCGGCTGTCGGTCAAAAATCCCAGGGAGCTGGAGATCACGCCCCAGTTTTTCAGTACGGTATTGATCAGGCCGCTGGGATCAAACAGGAAGCCCCACATGATAGAAATGGCCACCATGGAAGTGACCACCGGGATGTAATACATCGTGCGGAACAGTGTGATGCCCCGCAGCTTCCGGTTGACCAGCACTGCCAGCAGGATGGACAGAATCTGGATCACCGGCACAACCACCACGAACAGGACGGTGTTCACAATCGCCGCCTGGAAGTTGCGGTCATGGAAGGCCGTGATGAAGTTGTCAAAGCCCACAAACTTCGTCTTGCCCAGTACCGAGTAATCAAAAAACATCAGCGGCAAACTGCCCACAATCGGTGCAAATACAAAGATAATGAGCAAAATCAATGCCGGCGCCATGAACAGATACGCCAGAATGGTTTGCCGTGTCTGAAGGCGCATGGGCCGCCGCTTTTTATTGGAAACAGCTGCCGACGTAGACGTTTTCATTATAGCATCTTCCCCCTTGCTCCGCAAACCGCCAGCTTTCGGCCTTTTTCAACGGGGCCTTGCGTTGTAGCAACGATCTGCTGAAATAGGAACCCACAAGGCCCCTTTGAAAAGGGCCGCCAGGGATTTCTACGCTCCCTGGCGGCATCGGTGGTTTTCGTGCAGTTGTTTATTCGGCAGTCTGAGCCAGAATATCGTTCACAGCCTTTTCACCGTTATCCAGTGCAGTCTGCGTGTCGGTACCATTCTGGATGACCGCTTCCTGAATCTGGTTGACGGCATCCTGGATCTCGCTCTGGCCGGCCGTGCCCAGAGAGTAGTCCTTGGAGGTGTCGCTCACCTCAACGGACATCATGCGGGCCTGGCCTTCCAGGGTCTCGCTGTCAGAGGTGAAGTAGGGATCCTGGCTGGCCTTGATGGTGGACGGGAAGATGGCCGTCTGCTTGCAGAATTCCAGCTGGCATTCGTCGCCGGTGATGTAGGCAGCAAACTTGATGGCTTCCTCGTGATGCTTGCTGGCCTCAGGCACGACCAGGTTCATCAGCGCGTTGCGGGAGAAGCCTTCGCTGCCGGTGAGGGGCGCTGCCACGCCAATGTTGTTGTAGACATCGGGGGCTTCATCCTTGATACGGCTCAGGGAAGAACCGGAAGAGCTCACGATGGCCAGCTGGCCGGTCTCGAACAGTTTCAGCTCGGTATCCCAGTCACCCCACTTGCTGTTCTTGGGCAGGATATCCTGATCGGTCAGTTCCTTGAAGCTGTTCAGCAGGTCTACCGTCTCGCTGGTGTTGAACGCTGCTGCGGTGTTGTCATCGTTCAGAATGGGAATGCCCTCTTCAAACAGCAGGTTGAAGAACTCCGGCGGGTTGTAAAGATAGGCGCCGGTCTTCTCCTTCATCGTCTTGGCGGCGTCGAAAGCTTCACGGTACTGGGTGGGCAGGGTGCTGATATCCAGGCCGGCCTGCTCAAACAGCGCCTTGTTGTAGAACATGATGTTGGGAGAGGCGTACCAGGGGAAGGCGTAGACGGAATCGCCGATCCGGGCAGAATCGTACAGGCTCGGGACGTAGACGCTCTTCTGCTCCTCGGTTGCTTCCTTTTCCAGGTCCACCAGCGCGCCCTTGCCGGCCAGCGTCAGGGTCATCTGGGTGTTCAGGTTCACCACGTCCGGAGAGGTGCCGCCCGCCGTAGCCGTGACGAGCTTCTGCTGGATAGAATCATAAGGAAGATCCACCCAGTTGATGGTAACGCCCGGGTTCTCGGCCTCATACTTGTCGATCAGGCCGTTCAGGAAATCGGTGAACGTGGGCTGCAGCGCGATGGTCCAGAACTCCAGCGTGACGGGCTCTGCTGTTTCGCCGGAAGCGGTCGAACCGGAACCGGAAGCCGCCTCGGAGGCAGCGGTGCTGCTGGCGCTTTGCCCGCAGCCTGCCAAAGAGGTGGCTGCAAGCGCGGCTGCACACAAACCAGCTGCTGCTTGTTTCCAAATTTTTCTCATGTGTTTGTCCTCCTTTTGTTTCTGTTGATATTCTTAAACGCTCCCTCCGGGAAATTGCCTGTACCTGTTTCTGTTTCGGGAGCGCTTAATTCATAAAACTGCCGGGGTCGCGTTGCATGACCACAGATTGTAGTTCAGGCTGGCGATCTCACTGTTATCAAAGTAGGCGAAGGGCAACCTTTCGCCTTCCAGCTCCTCGATGGCTGTAAGCGTACCGTCCAGGTAACGCGCCAGGCATTGCCGGGTGTACAGCAAGCGGCTTCGCAGCCCGCCCAGGCGCAGGTGCTGGACTTCCAGACCGAATACTTTGTTTTCCTGCAGCCACTGCTCCTGCAGCGTATTCTGGAATGTTTCCAGCCGCTGCACTGTCTGCGGTATGACCGTTTCGGCAAGGTCTTCCAGTGCTTTGTTATCCCGGCTGTCGTAGGCCGTCTTGATCCGTTTGCCAAGGTCTGCTTTCCGTTCCAGTACCCTGCAAAGATCTTTCTGGGTGCGGAACAGGATGGCGTACTCCCCTGCCCGGGCTTCTATCTGTTCCAGCTGCCCGGCAGCCTTCGCGTAAAAGTGCTGCACATCCGCGGGAACCAGCGAATCAAAGGTGCCCAGCAAGGGATCGTTGTAGAGCAGAAACTTGCTGGCATTTCCGTGGACCGTCGGATCCTCGGAGAACCGGCTGGGACGATCCAACTGGAGAAACTCCTGGAACTGGATTCCTGTAAGGATGCGGAATCCCTCTGTCTCTTTCGGAATTCCCCAGGCCAGCGCCGCATCTGCATACAAGACCGGCAATATGGAGAATACACTTGCCTCGGCGCCGTTATCTCCCCAGGCCGTGATCACCACGGACCGTATTTTTTCTTCGATGCAGGCCTGCAGAGCATCCCGTCCTGTCTCTATGCTGAAGGCATTGCAGGGGGTAAAACCGCTCCATTTCCAGGCACCGCCTGCAAAGACCACCCGGTCGGTCATCTGCTTGTGCTTTTGCAGCATGGCCTTGTACCGTTCTTTGCCCACATGGTAATAGTCCCAGAATCCCAGTTCCACCTGCGGCGGAATTTCCGGCCGGCAGCGGGCTTTTGCTCCGGCCGCCGCCTGATCGTAGCTGCCATAGGCCAGGTTGAAAAACATATCGCTCCACATCTGCGGCTGCAGATGGTGGGACTCGCAAAGGGCCAGAACCCGCTGCAGATGTTGCTGCAATACCTGGATGCGGGGCTGGTAGCCGTTTTGCTCGAGATACTTGCCAGCTCCCACCAGGGCGGCCTCATCCATGCCTATGTTGACTTTCCGGGTGGTAAAACATTCCGATACCGTCTTCAGCAGCTTATCCAGCAGACGGTACGTCCGCTCATCCCCGGCCAGCAGGATGTCTTCGGTATCGCGGATCTCATCATACCGCTGGTACCGCATGATCTGGTTGAGGTGGGCCAGCGTCTGCAGATAGGGCCGCAGTTCCAGGCCCAGGCCGGCCGCATACTGGTCCAGGTCCTTGAGTTCTTCGGGGGTCATGGCACCGCGCTGGTACCCGAAATACGGCTCCCCCGGGATATCTATTGTGTCCTCCATATAGAGGCCCACAAAGCTGTACCCCATCAAAGCACACAACCGGATCAGTTTTCGCGCCGCTTCCGGACGCAACACTGCATTGCGGGAAATATCCACCATCACACCAAAGTCCGGAAAAGTACACCGTCTTTGGATGGTTCCCCCTTCACCGGGGCAGCTGGCCGCCTCCAGCAAGCCGCGTGCCAGATCCCGCAGATCGTGATACCGAATGGAAATTTTTTCCCGGTCTGCCTCGATGCAGAAACCGGATTCTGCTCCTTCGGAAACATACAGCGTGCGATGGTCTTCACTCGGGTTCACCATCGGCAGCAACTCTTGCAGAACCGTTGCCGCACGCGCTGTGTGATCCCCATTGATCCGCCATGCCATAATGCCTCGCCTCCTTTGTGCAGAATACCTCCTGTTTACCTGTGTCTTTCTTTGTTTTTTCCTAGTATAATCATCCATTTTCCGGCTTTCAATAGATGGCGGCATTTCTGAAAGAAGTTGCAAAGGATTGAAAGTAGATTCTGTTTTGGGCTTTCCGGTGCGTCGTACTCCGCTGGCGTTTCTGTGCATATTCTCTATTTTTCTTTGAAGTTTCGCCTTATTTTTTCGCAAAACATACAGTGTCTTTTTCGAAATTGTCACACTTTTCGATTATTTGTTCAAATCTTTACCTATTTTTTCAACACGCACACCCGCTTTTCGTGCATATCCATGCATTGTTTTTTTCTTCAGCCCGCCCTATAATGGTGTTCATACTTCTATAGTTTCGCGTAGTGATTCTTGTCTGTACCCTTTCCCCCTGCACAAAGGAAGCGAACCTCATGCAATACCGCAGAACGATCCATCGCATCATGGACACTTATAATCAAATGACCCAAGTGGAACGAACTGTGGCCGACTTTTTCCTGAACAACACTAAGCCGGTGGATCTGGCCTCCAAAAACCTGGCCAAATTGCTCTACGTGTCCGAGGCCACCCTTTCCCGCTTTGCCAAGAAGTGCGGTTACAAAGGATACCGGGAATTCAGCTATGAATACGAACGGGAACTGAGCGGCAGCGAAGGGGAATCTCCGTCCCCTGCCACAGATTCCCAGGTGGAGGGTCTCTACAGTCTTCTGATGGAACATACCTTTTCTTCCATTGACTATGCCCAGATGCGCCGGATCGCAGCCATCATGGATGAAAGCCAACGTATCTTCCTTTTTGGAATGGGGCATTCCGGCCTGGCCGCACAGGATTTTCAGCTTCGGTTCATGCGCCTGGGACTTTGGATTCAGGCAGTTACCGATTCCCAGCTGATCCAGATCACCTCGGCCCTGGTGGGTCCAGGGGATCTGGTACTTGCATTTACCATGAGCGGCCGCACAGCCGAAATCATGGGCGGCCTGCAGATGGCCAAAGCGCGTGGAGCCCGTACCGTATTGTTTACCGGCGGGCAGCGCCCCGAAAAGGGCACCAATGCACCTGACGAAGTTGTCCACCTGCTCTCCCTGCGTGAGATTGGCGGCGGCCTGCGGATTTCTCCCCAGGTGCCCATGCTGATGCTCATCGACACGCTGTATGTAACCTGCCTGTCCCGCAATACCTATCAGAAAGCTGAAATCAGCCGCAGTGTGGATTCCCTGGTTGCCCCCAAAAAGCCCAAGCCCAGTCTTTGGGATCCCGGCGAAGAAAAGGAAATCTGACTACCTGCCAACACCATTGATTGTTTCTTATTGTATACAGCGAAACAGGCCCGGCCCGGAGAGAGATTCTCCGGGCCGGGCCTGTTTGACTTTTATTCATCTTTTCGAAACGCCAGGAAGGACCTGCATTCCATGAATCACTTTTTTCTGGGAATATGACAAAACAATGCCAGCATCTTCCCTCCTGTTCCAAAATGGCAGTCATGACCCCCGGCTAAGCCGGGGCCTTGTGTAAGCCCTAGAAGGGCATCGTACCGGCAAGCCTCTCAAAAAGCATTGAAAAATCTGCCACTCGCATCACTTGCCCTACAGCCCGTAAGCGGACGCTGTTTATCCAAAATCAACTTTCTTGACAACAGTAAAGTTGTTGCTCTTTTCTCGCTTCACTCGATTCTTGAAGCCGAAGCTTTTTACTCTCCCCACAGAGTTGGGGTTCTCATTTTGCCAAAGCATACAAGAGGATTCTCCAAAGCCGGAAAACCCATGATTGGATTTTCCAGTTCTGGAGAACCCAACGCAACTGAATATGGGAGATTAGTAAGTACCGAAATAAGCAAAACAGCTACTGGCTGAAAAGGAAGATGTGAGTGCCTATTTTGGACTTCCGGTTTGTCAGTGTTTTCTCTGCAGAGGGCGCTCTCCTTTTCAGCTGTTAACAGAGTGAGGTAAAAAATTGGCAAGCACGGCATCATGCTGGCATACACCGGCAAAATGCCACTTGTCAGGGGAATCTTCCCCTGAAGCCCTTCAGCTATTCCATTAAGCGGCGGAAAAAATATGTAATGTACACTTATAGAAAAGGGGTTAAGCTCCGGAGCCTGTTGTTGACACAAAAGTCGGGGAAATGATATACTGACACAGTTCAAAAAGAAAGGAGGGCGCACAAATGGCTTGGAGATTTTCTAAGATCCAACTGAAAAAAGGCAATGTTTTGGCCTTTCAGGGGGATAGTGCGCCCTTTTGGAAGGTCAAGATGGCACGTTGATGTGCTTTTGGACGTGAAAAGCTGTGCACTATCTCCTTTTACTTGCAGACACCTGTGAGAAAAGGAGATTTTTTATGTTTACTATTAAACGGCAGATTTGCCTCATCTACTCCATAACGGCACTGAGAAGCCTCCAGTTTGCAGGCGCCTGCTGGGCAGCGCTACTGGCAGCGAGGGGCTTTTCCCTGACCCAGATCGGATTGGCAGAGGCGGTCTTTCACCTCACCAGCCTTTTATTTGAAGTTCCATCCGGCGTGATTGCCGACGTATTTGGACGTAAACGCTGTATGATCGCCAGCCAATGTATGTCCGCAATGGCCTCCGTTGCCATGATGCTTTCTGGCTCTATAGGGGGTGTCTGTATAGCGATGGCACTCAGTGCGTTGGGTTACAATTTTGCTTCCGGGGCCCGAGAAGCACTTGTCTATGAGAGCCTCAAACAATGCGGTCAGCAAAGTGCCTATGAACGGTTTGCCGTCAATGACACAACTATATGGAGAATCGGAACGGCATTGTCCACGCTGTGCACTGGAGCCGCACTGTGGATCGGTCCGCGTGCCGCCTACGGCGTGGATTTGACCCTGGCATTGTTGGGGTTGTGGCCAGCCATGCGGCTACAGGAATCTCAAAACAGCGAGGGCGCTGACAGCGATATAATGCAGCGCATCTGTGCTGCCGTAAAGGAAAGCGTTGGGTTTGTTGTCCATAGCCCAAAGGTCCTGCAGCTGATGTTAGGCAACGCTTTGGTAGGATCTGTGGCGACTATGCTGCTCTATCTGCTCCAGGCGCGGCTGCCGGTTATTGGGGGTCCTGACGGCTGGTTGGGCCCGGTGTTGTTTCTGCTGGGACTGAGCGGCACACTGGGGCTGCAAATTGCCCGCCTTACAGGTCGGCTGCGGTACCGTTTGGTTGTGGTGCTGTGTGGTACCGGCGTTCTCACAGGAACGCTTCTGGCCGCCACATCTTGGCTCCCTGCGGTGCTGGCTGGTGGATTTCTGGCAGGGACACTGGATGATTTGATGGACGTGTGCAGCGATGTTGTACTGAACGAAATGGTCCCCTCCTCTCGAAGGGCAACGCTGGTTTCTGTTTCGTCCCTTGTTTTTTCTTTTGCAATGCTGGCTGTCGCTCCGCTGTTGGGAGCACTTTTCAGCATGACTTGACGTGATAATACATCTGCTGCAAATCGAATTATTACATCAAAACAGCGAGATAGTCCCTCCTTAAGGGAGGCGTCTGTCTCGCTGTTTTGATGTAAAAGCAGATTGAAAACTGATGTGTTTATCTATTTTCTTTATTGGAAGTGTCTTTCTGTAAAACTCGCCATTGCTTCTGAGCTTTATTTTTTCCGCAACCATCGCAGGAATATGGCCACTGGAGTTTCCACTCGGTACATTCTTCCAGGGTGATCGTTTTCTCTCGCAATTCTCTTTTGCGTATTTTCCATTCCTTCAGGTAATCATCCATGAATGTGTTTTGAAACCATAACATGGTGGGATCATGCAACAGCCAGTTATCGTTATCACTGTATTCGATTTTGAATTCATGAATGGAGTTATAATGATCCATCTGTCGCAGAACTATGGGAGTACTTTCTCCTCTATCTGGTAAAAGAAAAGCGGGTGGGAACCAGCACCGTTGATCAGGCACGGAAATTTGGCCGCACTTACATACTGCCTGTATGCGGGAACTTACGAATTTCTCGCTTGAATGAGGGTCACCTGCAAAGAGTGCTCAATCTTTCCGCGCAGAAAGGTTGTCTGCGACAAGATACGCACCGTCCTTCGAAAGGGCCGCTCAGCCTGAAATCCCTGCGCGGATTACGCAACATAGAACAGCAATTTGTAAAATGGTGCCGTATCAATGGTTATACCGCCCTGGCACTGGAAGTCGGAGAGACAACCAGCGGGAAAAAAACAGAACGCCGGGCGAACCTTTGGGCTGAATTCGTTTGCCCGCCGGATTGTTGAGCAACAGCTGGAGCTACTTCACGCCATCGGGATGCCTACAGCCCCGGAAAGCCCTTTGTTTCCAGTCATAAACCAACAGAGCCGGTATCAATGAAAGTCTTATGCGCACTCTAATGGCATCACAGCCATCAGCTGCTATGAAATGCGCCACACCTTTATCCCTTTGGCGCAGAACCTGCCGGAAGGAGATCTATGAAGATTGTGTGGTCAATCTGCCAGCATGGATACAGGGGGTGTGTATGCGCATAAACTATGCGATGACGATCCCCGCATTGCCGGAGAGGTGGACCAAATTTTAGGGAGGTACCTTGATAATTGATAACCACCGAAAGTGGGGTCCTAAACGGGGTCCCCAAACAAAAAAAGCCTCGTAGAATATCGATTCTACGAGGTCTTTTTTGGTGGGAGCTGGTGGATTCGAACCACCGAAGCATTAAGCAGCAGATTTACAGTCTGTCCCCATTGGCCACTCGGGAAAGCTCCCTTATTTTGTTTTGTGCACCGCAGTTCCGAGTGCTTGATTATTATAGCAAAACAAAAAGAGAAATGCAAGCCTTTTTTTGATTTTTTTTACTATTTTTTTGAAGAATTTTATGGCTCAGCAAAACACACGTATCCACGTCATTTATAACGCATTTTGGCATCCTATGTGGTCGTTCACTTCGGGTAGCATTCATTGACTTCGTCAGCTTTCGCGCATCGTGGGTCTTTTTGACAAGTAGCCCGGCAAGAAAGCGGTGTCCCCGTAGGCGCCCCGCGGCCGACTTGCATTTTCTCCGGGAATTGGCTATAATAACATAGTTGCTCGTGATAAGTCCTATTTCCTTTCACTCTATTAAGCCAGTGGAGTCATGCCTGACTCCTGAGGTCACGTCGCAATAATCTCCTTGATAAAAAGGTGACTGTCAAAAGCCAAATAAAATTATACCTGTCTCTGTAGCTCAGTTGGATAGAGCGACCGCCTCCTAAGCGGTAGGCCGGAGGTTCAATTCCTCTCAGGGACACCAACTTAAAAGCCAGACGTCCTTGTGTAATCAAGGCGCTCTGGCTTTTCCTATTCTGCCGGGGATCCGAACAGCGCAATGTAACCCCCGTTCATTTGAGGAAGATTTTCATTCCCGATTCACCGGCTCCCGCCAGCAAAAATCTCACAGAACTTTTGTGATAGGTGATCCCCCTTCCCCTGATTGTACAGACGGCGCAAAAAGAACCTCTATGTAAAAGACGTTCTTTTAACAGGCATGGTACTGCTGATACCACGTCATACTATAACACAGGTATGCAGCCAACTGGCAAGATGCTCTGTTCCCTGTTTGAGGCGAAATTTCTGTTCAAACCATATCGCACCTCTAGGTAGGCGCCTCGCTGTCTTTCGGAAGGCACTTGCTTTTCCTGATTTATTTCATATAAAGCACGGAATCCCCGCCGGTTCAAGTCTCCATCGGGGATTCCCAAAATCATAGATTCAGGCCGTCTTGGGCTGCGTCAGGGACTCGGCCAGCACCAGCACATCCCCGGGGTTGATCACCGTCCGCCCCGTCGGGATCATCGTTTCGATGCCTCGCTTGACAAGGATTACCAGACATCCTTCCGGTACCGGCAATTCAGCCAGCGATTTTCCCGCCCAGCGATCACCGCGTTCCACATTGATCTCGTGCAGCGAAATATTTTCTCGATCTTCAAACGCACGGGCTGCCAGTACCAGCAGATCGCCGGCCTGCAGTCGGGTGGCTCCGTCCGGGACGATCGTCTCTTTGCCGCGCACGATCATTGTCACCAGCAGTTCCGGCGGAAGCGCCGCTTCCCGCAGCGTGCATCCGCACCAAGGATGCCCACTTCCCAGATGGATCTTGATGAAATCCACATCACTCTCTGCCTGATAATCATTAAATGTCTTAGCCACATCCTCGTTATGGTCGATCATGGAGAAATGTCTGGCGGCCTTGGGAAGCAGTGATCCCTGCAGCGCAATGGAAAACAATACGATGCAGAACACCAGATTGAACAAATTATTGCGCGTCTGCACGCCGCTGAGCACCGCCGAAATGGCAAACACGATGGAAGCTGCCCCTCGCAACCCGGCCCAGGAGACGATTCCGATCTGTCCCCACCGTGCGCGGAACGGCAGCAGCAGCACTGTAACCACCGCAGGGCGGGCCACCAGCGTAAGAAACAGCATAATTCCCAGCGCAGGCAGCAGCAGTTCCGGCAGTTCTGAGGGCGTCACCAGAAGCCCAAGCAGGAAAAAAATGATTACCTGTGAGACATCAGTGAGTACATCAAAGAAATGAACCAGATACCGCTTTTGGGAAAGACTGGTATTTCCCAGTGTGATGCCGCACAGGTACACGCTGAGATATCCATTGCCGCCAAGCACCGCGGGCAACGCATAGGCCAGCAGCATGACCGCGAAAAGCAGCACCGTGCGGTTCTGCTGGGACTCGAGAAAACTTTGCCGAAGCAGCCATACTGCCCCCTTGCCGATCAGGATACCGCACAATACGCCCAGACTGATCTGCTGCAGCAGCACCAGCGGAATGGAGACCTTCTCCCCCGCCATCAGTGACAGTGTAACGGTAGTCAGCATATAGGACATGGGGTCGTTGGAGCCGGATTCCACCTCGAGCAGGGAGTCGGTATGATATTTGAGCGCCAGTTTGTTGGTACGCAGAATGTTGAACACAGACGCAGCATCGGTGGACGATATGACTGAACCGATGAGCAAACTTTCCATCCAGGGGAGGCTCAGGGCAAAATGTGCAAACAAAGCCACCGCACCGGCGGTTCCCGCCACGCCCGCTGTGGAGAGCAGCACCGACTGTGCCAAAACCGGGCGGGCTGCCTGCAGATTGGTACCGAATCCACCGTAAAACATAATAAAGATCAGGCAGACCGAACAAATCAGGTTGACGGCGGCATAGTCATTGAACACAATGCGGAACAATCCGTTTTCCCCAAAACACATGCCCAGTGCGATAAAGATCAAGAGTGAAGGCACCGGAATTTTTTCCAGGAAACGACTCATCAGTATGCAGATCAGAACGACCGCACCGGCAAGTAAAATAGCTTCATTCACAAGCAGCACCTCCTTTGGAGTATAAAAAATCGCGCCGCGATATCAACATGGCATCGCAGCGCGATATAAAAGTGCGGCTAACAGGACTTGAACCTGCACGTCGTGGACACTGGACCCTAAAACCAGCGCGTCTGCCAATTCCGCCATAGCCGCATAGCACAATTTAGTGTAGCAACTTTGGCAGTCTTTGTCAATGGCAGGTCACTGCGGAATCACACCGTCGGCATCCGCTTCCACCGGGTCGGCGTATACCGCATACCGGCGATCCGTGTGGGTCAGGATTCCGAAAGGATAGCAGGTATACAAAATGCAGCTCGGCTCCTCAGCACCCCAGCGCACCTTATCGATATCGGTTTCATAGATAACCTGCATTTCGGTAATCTCATACACAAAATTGCCCCAGTAGGTATCCAGATAAATCCGGTCCCCCACTTCCGCCGACCCCAGATCCGCAAAGTAGGTGCCGGTATGGGCGCCAATGAATACCGTTCCATTCTCCCCGGGCAGCACACAGCCATCCGTAGCGCTGCATCCGGCTCCTGCGTCAAACTGGGCATCGCTATCACCCCAATACAGGTCACAGTCAATCTGCGTACCTTCCACCCGGATCGTTCCCAGTTTATCACCGTACTGCACACTTTCGTGCGCCGCTGCAGCGTCCTCCACCTGCTGCTTTCGCTGCGCGGCGGCCTCCTCCGCCTGACGCTGTTCTTCCGCCTGGCGTGCCGCTTCGGCAGCGGCCTCTTCCTGTGCCGCCTGCTCAGCGGCCGCAGCTTCTGCTGCTGCCTGTGCCTCCGCCGCGGCCTGCCGGGCAGCTTCCTGCTTCTGGCGGGCCACCGTCCGGGCGTGCACCACCAGCACACAGGCCACCATAATACTGGCAAGCAGCGCCACAGCGCACCCCAGCAGGCAGCGCCGCATTTTGGAATGAAGTAAAGCTCGTTTCATAGGCAATTCAATGTAAAGACGACAGATAGGCGGCCGGGCCGCTCTCGTACAAATCGCCGCCATGGGGATCCAGCAGCACCGTCAGCGGGAAATCTTTTACCACCAGGCGGCGTACCGCTTCACATCCCAGATCTGGCCAGGCGATGATCTCGCAGCTCTCTACGCTGCGCGCCATCAGGGCGCCGGCTCCACCGATGGCCGCCAGATACACCGCCCCGTTCTTGACCACCGAATTCTTGACTTCCTGGCTGCGCTTGCCCTTGCCGATCATGCAGGCAAGCCCCAGGTCCAGCAAGCGCGGCGTGTAGGCGTCCATCCGTCCGGAGGTTGTGGGACCTGCCGCACCGATGGCACAGCCTGGGCGTTCCGGCGTTGGCCCCACATAATAGATCGCCGCGCCGTTTATGGGGAACGGCAACTCTTTCCCGGCATCCAGCAATTCCATCATGCGGGCATGGGCGGCGTCCCGCGCCGTATATACCACACCGGAAAGGAGCACCGTATCCCCTGCCCGCAGCGGGGCCAGGTCCGTTTTATGAAGCGGCGTGTGTAAAACGTACTGCATCAGCGACCTCCCTGTTCCCGCGCGCGGCGGCGCATTTCCTTGTACTCTTCATGGTGACGGTTGACAAACTCAAATTCCTTGTCAGTGATACTGGCCGCCCCCTGGTCGCTGTCCAGCGGAATGTCAATGCTGCTGCGGGCAGGGCGGCGCTTCTCCCCCACGCCATCCAGCGAAATATCAATCTTGCTTTTTCCCATCCTTATACCTCCCGGCTGGCACGCCGCGTCACATGACAGCTCATGTTGACGGCCACCGGCAGGCAGGCCACGTGGGTGGGCCGCTGCTCGATGGATACCCCCAGACAGGTGGTTGCCCCGCCGAATCCCTGCGGGCCAAAGCCGGTGGCGTTGACGATGTCCAGCAATTCCTTCTCCAGTGCGGCGTAATAGGGATCTGCATTAGGCTGATCCAACGAACGCAGCAGCGCTTTCTTGGCCAGGGCCGCACAGTGGTCAAAGCTCCCGCCGATGCCAACACCCAGCACAATGGGCGGGCAGGGATTGGCCCCCGCCTGGCGAACGGTGTCCAGCACAAATTGTTTGACGCCCTCTACCCCGTCGGCAGGCTTGAGCATGGCCAGGCGGCTCATGTTCTCGCTACCGGCGCCTTTCGGGGCCACGGTGATTTTGCAGCCGCTGCCCGGCACCAGATGCACCGTCAGGAACGCCGGGGTATTGTCCCCTGTGTTCACCCGCTGCAGCGGATCCGCTGTGATGGATTTGCGCAGATAGGCTTTCTCGTAGCCACGGCGCACACCCTCGTCCACCGCGGCATTCAGATCGCCGTCGATATGCACATCCTGGCCCAGTTCCACAAACACACAGGCCATGCCGGTGTCCTGGCAGATGGGCAGATCCTGCTGGGCCGCCACACACAGATTCTGCTGCAAAAGTCCCAGTGTCTCCTTGGCCAGCGGCCAGGGTTCTGCGGCTTCGGCCCGGTCCAGCGCCGCCTTCACATCTTTGGGCAGGCTGGTGTTGGCCTCGATGCACAGCGCCTCCACCGCGTCCCGGATGGTATCGGCGCTCAGTTCCCGAATCTTGCTCATACGCGTGCCACACCGCTTTCCCGGGCAGCCTGGGCCACTGCGGCTGCCACCGCCTCCGGCACCCGCGGATCAAAGGCCTTGGGCAGGATGTTCTCCTCGTTCAGTTCCTCGTCGGGGATCAGACCGGCAATGGCCCTGGCTGCCGCCATCTTCATGGCCGGGTTGATGTCCCGGGCACGCACCGACAGAGCACCCTTGAAAATGCCGGGGAATGCCAGCACATTGTTGACCTGGTTGGGGAAGTCCGAACGGCCGGTGCCGATGACCCGGATGCCCGTGGCTTTGGCCTGATCCGGCATGATCTCCGGGGTGGGATTGGCCATGGCAAACACAATGGCGTCCGGCGCCATGGTGGCCGCCAGTTCCGGCGTCAGCGCCCCGGCAATGGATGTTCCGATGAAGATATCCGCACCGCGGATGGCCTCGGCCAGACCGCCGCTGAGTTTTTCGGGGTTGGTCTCCTCCGCCAGTTTGGCCTTATGGCCGGCCAGTCCGGCGGGACGGCCCGGCACCAGAATGCCGTGTTCATCCACCGCAATGATGTGCCGTGCACCGGCCACCTGCAGCATGTGGATGATGGCCGTGCCGGCCGCACCGGGGCCGTTCTGCACAATGCGCACATCCTCGATTCGCTTGCCCACCACCTTCAGGGCGTTGAGCACACCGGCCAGCACAATGATGGCCGTGCCGTGCTGGTCATCATGGAACACCGGGATATCCAGATCCCGCTCCAGTTCCGCCTCGATCTCGAAGCATTCCGGGCTGCGGATATCCTCCAGGTTGATGCCGCCGAAGGTGGGCGCAATGGCCTTGACGGCTGCAATCACTTCCTCTTTCGTCTTGGCATTCAGGCAGATGGGGAATGCATCCACACCGCCGAACTCCTTGAACAGCACACACTTGCCCTCCATGACCGGCAGGCCGGCTTCGGGGCCGATGTTGCCCAGGCCCAGCACGGCGGTGCCGTTTGTCACCACGGCCACCGTGCGCCCCTTGAGGGTATAGGTGTAGACATCGTCGGGATTGGCCACGATTTTGCGGCAGGGCTCCGCCACCCCCGGCGTGTAAGCCGTGGAGAGGGCGTCCTTGTCCTTGCAGGGTACCAGGCTTTGCACCGTCAGTTTGCCGGGGCCTTTGGCGTGCAGTTCGAGAGCGGCTTGATTGTAGTCCATAGGATTTCCTCTTTCTTTCAGTTTTCTTTCCGTACGGAAGATGCGTATTCCGGTTCCAGTTTGATGACACAGAAATGATCGGGCCATTTCTGCTGCACCGAGGTGCGCAGCGCTGCCACCAGTTTGGCGCCGCGGCGCTGCTTGTCGGTGATATATTCCGCCGGGACGGCGCAGTCAAAGATCACATTGGTGTGGGACGGGCCCGGCACGATGCGCAGATCATGCAGATTGGCCTCGGGTTCCAGTTCCGCCACCTTGGTTTTCAGGAAGCTGCGGATCTCATCCACATGGGCGTTTCCGGTGACAATGGGATCGTAATGGATGGTGGCGATCATGCCATCCTGCACCAGCAGGTCCCGCTCAATGGTGTCGATGACATCGTGGCTCTGCATCACATCGCCCTTGGCGTCCATCTCGATGTGGAAACTGACCAGCCGGTTGCCGGGACCATAGTCGTGAATCATCAGGTCGTGGATGCCCAGCACGCCGGGATAGCCCAGCGCTTTCTTTTCAATATGCTCCACCAGTTCCGGGTCCGGCGCTGCACCCAGGATGGGGTCGATGGTATCGCGCACCAGCTGGATGCCGCTGTACAGGATGAAGGCGGCCACGCCCAGGCCCATGATGCCATCGATCCGGGCAAACTTGGTCAGGTAGGTCAGCACCGAGGCCACCAGCACCGCGCCGGTGGTGATGACATCGTTGCGGGCGTCGGCTGCCGTGGCCATCAGCGTTTCGGACTGAATGGTGCGGCCGATCTTGCGGTTCAGCACGCTCATCCACAGCTTGACCAGGATGGAGGCCACCAGCACCGCCACCGTCAGCCAGCCGAACTGTACATCGCTGGGGTGCAGTACCTTGGCCAGGCTTTCCTTGAGCAGTTCCACACCGATGACAAGGATCATCACCGAGACCGCCAGACCGGCCAGATACTCATACCGGGCATGACCATAGGGATGTTCGGAATCCGCCGGGCGGGATCCCAGTTTGAAGCCCACCAGGCTCACAATATTGGAGCTGGCATCCGACAGGTTGTTCATACCGTCGGCCGTAATGGAAACGCTGCCCGCCAGCGTACCGACGGCCGTTTTACCGGCGAACAGCAGCAGGTTGCAGACAACGCTGACAACGCAGGCCAGGTTGCCGTACGCCGTGCGCACCACACGGTCCCCCGTATTTTGATGGTTTTTGATGAAAGTACGGATCAGCAGATCTACCAACCCGTTCTCCCCCTTTCAGAAAACGGCGGACCCTCACAGTCCGCCGTTGTTTGGATTCTTCAGATGTGACGATCAGTCGCGGACAATGCAGGCATCCCGCTCAGGACCGACCGAAATATACTTGATCTTGCAGCCCACCAGTTCTTCCAGCCGCTTGACGTAGTTCTGCGCCGCCGCGGGCAGGTCCTCAAACTTGCGCACCGCGGTGATGTCGCAGTGCCAGCCGGGCATCTTCTCCACCACGGGCTGGGCGTCGTCCAGCGTCTTGCCCATGGGGAACCGGGTGGTCAGGCTGCCGTCCGACAGACGGTACTGGGTGACGATGGGCACTTCCTCCATGTAATCCAGCACATCCAGCAGGGTCAGGGCCAGTTCATCGCAGCCCTGGCACTGCACGCCGTACCGGCTGGCCACCGCGTCGAAGGGACCCACGCGGCGCGGACGGCCGGTGGCGGCGCCATACTCATGGCCGTGCTCACGCAGCACGTCCTTCTCCTCCTCGGTCATGGCCAGTTCGGTGGTGAAGGGGCCTTCGCCCACGCAGGAGGAATAAGCCTTCATGATGCCGATGGACAGGTTCAGCTTGTGGCCGGGGATGCCCGCACCGATGGGCGCATAGGCACCGATGGTGTTGGAGGAAGAGGTGTAGGGATAGATACCGAAATCAATATCGCGCAGCGCACCCAGCTGGGCCTCGAACATGATCTTCTTGCCGGCTTCATCCGCCTCGGCCAGGTACTGGCCCACATCGCAGATATACGGCGCGAAGACCTTGGCGTAGTGCTCGCACCAGGCCCACACTTCCTCCACGCTGACCGGCTTCTGGCCGTAGATGTTCACCATCGTCAGGTTCTTGGACTCCACGATGGTGGTCAGCCGCTTCTTGACGCCCTCGTCCATGTGGCACAGATCGCCCATGCGCAGCGTCTTCTTCATGTATTTGTCACCGTAGGTGTAGGCAATGCCCCGCTTGGTGGAGCCGAACTGGGCGCCGGTCTTGGACAGACGCTCCTCCTCCAGGCCATCCTGTGCCACATGGAAGGGCATGGTGATGGTGGCACGGTCGGAGATCTTCAGGTTGGCCGGGCTGATCTGGATACCCTTCTCGGTGAGGGAGGCGATCTCCTTCTCCAGATGCTCGGGATCGATGACCATACCGCCGCCCATGACACAGACGACCTCGGGACGCAGAATGCCCGACGGGATCAGGTTCAGGATGAACTTGCCGCGCTCGTTCTTGACGGTGTGGCCGGCATTGTCGCCGCCCTGATAGCGCGCAACGATGTCGTAATCCTGGCTCAGCAGGTCCACCATGCGGCCCTTGCCTTCGTCGCCCCAGTTGATACCGGTGATTGCAGTAAGCATAGTTTCTACCTCTTTTGCAGTTTCGTTCGGCATTTCAGCCTTTTCCGGAATCCCCGGGATCCGCTGCCGTTGTTTATTATAACACACTCCCCCGGGGATTTCCATACCCGTTTTGCCCATGATTCGGATTTTCTCGCGGCGCGGGCGGTGTTTTCCTCTTGATTTTACGGCGGCAACCTCTTACAATAGAACTAATTCGTGAAAAAAACGGATGCGGGCCAGTGACCCGCTCATACAAAAGGAGCGGAAAAGTATGAGTCAGAATTATTCCATCAACACCCTGTGCGTACAGGGCGGCTACCATCCCGGCAACGGCGAACCCCGCCAGATTCCCATCATCCAGAGCACCACCTTCAAATACGACAGCTCCGACGAGATGGGCAAGCTGTTTGACCTGGAGGCCAGCGGCTACTTCTATTCCCGGCTGCAGAACCCTACCTGCGACACTGTGGCTGCCAAGATCACCGAGCTGGAGGGCGGCACCGCCGGTATGCTGACCAGCTCCGGCCAGGCCGCCAACTTCTTTGCGCTGTTCAACCTCTGCAACGCCGGTGACCACATCGTCTCCTCCAGCTCGATCTACGGCGGCACCTTCAACCTGATCGCCGTCACCATGGCCAAGATGGGCATCACTGCCACCTTTGTCTCCCCCGACTGCACCGAGGAGGAGCTGGAAGCGGCCTTTACCCCCAACACCAAGGTGGTTTTCGGAGAGACCATCGCCAACCCCGCCCTGACCGTGCTGGACATTGAAAAGTTTGCCGCTGCGGCCCACCGTCACGGCGTGCCTCTGGTGGTGGACAACACCTTTGCCACCCCCATCAACTGCCGTCCCCTCTCCTGGGGCGCCGACATCGTCACTCACTCCACCACCAAGTACATGGACGGCCACGGCGGCTGCGTGGGCGGTGCCATCGTGGACGGCGGCAAGTTTGACTGGATGGCCCATGCCGACAAGTTCCCCGGCCTGACCACCCCCGACGAGAGCTACCACGGCATCACCTACGCCGAGCGCTTCGGCAAGGAAGGTGCCTTCATCACCAAGGCTACCGCCCAGCTGATGCGTGACCTGGGCTGTGTCCAGAGCCCCATGAGCGCCTACATGCTCAACCTGGGTCTGGAGAGCCTGCATGTGCGGATGGCCCGCCACTGTGAGAACGGCCAGGCGGTGGCGGAGTTCCTGGCTTCCCATCCCAAGATCGCCTACGTGAACTACTGCGGCCTGCCCGGCGACAAGTACCATGCCCTGGCCCAGAAGTATCTGCCCAACGGCTCCTGCGGTGTGGTCAGCTTCGGCGTCAAGGGCGGCCGTAAGGCGGCTGCCAACTTCATGGCTCACCTGAAGGTGGCCGCCATCGAGACCCACGTGGCTGACGCCCGCACCTGCTGCCTGCATCCCGCCAGCAGCACCCATCGTCAGATGAACGACGAACAGCTGATTGCCGCCGGCGTGCAGCCCGATCTGGTCCGCATGAGCTGCGGCCTGGAGGACAAGCGCGACCTGATCGCCGATATCGACCAGGCTCTGGCGCAGATCTGATCCGTTCCGAAGTCTTGAAAAGGGAGCGATTCCATGCCGCTGATTATACCCAAAGAGCTGCCCGCCTATGACGAGCTCTCCCGGGAGAATGTCTTTGTCATGCACCGCGAGCGCGCGCAGAGCCAGAACATCCGGCCGCTGCGCATCCTGATCCTCAACCTGATGCCCACCAAGATCGTCACCGAGACCCAGCTGGCCCGCCTGCTGGCCAACAGCCCGCTGCAGGTACAGATCACCTTGCTGAAAACCGCCACCCACGACACCACCCACACCTCGCCGGAACACATGCAGGCCTTCTACAAGACCTTCGACGAGATCAAGGAGGAGCGTTTTGACGGCATGATCATCACCGGGGCGCCGATCGAGGACCTGGACTACCCCGATGTGGATTACTGGGATGAGCTGTGCAAGATCATGGACTACACCAAGACCAACGTCTACTCCACCATTCATCTGTGCTGGGGTGCGCTGGCAGGCCTTTACTATCATTTCGGCATTCCCAAGGTCCATCTGCCCCAGAAGATGTTCGGTGTCTTTGAGCACCGGGTGACGCGCCCCTCCAACCCGCTGGTCCGCGGCTTTGACGAGGTGTTCTATGCCCCCCACAGCCGGTGGGCAGGACTGGACCGGGCGGCCATCGATGCCTGCCACGATCTGCGCATTCTCGCTGAGAGTGACGTGGCCGGGCCGATGCTGCTTTCCACCGAGTCCGGCCGTCAGATCTTTGTCATCGGCCATCCCGAGTATGACAAATATACCCTGGACGCCGAATACAAGCGGGATGTGGCCGCCGGCAAGGAGATCCACGTTCCCTGCAATTACTACCCCGACGATGACCCCAGCCGCGACCCGCTGTTCCGCTGGCGCGCCCACGGGTATCTGCTGTACACCAACTGGCTCAACTACTATGTCTATCAGGACACCCCCTACGACCTGAGCCAGTTGGAAGCCCTGAAGAAATAAGGAGTTCCGGCATGGCCAAAATCAGCGCCTGTATTGTGGCGTACTGCGATTACGAGGAAGTCTGCGCCGCGGTGCGCAGCATTCTGCACCATACCCCCGCGCCCGACTTTGCCCTCTATGTGGTGGACAACGGCAGCCCCGACGGCTGCGGCAAACAGCTGACGGACACCGATTTCGGCGATAAGCGGGTCACGGTATTGCCGCTGCCCCGCAACATCGGTTTCGGCAAAGGGCACAACACCGTGCTGGACCGGCTGGAAAGCGATGTTCACTTCATTCTGAACCCCGATATCCTGCTCACCGAAGACATCCTGGAGCCCATGGCCGACTGGCTGCTCTCCGTTCCCGGGGCGGCCATGGCCACACCGCAGCTGCGCTACCCCGACGGGCGGCTGCAGCATCTGCCCCGACGCAAGCCCACCCCCTGGCTGCTGCTGGCCCGCCAGCTGGCGCCCAAGCTGGGCGGCGCTTTCCGCAGGGCCGACGAACACTATACCATGCAGGATGAAACGCTGACCGAGCCGCGGCGCATCGAGTTCTGTACCGGCAGTTTTATGGCGGTGCGCACCGACGTGCTGAAGAAGATCGGCGGGTTCGACCCGGCCTATTTCATGTATGTGGAGGACGCCGACCTGACCCAGAAGGTGCTGCGGGAAGGTACCGTATGGCTGGCGCCGCAGTTTTCGGCCATCCATGCCTGGCACCGCGCCCCCATGCGGGACGCCGGCAAATTCAAGATGCAGCTTCTGAGCATGGGACGGTATTTCCGGAAATGGGGCTGCGGAAAAGGCGAAGTTTGAGTCTTGACAAACTTCGCTGGAATATGCTACAGTAGCGATAGCAGGCTGCTGACCGACGGATTTGTGGGGATTACCACAGGGGAGGCAGCTGAAGAAAAAGCCGACCGTCTGGGCTGCATGCACTGAAGCAGGTGTATGCAGCCCTTTGTTTTTATCACCACAGGAGGAATTGCGTATGTTGAGCGACATCGAAATTGCACAGGCTGCCGAAATGAAGCCCATCACCGAGATTGCGGCCAAGCTGGGCCTGCAGGGACAGAGCGTTATCCCCTACGGCCATTACAAGGCCAAGATCGACCACAAGCTGGCCAAGGGCGACGGTCCCGAGGGCAAGCTGATCCTGGTCACGGCCATCAGCCCCACCCCCGCCGGCGAAGGCAAGACCACCACCAGCGTAGGGCTGGCGGACGCCATGAACGCACTGGGCAAAAAGACGATGCTCTGCCTGCGTGAGCCCTCCCTGGGCCCCGTCTTCGGCATCAAGGGCGGCGCGGCCGGCGGCGGCTATGCCCAGGTCGTGCCCATGGAGGACATCAACCTCCACTTTACCGGCGATATCCACGCCATCGGCACCGCCAACAACCTGCTGGCGGCCATGATCGACAACTCCATCCAGCAGGGCAACCCGCTGAACATCGATCCCCGCCGCATCACCTGGAAGCGCTGCATGGATATGAACGACCGGCAGCTCCGCTTCATCGTGGACGGCCTGGGCGGCAAGGTCAACGGCACCCCCCGGGAGGACGGCTTCGACATCACCGTGGCCAGCGAGGTCATGGCCATCTTCTGCCTGGCCACCGACCTGGAGGACCTGAAGGCACGGCTGTCCCGCATTGTCTGTGCCTACACCTATGACGGCAAGCCCGTCACTGCCGGTCAGATCGGCGCTGCCGGTGCCATGACCGCCCTGCTCAAGGACGCCCTGGATCCCAACCTGGTCCAGACCCTGGAACACAACCCCGCCATCATCCACGGCGGCCCCTTCGCCAACATCGCCCACGGCTGCAACAGCGTCATCGCCACCAAACTGAGCCTGAAACTGGCGGACTACGTGGTGACCGAGGCCGGCTTCGGCGCCGACCTGGGTGCCGAGAAGTTCCTGGACATCAAGTGCCGCTATGCGGGTCTGCATCCCGCGGCCGTCGTGCTGGTAGCCACCGTGCGCGCCCTGAAATCCCACGGCGGTGTGGCCAAGCCTGATCTGAGCAAGCCCAACGCCGAGGCTGTCAAGGCCGGTTCGGTGAACCTGGCCCGCCACATTGAGAATATGCGCAACTTCGGCCTGCCGGTCTGCGTGGCCATCAACGCCTTCCCCACCGACACCCAGGAAGAGATGGATGTCATCTACGAGGTCTGCCAGAAGGCCGGTGTGCCCTGCGCCCTCTCCGAGGTCTTCGCCAAGGGCGGCGAGGGCGGCAAGGCCCTGGCCGAGACCGTCCTGTCCATCCTGGACGACAGCGCCAAGGTCAACTACTCCTACGAACTGAGCGCTTCCCTGCCCGAGAAGATCGAGGCCGTCGCCAAGAAGATCTACCGCGCCGGCGGTGTTTCCTACAGCGCCGCGGCCCAGAAGACGCTGGCCGAACTGGAAACCATGGGCTACAGCAACCTGCCGGTCTGCATTGCCAAGACCCAGTACTCCTTCAGCGACAACGCCAAGCTCATCGCCGCCCCCGAGGGATTCACCCTCAACGTGCGGGAGATCCGCCTGTCGGCCGGCGCCGGCTTTGTGGTGGTGGTCTGCGGCAGCATCATGACGATGCCCGGCCTGCCCAAGCACCCCGCTGCCATGGACATCGATGTGGATGCCCACGGCAAGATCACCGGCCTGTTCTGATTGTTCCTCTGTCACACGCAAAAGGAGCCTGCCCCTGGGGGCAGGCTCCTTTTGGTTTTTGCGGTTACGGTTTGTCCTTCTCGTCTCCCAGTTCCCGGCCTTCCTCTTCGTCCGGCGAATACAGATGCGCCAGGTCGGGGGCAATCTGCCCGCCGGGCATCTTCTGGCCAAAGGACGGCACAAAGAAGAATCGCCGGATGATGAAGATCAGCGCAATCGCCGCCACGCTGACCAGGTTCTGCACGGCATCCTCGTGCCCCACAATCATGTGGCGGGCGATGGCATACAAAAGCACCTCCAGCACACTGCCGGGGCTGTGCTTGGCCAGCATCTTGATGAACTCGATACCGATCACAATGTCCAGCGCGCGGGTAAGGAAGTTGTACACTTCCACATCGTTGCCATCCACGATAAGCCCCGGCATCCACTGCACCAGCGGCACAACACTGAACAGCAGCCCCACCAGCACAATGCCGGACAGCACCACTTCCAGAATGCCCGCCGCCTCGGCGATCTGGTCCCGGAAGATCCGTTTGACCCGCTCCTCCTTGCCGTGCAGGGCTGTGTCCTCTGTGCGATTTTTGGGTTGTTCCATGAATTCTGTTCCTCTCTTCGGGAGAATGATTTTCCTTATTATACCATATCCCGTTCCGGGACGCCATCCCCTCTTTCCTGCCACTTTGATAAAGTCATACCTTATCGCTTTTGTTCCCATCAAAAACGACAAAAAGCAACAGGGAAAATCCTCTCCCCGCCGTTTTTTGGCTGAAAAAACCGCTTTCATCTTGCTTTTTTGTCGTTTACGCCTTACACTGATTTTACAAGGGTACTTTACTTCTTTATATAAAGGGGGATCTTCCGTGCAAGACTCGCTGATGCGTCTTGGAATTATTCACGGGTTCTTTGTACCCCGCATGCCGTATTCGTATATCCGAACAGCGCAGTGTACCGTTTTGCCGGCCGCTGCGCTCTTTTCGTCTGGCGTGTAATCAGGAAAGGAGCTTACCAATGAAAAAAGTAGCGATCATTATGGGTTCTGACAGCGACTGGGCTGTGGTCAAGGGAGCCTGCACTGTACTGAAGGATTTCGGTGTCCCCTATGAGGCGCACATCCTCTCGGCCCATCGTACGCCCGAGGCCGCCTCCGCCTTCGCCAAGGCCGCCCGTGCCAACGGCTACGGCGTCATTCTGTGTGCCGCCGGCATGGCCGCCCATCTGGCCGGCGCTTTTGCCGCCAACACCACCCTGCCGGTGGTGGGCATTCCCATGAAGGGCGGCGCCCTGGACGGCCTGGATGCCCTGCTGGCCACCGTGCAGATGCCCAGCGGCTTCCCCGTGGCCACCGTTGCCCTGAACGGCGCCAAGAACGCCGCCTACCTGGCCGTGGCCATCCTGGCGGTTTCCGATGAAGAGCTGGCCGCCAAGCTGGAGAAATTCCGTGCCGACACCGCTGCGGCCATCGCCAAGAAGGACGCCGCTATCGCCGCTGAAGCTGCCGCGATGTAAACAAATTCTTGCACACCGACACAAAACGGGGTACAATAAAATTGCAGTTGTACACTCGTTTTTATACACTACATAAAAGGGAGCGTTTATCATGAAATACGAAGTTAAAGAGCAGATGTACGAAGGCAAGGCCAAGCAGGTTTTCGCTACCAGCGACCCCGCCATTGTGATGGTTCACTATAAGGACGATGCCACCGCCGGCGACGGCGAAAAGAAGGGCACCATCCGCGACAAGGGCATTGTGAACAACAAGCTGTCCAACGCCCTGATGCAGAAGCTGGAAAAGGAAGGCATCCCCACCCACTATGTGGAGGAGATCAACGACCGCGACACCTTCGTGAAGAAGGTGGAGATCGTGCCTCTGGAAGTCATCATCCGCAACGTCGCCGCCGGCCACTTCAGCCTGCGCATGGGCGTGCCCGAGGGTACTCCCTTCAAGACCCCCATCCTGGAGTTCAGCTACAAGAACGACGATCTGCATGACCCGTTCATCAACCACTACTACGCCCTGGCCCTGGATCTGGCCACCCAGGAGGAGATCGACACCATCACCAAGTACTCCTTCAAAATCAACGAGATCCTCAAGAAGATCCTGCTGGATGCCAACATCCGCCTGATCGACTTCAAGCTGGAGTTCGGCCGCCTTCCCGACGGCACCATCATCCTGGCCGACGAGATCAGCCCCGACACCTGCCGTTTCTGGGATGCCACCACCGGCGCCCATCTGGACAAGGATCTGTTCCGCCGCGATATGGGCGGCGAGGCCGATGCCTATCAGGAAGTCATGAAGCGCCTGCTGGGCTGATCTGAGAAAACGGAGCAAAAAGCGGAATGAGTGAAATTTCCCAATATACCGAATCGCTGCATGAAGAATGCGGTGTCTTCGGCATCTATGACAAGACCGGCGAGACCGACATGGTCAGCGCCGTATACAGCGCCCTCTACGCCCTGCAGCACCGCGGCCAGGAGAGCTGCGGCATCGCGCTGAATGTGGACGGCGTGCTGTCCGGCCACCGCGACCTGGGCCTTGTCAGCGAAGTCTTTACCAAGCGCGTGCTGGAGGAACTGCCCCACGGCGCCAAGATGGCCACCGGCCATGTGCGCTACGCCACCGCCGGTCAGCGCAGCCGTTCCAACGCCCAGCCCATGATCCTGCATCACTGCAAGGGCGCCATGGCTGTCTGCCACAACGGCAATCTGGTCAACGCCCCCAAGCTGCGGCGCAAACTGGAGATGAGCGGTTCCATCTTCCACGGCACCTCGGATACCGAGGTCATCGCCTACCTGCTGACCCAGAACCGTCTGCTGACCCCCAACATCGAGATGGCGGTCAGCCGTACGATGGATGAGATCGAGGGCGCCTACAGTCTGGTCATCATGACCCACACCAAGCTCATCGCGGCGCGCGACCCCCACGGGTTCCGCCCGCTGTGCATCGGCGAGCTGCCCAACGGCAGCGGGTACGCCTTTGCCAGCGAGTCCTGCGCCCTGGATGCGGTGGGTGCCAAGTTCGTGCGGGATGTGCGTCCCGGTGAGATCGTCATCGCTGACCACGACGGTCTGCGCTGCATCGATACCCATTGCGGCACGGCCCCCCACACCATGTGTGTCTTTGAGTACATCTATTTTGCCCGCCCGGATTCCGTGCTGGAGGGCACCTGCGTCCATGAAGCCCGGCTGCAGGCCGGCCGTTTCCTGGCCCAGGAGCATCCCGTGGAAGCGGATGTGGTCATCGGTGCGCCGGACTCCGGCCTGGACGCCGCCCTGGGGTATGCCCAGGAGAGCGGTATTCCCTACGGCATCGGCTTTATCAAGAACAAGTACGTGGGCCGTACCTTCATCCAGGGCAGCCAGGCCCAGCGCGAGAACAGCGTGCGCATCAAGCTCAACGCCATTGAATCCACCGTGCGCGGCAAGCGCGTCGTGCTGGTGGACGACTCCATCGTGCGCGGCACCACCAGCGCCCGGACCATCCGCCTGCTGCGGGAGGCCGGCGCCAAGGAAGTGCACTACCGCATCAGCGCACCGCCCTTTGCCCATCCCTGCTACTTCGGCACCGATATTCCCGACGAAAAGCAGCTGATCGCCACCGGTCATACCGTGGAGGAGATCAACAAGCTGGTGGGATCCGATACGCTGGGCTACCTGAGCATCGAGCATGTGCAGCAGCTGGCCATTCACAGCCGCTGCGGTTTCTGTGTCGGCTGCTTCACCGGTCACTACCCCGTGGATCCGCCCCAGGAAACGATGGATATCGTCTACGACAAACCGCTGAGCATTTCCAATCCGAACAAAAAACTGTGACCGGTCTGCGGCCCCTGCGCCCTGCCCGCGTCCCTTGCAACTACACCCGATAGGAGTACCGACATGGAAAAAAGCTATTCTGCCAGCTACGCCGCTGCCGGCGTGGATATTACGGCCGGCTACCGCTCCGTCGAACTGATGAAGCAGTATGTGGCCCGCACGATGACCGAGAACTGCATCGGCGGTCTGGGCGGCTTCGGCGGCCTGTTTGAGCTGGACTGCTCCGGCATGGAGCATCCCGTCCTGATCTCCGGCACCGACGGCGTCGGCACCAAACTGCGCGTGGCCCAGTACATGAACAAGCACGATACCATCGGCATCGACTGCGTGGCCATGTGCGTCAACGATGTCATCTGCGCCGGTGCCAAACCGCTGGTGTTCCTGGACTACATCGCCTGCGGCAAAAACATTCCCGAGAAGATCGCCGAGATCGTCAAGGGTGTGGCCGAGGGCTGCGTCCAGGCCGGCTGCTCCCTGGTGGGCGGCGAGACCGCCGAACACCCCGGCATGATGCCGGAGGAGGAATACGATCTGGCCGGCTTTACCGTGGGCGTGGTGGACAAGAGCAAGATCCTCGACAACTCCACCATGCAGCCCGGCGATGTGGTGCTGGCTCTGCCCTCCACCGGTGTGCATTCCAACGGCTTCTCGCTGGTGCGCAAAATCTTTGACATCGACAACCATCCCGAAGTGCTGGACAAGACCTTCGAGGGCATGGACAAGACGCTGGGTGAGGCGCTGCTGGCTCCTACCAAGATCTACGTCAAGCCGGTGCTGGCCCTGATGGAGCAGGTCACCGTGAAGGGTGTCTCCCACATCACTGGCGGCGGCTTTTACGAGAACATTCCCCGCAGCCTGAAGAAGGGCTGTGCCGCCCGCATCGCCAAAGCCGATGTGCGTACCCCTGCCCTCTTCGGCGTGCTGGCCAAGGAAGGCAATGTGCCGGAGCGCGACATGTTCAACACCTTCAACATGGGTGTCGGCATGACCATCGTGGTGGCTGCCGGGGACGCCGACAAGGCGCTGGAGATTCTGCACGCCCACGGCGAGGAAGGTGCCTACCGTCTGGGCACCATCGTGGAAGGCGACGGGGTGGAACTGGTATGAAGCGTGTAGCTGTACTGGTATCCGGCGGCGGCACCAATCTGCAGGCCCTGCTGGAGAGCGAAGCCCGGGGCGAAAACCCCAATGGCAAGATCGTGCTGGTGGTGGCCAGCAAACCCGGCGTGTATGCCCTGGAACGGGCCGCCAACTTCGGTGTGGAAAGCGCCGTGGTGGCCCGCAAGGAATACGCCGACAGTGAGGCCTTTGACAGCGCCCTGCTGGACACCCTGCAGAGCCACCAGATCGATGTGGTGGTGCTGGCCGGGTTCCTCTCGGTTCTGGGCCCTCGCGTGATCGAAGCCTACCCCAACCGCATCCTCAACGTACACCCCAGCCTGATCCCCAGCTTCTGCGGCCCCGGCTTTTACGGCCTGCGGGTCCACGAAGCGGCCCTGGCCCGGGGCGTGAAGGTGACCGGCGCCACCGTGCACCTGGTCAACGAGGAATGCGACGGCGGCCCCATTCTGCTCCAGAAGGCCGTGGCAGTACAGCCCGGCGATACCCCTGAAGTACTGCAGAAGCGCGTGATGGTGGAAGCGGAATGGAAACTGCTGCCCCAGGCTCTGGCCATGGTTTGCAACGACGAGGTGTAATGCAATGAAAAAGAATCTGTACAAATATCTGGCCGGCAACGAGTATCCCGGCCGCGGCATTGTGCTGGGCCGCACCCCCGACGGCCAGAAGGCGATCATCGCCTACTGGATCATGGGACGCAGTGCCAACAGCCGCAACCGTGTGTTTGAGGCGATCCCGGGCGGCATCCGCACGGTGGCTGCCGATCCGGCCAAGCTGGAAGATCCCCATCTGATCATCTACAACGCGGTGCTGACCCTCCGGGAGACCACCATTGTCACCAACGGCGACCAGACCGATACCATCGCCCATTTCATGAACGAGAACCTCTTCCCCGGCTACAGCTTCGAGGCTGCCCTGGCCACCCGCACCTACGAGGATGACGCGCCCAACTTCACGCCGCGCATTTCCGGCGTGGTGGATATGCGCAGCGGTGCCTACAAGCTGTCCATCCTGAAGAGCTGCGACGGCAATGCCGCCAGCGTCCAGCGCCAGACCTTCGACTACCCCCAGCCGGTGGCGGGCGAGGGCCATTTCATCAGCACCTACCTGAAAAACGGCGCCCCCATTCCCAGCTACGCAGGGGAACCCATGCGGGTCACCATCGACGAGAACGACGGCGCCGAATTTGCCGGCAAGCTTTGGGAGTCCCTCAATGAGGACAACAAGGTCAGCCTCTTTGTGCGGACCATCACGCTGGAGACCGGCGATTACGAAGATACCATTCTGAACAAATACAATGCGGTGGAGGGTGAATAAATGAAAGAATTTCAACTGAAATACGGCACCAACCCCAACCAGAAGCCCGCTCGCATTTATATGGCGGACGGCAGTGAGCTCCCGGTGGAGATCCTCAACGGCCGTCCGGGCTACATCAACTTTCTGGATGCGCTCAACTCCTGGCAGCTGGTGCGCGACCTGAAAAAGGCGCTGGGCATGCCGGCGGCCGCCAGCTTCAAGCATGTCTCCCCTGCCGGTGCGGCCATCGGCCTGCCGCTGGATGACACGCTGCGCGCCATGTACCATGTGGACGCCGATGCCGAACTGACCCCGCTGGCCTGCGCCTACGCCCGCGCCCGCGGTGCCGACCGTATGTCCAGCTTCGGCGACTGGATCGCCCTGTCCGATGTGTGCGACCTGGCCACCGCCAAGCTCATCAAGCATGAGGTCAGCGACGGCATCATCGCCCCCGGCTACGATGCCGATGCCCTGGAAGTGCTGAAGTCCAAGAAGAAGGGCAACTACAACATTGTGGCCATCGATCCCGACTATGAGCCCGCCAAGCTGGAGACCCGCACCGTCTTTGGTGTGACCTTCGAGCAGGGCCGCCAGGATCTGGACATCTCCGATGCCACCATGCTGCAGAACATCGTCACCGAGAACAAGGAGATCAGCGCCGAGCAGCGCCGCGACCTGATCATCAGCCTGATCGTGCTGAAGTACACCCAGTCCAACAGCGTCTGCTACGTGCAGGACGGCCAGACCATCGGCGTGGGTGCCGGCCAGCAGAGCCGCATCCACTGCACCCGCCTGGCGGGCCAGAAGGCCGACAACTGGCAGCTGCGCCACATGCCCAAGGTGCTGAACCTGCCCTTCCGGGAGGATATCTCCAAGCCCAACCGGGACAACGCCATCGATGTCTACATCGGCGACACGCCGGAGGATGTCATCGGCGATGATGTCTGGGCCGAGACCTTCACCGAGCAGCCCGCGCCCCTCACCGCGGAAGAAAAGCGCGCCTGGCTGGACAAGGTCACCGGCGTTTCCCTGGGCAGCGACGCCTTCTTCCCCTTTGGCGACAACATCGAGCGCGCCCGCCGCAGCGGCGTGACCGCCATCGTGCAGCCGGGCGGTTCCATCCGCGACCAGCAGGTCATCGACACCTGCAACCGCTTCGGTATTGCCATGGCCTTCTGTGGCATCCGGCTGTTCCATCACTAAAAAATCGCACTTGCCTGCGGCGTTTTTTCGTCGCGGGCAGTTGTGCTGTCAAAGGAGTTCAGTATGAAGATTCTCGTTGTTGGCGGCGGCGGGCGTGAACACGCCATCATCCGCGCGCTGAAACAAAGTCCCCAATGCACCGAAATCTGGTGCGCTCCCGGCAACGGCGGCATCAGCTATGATGCCCGCTGCAAGGCCATTCCCGCCACCGACGTGGAGGCCATGGTCGCCTTTGCCAAACAGGAAGCCTTTGACTATGTGGTCGTTGCCCAGGACGACCCGCTGGCACTGGGCATGGTGGACGCCCTGGCAGCTGTGGGCATTCCCGCCTTCGGCCCCGACAAGGCGGCGGCCCGCATCGAGGCCAGCAAGGTGTTCAGCAAGAACCTGATGCAGAAATACGGCATTCCCACCGCCGACTACGCGGTGTTTGACGATCCCGCCAAGGTTGTGGCCTACGTGGAGGGGAAGAACAAATACCCGGTGGTCATCAAGGCGGACGGTCTGGCCCTGGGCAAGGGCGTTCTGATCTGCCAGAACCACGACGACGTGGTGGAGGCCGTGAAGGAGATCATGCTGGACAAAAAGTTCGGCGCTTCCGGCAACCATGTGGTGGTGGAAGAGTTCCTCACCGGCCCGGAAGTCAGCGTGCTGTCCTTCTGTGACGGCAAGACCGTCAAGCCGATGGTGTCCAGCATGGACCACAAACGCGCCCTGGACGGCGACCAGGGCCTCAACACCGGCGGCATGGGCACGGTGGCCCCCAACCCCTACTACACCAAGGAAGTGGCCGACCGCTGCATGAAGGAGATCTTCCTGCCCACGGTGGCCGCCATGCAGGCCGAAGGCTGCCCCTTCAAGGGTTGCCTCTACTTCGGCCTGATGCTGACCCCCGATGGCCCCAAGGTCATCGAGTACAACTGCCGTTTCGGTGATCCCGAGACCCAGGTGGTCCTGCCGCTGCTGGAGAGCGATCTGCTCACCGTTATGCAGGCCACCACCAACGGCACGCTGGCGGAAACCGAAGTCAAGTTCCGCGACGGTGCCGCAGCCTGTGTCATTCTGGCCAGCGGCGGCTATCCCCTGGCCTATGAAAAGGGCAAGGAGATCACCGGCCTTACCGAGGGACAGCTGCCCGGCTGCGTCGATGTGACGGTTTACCATGCCGGCACGGCGCTGAAGGACGGCATGCTCGTCACCAACGGCGGCCGCGTGCTGGGTGTGACCGCCACAGCGGATACCCTGCCCGAGGCGCTGAAGAAGGCTTACGCCGCCAGCAAAAACATTCATTTTGACAAACTGCATAAGCGCAGCGACATCGGTGCCCGCGCACTGGCTGCCATGCAGTAACCGGGAGGCAATACAATGGTATATCGGATTTATGTTGAGAAAAAGCCCGGCTTCGACGGCGAAGCCCAGGGTCTGTTCCATGAGTTGGTAGACCTGCTGGGCATCACCCGGCTGAAAGGTCTGCGGCTGATCAACCGCTACGACGTGGAGGGCATCGACGAGGAGCTTTTCCAGAAGGCCATTCCCACCGTCTTCAGCGAGCCCCCTGTGGACGTAACCTACAAGGAACTGCCCGCGGCTGCCACCGTCTTTGCGGTGGAGTACCTGCCCGGCCAGTTCGACCAGCGCGCCGACTCCGCCAGCCAGTGCATCCAGCTGCTGAGCCAGGGCGAGCGCCCCGACGTGCGCAGCGCCCGTGTGTATCTGCTGGACGGTGAGCTGACCGACGAGGATCTGACCGCCATCAAGAAGTATGTCATCAACCCTGTGGAGGCCCGGGAAGCCAGCCTGGAGCCCCGCGCCACGCTGAAGATGGAGTTTGCCATCCCCACCGAGGTGGAAACGCTTGACGGCTTCACCGCCCTGGACGAGGATGCCCTGGAGGCGTTCCGCAACGAGAAGGGCCTGGCCATGGACCATGCCGACATCGTCTTCTGCCAGGACTACTTCAAGAGCGAGCACCGGGATCCCACCATCACCGAGATCCGCCTGATCGACACCTACTGGTCGGACCACTGCCGTCACACCACTTTCGGCACCATCCTGGACGATGTGAAGATCGACGACGAGCTGGTCCAGGCCGCCTTCGACCGGTATATGGCCCTGCGGGAGGAGACCGGCCGCGACAAGAAGAACCGCACCCTGATGGACTGCGCCACCATCGGCGCCAAGGCGCTGAAGCAGCGCGGCATCCTGAAGAATCTGGACGAGAGCGAGGAGATCAACGCCTGCACCGTCAAGATCAAGTGCGATGTGGACGGCGAACTGCAGGACTGGCTGTTCCTGTTCAAGAACGAGACCCACAACCATCCCACCGAGATCGAGCCCTTCGGCGGCGCCGCCACCTGCATCGGCGGTGCCATCCGCGATCCCCTGTCCGGCCGCAGCTACGTCTACCAGGCCATGCGTGTGACCGGCGCCGGTGACCCGCTGAAACCCGTCTCGGAGACCATGCCCGGCAAACTGCCCCAGCGCAAGCTGGTGACCACCGCCGCGGCAGGCTACTCCAGCTACGGCAACCAGATCGGTCTGGCCACCGGCCAGGTGGCCGAGCTCTACCACCCCGGCTATGTGGCCAAGCGCATGGAGATCGGCGCCGTGGTGGGCGCCACGCCGGCCAGCCATGTCCGCCGCGAAGAGCCCGCCCCCGGTGACGTGGTCATCCTGCTGGGCGGCCGCACCGGCCGTGACGGCATCGGCGGTGCCACCGGTTCCTCCAAGGCTCACAAACTCACCAGCCTGGAGACCTGCGGCGCCGAGGTGCAGAAGGGCAACGCCCCCATCGAGCGCAAACTGCAGCGTCTGTTCCGCCGTGAGGATGCCTGCCGCCTGATCAAGCGCTGCAACGACTTCGGCGCCGGCGGTGTTTCGGTGGCCATCGGCGAGCTGGCCGACGGCCTGCGCATCGATCTGAACAAGGTCACCAAGAAATACGAAGGCCTGGACGGCACCGAACTGGCCATCAGCGAGAGCCAGGAGCGTATGGCTGTGGCTGTGGCCGCCGAGGATGCCGATACCTTCATCGGCTATGCCCATGAGGAAAACCTGGAGGCCACCGTGGTCGCCACTGTGACCGAAGAGAAGCGGATGCGCGAGATCTGGAACGGCAAGGCCATTGTGGATCTGTCCCGTGAGTTCCTCAACTCCAACGGCGCCGAGCGCCACGCCGATGTGCACATCCTGCCGGGCCATGTCTGGCAGCCCCAGTGGGCCGGTTCCACCTTTGAAGAGAAGATGGAGAACCTGGTCTCCGACCTCAATGTCTGCAGCCAGAAGGGTCTGGGCGAGCGTTTCGACTCCACCATCGGTGCCGCCACCGTCCTGATGCCTTACGGCGGCAAGTATCAGCTGACCCCCGCCATGGCCATGGCCGCCAAACTGCCGGTGGACGGCGAAACCACCACCTGCTCCGGCATGGCCTGGGGCTTCAACCCCTATCTGTCCGAAGCGGATCCCTACCGCGGTGCCTACCTGGCCGTGGTGGAGAGCGTGACCAAACTGGTCTGCGCCGGCTTCCACCACAAGGACATGTACCTGACCTTCCAGGAATACTTCGAGCACATGAACGACGATCCCACCCGCTGGGGCAAACCGCTGGCGGCTCTGCTGGGTGCCCTGGATGCCCAGATGGGTCTGGGCATTGCCTCCATCGGCGGCAAGGACTCCATGTCCGGCAGCTTTGAAGGTCTGGACGTGCCGCCTACGCTGGTCAGCTTTGCCACCGCCATCGGCAACGTGAAGGATGTGCAGAGCCCCGAATTCAAGAAAGCCAACAGCTCGGTGGTCATGCTGCGCCCGCAGTACAAGGATGGCCTGCCGGAGATCGGCAGCCTGATCTCCATCTACAAGACCGTGGAGCAGATGATCGACGAGGGCAAGGTCCTGGCGGCCGCCACCCCCGGCTACGGCTGTGTGGCCGAGGCCCTGTTCAAGATGTGTGTGGGCAACCATGTGGGCCTGCAGCTGAGCAATGCTCTCAAGCTGGATGATCTGTTCAAACCCGCCTACGGTGCGGTGATTCTGGAACTGCTGGATCCCGCAGCCGGCGAATTCCTGGGCTTCACCACGGTGGATTACACGCTGGAAGCAGAGGGCAACAAGATCGATCTGGCTCACCTGCAGGAGCTGTGGGAAGCCAAGCTGGAGCCGGTCTTCCCCTACCGCAAGAAGGGTGACCACGTACAGGCGCTGAACTATGAGTGCAGCATGATGGACCGCGTGGCTCCCGCCGTGCGCCTGGCCACTCCCCGCGTGATCATTCCCGTCTTCCCCGGCACCAACTGCGAGTACGATACCGCCCGCGCCTTCCGCCGTGCCGGCGGTGACCCCCACGTGCTGGTGCTGAAGAACCTGACCCCCGCCGACGTGGCCGAGAGCTGCGAAGCGCTGGTCAAGGAACTGGATGAGGCACAGATCCTCATGCTGCCGGGCGGCTTCTCGGGCGGCGACGAACCCGATGGTTCCGCCAAGTTTATCGCGGCCTTCTTCCGCGCTCCCGCCGTGGCCGATGCCGTCAACCGTCTGCTCAATCAGCGTGACGGCCTGGCCCTGGGCATCTGCAACGGCTTCCAGGCCCTCATCAAGCTGGGTCTTGTCCCCTACGGCGAGATCCGTCCCATCACCGAGAATGATCCCACGCTGACCTTCAACACCATCCACCGCCACCAGAGCATGCTGGTCCGCACCCGCATTGCCAGCAACAAGAGCCCCTGGCTGAGCGAATGCGATATCAACGACGAGCACCTGATCGCCATCAGCCATGGCGAGGGCCGTTTCGTCTGCAACGACGACCTGCTCCAGAAGCTGATCGCCAACGGCCAGATCGCCACCCAGTATGTGGATCTGACCTGCCAGCCCACCATGGATCTGCGCTACAACCCCAATGGCTCGGTGCTGGCCATCGAGGGCATCACCAGCCCCGACGGCCGTGTCTTCGGCAAGATGGGTCACAGCGAGCGTACCGGCAACCAGCTGTACAAGAATGTGACCGGCGACAAGTATCAGCCCATCTTCGAGGGCGGCGTCAACTACTTCAAGCTGTAAGAAAGGGATTTCGCAATGGCACAACATGACCGCTATATCTCTCCGTTCAGCACCCGCTATGCTTCGGACGAGATGCAGTATATTTTCTCTGACGACAACAAGTTCCGTACCTGGCGCAAGCTGTGGATTGCCCTGGCCAAGGCCGAACAGAAACAGGGTCTGGCCATCACCGATGAGCAGATTGCCGAGCTGGAAGCCCACAAGGACGACATCAACTATGAGGATGCCATCGCCCGGGAGAAGCTCGTGCGCCACGACGTGATGAGCCATGTCTACGCCTACGGCCTGCAGTGCCCCAAGGCAAAGGGCATTATTCATCTGGGCGCCACCAGCTGCTATGTGGGCGACAACACCGATATCATCATCATGCGGGAAGCCCTGCAGCTGGTCCGCAAGAAGATCATCGGCGTGCTGGCCAACCTGGCCAAGTTTGCCGAGCAGTACAAGGCCATGCCTTGCTTGGCCTACACCCACTGCCAGCCCGCACAGCTGACCACGGTGGGCAAGCGTGCCACCCTGTGGATGAATGAGCTGTACATGGACCTGGAAGAGATCGACCATCAGATCGGTCAGCTGGCGCTGCGCGGCGTCAAGGGTACCACCGGCACCCAGGCCAGCTTCATGGAGCTGTTCAACGGCGATTCCGCCAAAGTCAAGGCCGTGGAGGCCGATGTCTGCGCGCAGATGGGCTTCACCAAGGTGGTGCCGGTCTGCGGCCAGACCTACAGCCGCAAGGTGGACTACAATGTGCTGTCTGCCGTGGCGGGGCTGGGCCAGAGTGCCATGAAGATGGCCACCGACATCCGTCTGCTGGCCAACTTCAAGGAGATGGAGGAGCCCTTTGAAAAGAACCAGATCGGTTCTTCCGCCATGCCCTACAAGCGCAACCCCATGCGCTGCGAGCGCATCTGCGCCCTGAGCCGTTACCTGATGGTGGATGTGCTGAACCCCGCCATGACCGCCGGTACCCAGTGGTTTGAGCGCACGCTGGACGACTCCGCCAACAAGCGCATTGCCATGGCGGAGGGCTTCCTGGCCGCCGACGCCATCCTGAACATCCTGCTGAACGTTTCCGATGGTCTGGTGGTTTATCCCAAGGTCATCCGTGCCCGCGTGATGGCAGAGCTTCCCTTCATGGCCAGCGAGAATATAATGATGAAGGCTGTGAAGAAGGGCGGCGACCGTCAGGAATTGCATGAGCGCCTGCGGGAGCACGCTGTGTCAGCTGCCGCCGTAGTCAAACAGGAGGGCAAGCCCAACGATATGATCGCCCGTGTGGAAGCGGATCCCGCCTTCGGCCTGAGCCGTGAGGAAATCGAGGCGGAGCTGAGCCCCGAGGCCTTCACCGGCCGTGCACCGGAACAGGTGGAGGAGTATCTCCGGGACGTTATTGCCCCGGTTCTCGCCGCCAATGCGGAGGACATCGGGCAGAAAGTAGAACTGAACGTCTGATTCTGACCTATCAATCCCATCAATAAAAAATCCCGTGGAACGAAATCGTTCCACGGGATTTTTTATTCTTCATCCGTTGTATCGGTATCACTGTCGGCAGAGGCAGCTTCGTCTCCCTCTTCAGTGGATTCCGGCGTGGGGGTAGGTGTGGGGTCCGGCTCATCGGGGGCGAAGTACCCCTTGATCTCCCCGTCCGTCTGCTGATAGCTGACATCCAGCGTTCCCTTGTCACTGGCAGAAAGACCCTTGTCCGGGTCCAGAATGGCCACCGAGGCAAGGCGGATCTTATAATCCAGCCGGTTGCTGTTGCCCAGCAGTACCTGAATGCGGTTCTGGTAGGTGAAGCTGAGATTGCTCAGGTCGGCAATGTTCAGGGCGGTCACTCCATCCGACAGCCCCTGGGCCTCCATCTCCTCCAGCATCTGATCAAGCACGTTGGCCGCACTGACCTGGGCCGTTTCCAGCGTAGCCTCCTCCCCCTGCAACAGGGAGTTGTAGCTGACCGGCACCACAATCTGTCCCGGCTCCGGCGAGAAAT
The DNA here is from genome assembly GCF_963931595.1 of uncultured Subdoligranulum sp. GTDB lineage: Bacteria > Bacillota > Clostridia > Oscillospirales > Ruminococcaceae > Gemmiger. The sequence continues at coordinate 1,446,124 of NZ_OZ007030.1, forward strand.
CCGGCTGCAGGGTACAGGAAAGCACGGTCAGCCCTTCGGGCTGGGAAACATCGGTGCGCAGAATCTTGAGAGAATCGCTGAGGATCATCCACCCGCCGGAATACATGCAGGTAAACCGCTCTGTGGCCGGACGGACCTTGATGACCACAGTACCCGGCAGCTGAATATCTACCTGCACGTTGTCCAGGTATGGAAACCGGGACTGCAATTGTATCGTCTTTTCCGTGGTGGAAAATCCGAACAAGCTGCTCCCCTGCTCAATCCCCAGGGCGGCGATGATCTCCTCCTCGGTGTAAATGCCGGTGTCCGCCGGTGTGGTCCGGTCAAAGGTCTCGACCCGGAAGGATGTCACCTTGAACAGCAGATTGATGGAGATGATCGTTCCCAAGGCCAGCACGGCCAGTACGCCCAGTATGCCCAAGAGCCTGCGCCGATTGCGCTGGCGCAGCAATTCCGCCTGGGTGACCCGACGCTGCCGCCGCGGTGCACCGGGGGTGTAACCGGCTTTTTGGGGATTCAGCTGCGGTTGGGTCCGCGACCGCTGTGTGGCAGCTCCACGGCGTCGGGATGGCGGCACGGGATCGGGGGGCGGCTGCCTTGACGCATTCCCGCGAGGACGGACCGGCTTCTGCTTTTCCAACCCTAACCGACTGCCCAGACTGCGCTTTTGTCCAGAATATGCGAAGGAGCCGCCCCTGGACTTTTGCTGACGGCTGCGCTGGTCGCGGTCCATACGGGTGGCTCCTTTCCTGGATAATGACTTGGGGTAAAGGTTTTTTACTTTACAAGGTTCAACAGTTTTTCGGTGATCAGTTCAAGGCTGTGCGGGTTGCCCAGTTTCCTGGCATTCTGGCCCATCTCTGCCAGTTTGCCCGGTGTGCCCAGCAGTTTCTGCACGGTATCAATGAGTTTTTCCCCGGTCAGGTTCTTTTCCTCGATCACCACCGCGGCGCCGGCCTTTTCCAGCTCCAGTGCATTGTAATACTGGTGGTTTTCCGCCACATTGGGACTGGGGATCAGCACCGAGGCGCGGCCCACCGCTTCCAGTTCCGCCAGCGTCAGCGCGCCGGAGCGGGCAATCACCAGATCCGCCGCTGCCAGCAGCTGGGGCATATTGTTGATATAGGGCGTGACGACCAGATTGGGACCGGGCGCAAAGCCCTTTTCCCGCTCCAGACGATTGAACAGGATGACACCGCGTTTGCCGGTGGCATGGAGGTGCAGTACATTGGCCCCCTGCTGCTTTTCCCAGGCACACAGGTCGGCCACCACTTCATTGATGCGGTCCGCTCCCAGGCTGCCGCCAAAGCTAAGAATGACCGTGCGGTCTCCCGCATCCAGCTTCTGACGGGCTGCCTGCCGGTCCGCCGTCAGCACTTCCGGGCGGACGGGGTTGCCCACCACAAAGGTCTTATCCGGCGCACCCAGTTTTTCTACCGCGTCGGCGCTGGCTGCCAGAACCAGATCCACATCCTTGGCCAGCAGCTTGTTGGTCACTCCGGGGAATGCGTTCTGTTCGTGGATGGCCGTCTTGATGCCGCGCTTGGCAGCCGCCCGCACAATGGGACCGCTGACATAGCCGCCGCAGCCAATGACCAGATCCGGCCGCACTTCATCGAGGATTTTCCGGGTGCGCGGGCCGGAAAGTGCCAGATGCCAGATCGCCACCACGTTGCGCACGACATTTTCGGCGTTCAGGCGGCGCTGGAAGCCGTTGATCTCAATGTGATGGAATGGGTACCCGGCCTTGGTGACAAGACCATACTCCATACCCTCGCGGCGGCCGGCAAAATGGATCTCGGCAGTGGGATCCGCTGCCTTCAGGGCCCCTGCGATGGCCAGTGCCGGGTTGATATGGCCGGCTGTGCCGCCGGCAGCAATCAGAACACGCATACACTCTCCCCTTTTCTTCCCGTTATGTAATCAGGTACTCTGGCGGCGATAGACCGGGCGGCGCGGTGTGCGTCCCAGCTTCCGGTCGATCTCGGCCTGGTGCTGCTTTTGACGCGCTTCCATCCGTGCATTACCCGCTCTGGATATGCTGAGCAGTACACCCATCTCACCCAGAAGCAGCAAAAGACTGGTGCCGCCCGACGAAAAGAACGGCAGGCTGATGCCGGTATTGGGCAGCAATGCGGTGGCCACACCAATGTGGCAGAACACCTGCCAGGCCACCTGGGCCGTAATGCCGATGCCCAGCAAGGCGCCGAAAAAGTCCGGCGCATTGAGGGCGATGAGAATGCCCTGCACGATGATGGCCGCAAAGAGCAGAATCAGCGCCAGCGCGCCCACGAAGCCAAGCTCCTCGCAGACCACCGAGAAAATGAAGTCGTTTTCGGCGTAGGGCAGCCACTGGTGCTTCTGCACGCTGTTGCCGATTCCCACACCGAACAGCCCGCCAGTGCAGATGGCATAGACGCTCTGCCGGGTCTGCCACAGCATGTTGGCGGTGTCGGTGGGGGTCAGACCCCACACACCGCCCAGCCGCTCGGCCGCGTAGCCGCCGCTGGACTGCAGATAATTATAGAACGCCAGGCCGCCGGCTGCCCCCAGGCCCCCGGCTGCAAACAGCCAGACACCGCCGCCGCCCGCGCAGAGCAGCATGGTGGCAAAGATGGCGCACATCAGCAGCATGGCCGAGTTGTGGGGTTCCAGACGCAGCAGAATCAGCACCGGGACCAGCGGCAAAGCTGGCAGCAGGATGCCGTAGATGGGATTCTTGATTTTCTCTTTGTGTTTGTCCAGGGCGTCCGCCGTGCCGAGAATGATGGCGAACTTGGCCATCTCGGACGGCTGCAGCGACATACCACCCGGGAAATACACCCAGCGGTAACAACCGTTGCTGTCGCTGGGCATGAACAGTGCCACCACCAGCAGCACCAGTGTCACAAAATAAAAGGTCTCGTTGAGATAGCGCAGGGCGCGGTAGTTGATGCGCGACATGAACAGCATGGCGGCAAACCCCACCACCGCGACGATGGCCTGGGGTTTGATGAAGTGGTAGATATCGCCATATTTGGTGTAGCCGCTGGAATAGCTGGCCGAAAACAGCATGATCAGCCCGTAGGCCAGCGTGACGGCCAGCGTGCCCACAAAGCCCCAGGAGACCGGGCCGCGCTCCGCCTTGGGCAGCCGGATCACCCGCAGCATGCGGATGATGTTACCCACCGAGCGGTCCAGAATCAGGGCCAGAAGACTGAGGGATGTATTTTGCAAGGGGAAGGCCCTCCTTTCGGGGCGTGCCGGGAAGACACCGCACCCAAGGGGCACGGTCAAACGAGACAGATATACAGGATGCCCAGCGCCACGCCGATGGCCGCGATGAGGGCGAAGAAGCCGTCGATCTTGACCTCTCGCCAGCCGCGCATCTCAAAGGCATGGTGGATGGGTGTCATCTTGAAGATCCGTTTGCCGTGGGTAAGTTTGAAATAGACGCGCTGGATGACCACCGTCATGGCGTCCCAGATATACACAATGCCGAAGAACAGCACCAGTTCGGGCCGGTCCATGATAAAGGCCAGCGCCGTGACAAGTCCGCCGAAGAACATGCTGCCGGTATCGCCCATGAACACCTTGGCCGGATAGAAGTTCCAGATCAGGAACCCGGCGCAGGCGCCCGCCGTGGCCGAGGCGATCAGCGACACGTGCACAAAGCCCAGCAGACTGCCGGCCAGCAGATAGCCCAGCATGGACACAAAGGTCACGCCGGTGCACAGGCCGTCCAGCCCGTCCGTCAGGTTTACGGCATTCACCAGGAAGATGATGCCGAAGAAGGCGATGGGATAGAAGAGGATTCCGAAATCCACCGCGCCGGCCACCGGCAGCATGACCTGGGTGGAAAGCAGGCCCAGGCTGTGCAGACCGATCATGAATCCCACGGTCACCGCCACCTGGAAGACAATCTTCTGCCACGCGGTCAGGCCCAGGTTCCGATGCTTGATGACCTTGATGAAGTCATCGAGAAAGCCGATGAGGCCGGACCCGAAAGCCAGGAACAGCACCATCATGCCGGCAGCCATCTGCTGCGGGCCCAGCACCTCCGGCGCCTGCCCCTGGAACATTGCCCAGACAACGCCCAGCGTCACCAGGATGCCGAAGATAAAGCCCAGGCCGCCCATGGTGGGGGTTCCGTTTTTCTTGTTGTGCCAGGTGGGGCCCTCCTCGCGGATGGTCTGCCCGAAATGCAGACGGTGCAAGGCAGGGATCAGCAGCCAGCAGGTCACAGCCGTGACGGCAAAACCGCCCACCGCCGAAGCCGCCAGCATATAGGAGACAGTTTGCTCCATGCAGTCATTCCTCCAAAAAACTCATCTTTTCTCGGCGCGACTGCATGGGAAGCCGTCACGCCTGTGGCAATCCAGTGTAATACTCCTGCAACAGCTCTTCCAGCTTCATCGCATGGCTGGCCTTGGCCAACAGCGCGTCACCGGGCTGTACAAATTGCTGTAGACATTGTAGCACCTCTTGGGCATTTTGGCAATGCACAGTTGTTACGCCTCCGGCCTTGGCTGCCTCGGCCATCACCGCACTGCGCGGGCCGTAGGCGATCAGCACATCAATGCCCGCTTCGGCCACCCATTCGCCGGTATGGCGGTGGCCTTCCTCGCTGGCATCTCCCAGCTCCAGCATATCGCCCAGCAGCGCAATCTTGCGCCGGTTGGGCAGCGCCTTCAGCACCGAGATGGCCGCCTTCATGCTGTCGGGGCTGGCATTGTAGCAGTCCTCCACAACGGTCACGCCGCCCTTTTCCACAATATGCTGGCGCATGCCGGTGGTCTCGTAGCGGGACAGCGCCGCAGCACAGGCCGCCGGGTCCAGGCCCAGCCGCGTGGCAGCTGCGTAGGCAGCCAGCGCATCGTAGACGGTGTGCACACCAGCCGTGGGGATGGAAACCGGGAACGTACCGTTTTCCCGGTCCACCAGCGTGAAGGTGGTCCCCTGTGCCCCGGTCTTGATGTCCGTGGCCCGGACATCCGCCTCCTTCTCAATGCCGAACCAGACCGCCCGCAGCCGGTTGGGCACCTGGGCGGTGGGCAGCAGGTCATTGTCGGCGTTGAGCACCAGCGGCGCACCATCCGGCAGGCCTGCACAGATTTCCATCTTTGCTTTCAGTATATTCTCCCGGGTGCCGAGATTTTCCAGATGGGAGACACCGATCATCGTGATGATGCCCGCCGAGGGCCGCACGCAGCGGGTCAGGCGCTCAATCTCGCCGGCATGGTCCATCCCCATCTCCACCACCGCGTACTCGGTGGCGTTTTCCAGACGGAACAGCGTGTTGGGCACGCCGATCTCGTTGTTCTGGTTGCCCTCGGTCTTGAGGGTGTTGCCGAAAGCCGACAGCACCGCATAGCAGAATTCCTTGGTGGTGGTCTTGCCTACGCTGCCCGTCACGCCGATGATGCGGGGACTGAACAGCATACGGTAGTTGGAAGCCATGCGGACCATGGCCAGGGCACTGTCCGGCACCACCACGGTGCGGTCCGCCGGGACGCCCTCCACCGGGTGATTGGCAATGATATAAGCCGCGCCGTTCTGATAGGCACCGGCGGCGAAGGTGTGTCCATCCACCCGTTCCCCGGGGAAACAGACAAAGACACAGTCCGGCTCCACCTTGCGGCTGTCGGTGACCACCGCCCGGATGGAAATGGGTTCGGCCAGCGTCAGGCCGGCCAGCAGTTCATTGGCAGGGATGGGTTGCATAGAGATGCCTCCTTCAGATTGCTTGGAAAAATGGCGTCGTCTCACGCCTGGCTGTCGCTCTGGGCGGCATCCGTGGATTCGGATTCCGCCGCCGAAGCGCTTTCTTCGGCCGCCGGCTCGGTGTCTTGGGCAGTATCCGAGGACTCCATTGTCAGCGTAATGATGGTACCGTAGGCGGTACTGGTATTGGCCGCCACGCTTTGTGCTGTCACCTTGCCGCCGCTGTCCCCTTCGTACTGGACATTCAGGTTGGCTGCCCGGAGCATCTGCTCGGCGAAACTGCCGCTCTTGCCCACCACGTCCGGCACAGTGGTCATGGCGTCCTGGTCGCTCTGGGTATACAGGTAGACGGTGGAGCCCACCGGCACCTTGCTGCCGCCGTAGGGATACTGGTAGACAATGGTGCCGTTGTCGCCGATCAGCTTATGTTTGAGGCCCAGCTGATTGAGGGTGACCTGGGCCGTGGTCCAGGTATAATCCAGACAGGTCTGCACCGTAACGGTACCGCTGGGGTTGTAGTTGGGGTCCTGCTCGATGCCCAGATAGGGCGCCACCTCACTGATGATGTTGCCCACCACCGGGGCCACCACTTCGCTGGCGTAGTCACGCACCCAGCGGGGATCGTCCAGCACCACGAACACTTCGATTTCGGGATCATCCACCGGCAGCACCGCGGCAAAGCTCATGGTCTTGTAGTAGTCGCCGTCGTAGCGCAGCTCCCGGTCGGTACGTTCCGCCGTACCGGATTTGCCGCCGATGCGGTAGCCCGCCACGTAGGCATTCTTGTTGGAGTGGTATCCGTCGGAAGTCTGGCTGTTGGGGTCCACGCTGCACTCCATCATGGCCAGGATCTGCTGGCTGACTTCCTCGGAAATCACCTGACGGCGGATGTTGGTCTCGGTTTTCTGCACCACGTTGCCATCCTTGTCGGTGATGGAATCCACCACATAGGGGGTGACCAGGTAGCCGCCGTTGGCCACCGCCGCCACCGCTGTGGCCATCTGCATCGGGGTAATGGCCTCATTCTGGCCGAAAGCCGCCGTGTACAGGTTGGTGTCCACCTGGGCCATCTGCTCGGCATCGTAGACGCTGGTCCAGCGGGTCTCGTTGGGCAGGTCGATGCCGGTGGTCTGGGTGAAGCCGAAGGCCTGGATATAGTCATAGAACACGGTGGGCTGCAGCGTCTGTGCCGCCTGGATGAACCACAGGTTGCAGCTGTGGTTCAGGGCGCCCGCCATATCCAGCTGGCCGTGGGCCTTGTTCTCTGCGCAATGGTAGGTGTGCTCCCATACCGAACCGGCATTGACGGTGAGTTCGCCGCTGCAGTAGAAGGTCTGTCCGGCCGTCATGATGCCGGAATCCAGGCCCGCAGAGGCCGTGATCAGTTTGAATACCGAACCGGGCATATACAGCTCGGTAATGTTCTTATTCTTCCACTGGGCCTCACGCATCATACCCTGCAGCTGGGTATATTCGCTGCTCACCGTGTTGCCTTCCTCGTCGGTGGTGGTTTCCCGGCTGATCTTGCCGTCCGCGATGATATCGGCCACCTCATCCTCGCCCAGGCGGCTCTTGAGCCAGTCGATGTCCTCATCCTCCAGCTCTTCCTTGTCGAGGATCGCCTGCATCTTCTCATCGTAGATGGTGTAGGGGTCGTTGGGATCAAACTGCTCCATCGACGCCATGGCCAGGATGGCCCCCGTCTTGACGTTCATCACAATGGCACTGCCCCGGCCGTGGACGCTGAAGGTGTTCATGGCCTCCGACAGGTACTCCTCCACAATGGCCTGCACGTTCTCGTCGATGGTCAGGTTCAGGTTGTTGCCGTCAATGGCCGGGTAGACTTCCGCCTCGGCATTGGCCAGCACTTCCCCGCTGACGTTGGTCTCGGCAATGCTGCGCCCCGGCGTGCCGGAAAGCACATCGTCGTAGGACTTTTCCAGTCCGTAGGCACCGGAACCGTCCCCGTTGCAGAAGCCCAGCACCGAGGACAGAAACGCCCCGTAGGGATAGCTGCGGGTGGAGGCCTGTTCGGTGGAGAGCACCACGATCCGGTAGCCCTGCTCCTCCCCCGCCGGCGGGTCGGTGCGGTAATTCATGGAGTATTCCAGGATGGCATCCGCCACCGGCTTTTCCACGCCCTTCGCCACCACGCGGTACTCGTAGAGTTCTCCGTTGGCATTGGTGGCCGTCAGGATGCTGAAGATGCTGTCCGCTGTCGTGCCGTCATCCAGCAGCGTGGCGATCTCTTCGGCCGCCTGCTGCAGCTGGGCGGTGGTGGCACCGTTTTTCTGGGACTGCAGCGGATTGGCAATGATATTCCACACCGTGTTGCTCTTGGCCAGCAGTTTGCCGTTGGCGCTGTAGATGGAACCGCGGGTTGCCGGCAGCTCGGTATCCTGCATCTGCTGGGTCACCGCCTCGGTGCGGTACAGCTCTGCATCCCGCAGCTGCAGCGCATACAGCTGGTAAATCAGGATGCCGAAGAAAAAGATCAGGAAGATGGCAATGGCGATCAAAGTGCGCCGCAGTACCTGGGCGCGGAAATGCGGATTGGGACGGTTGACTGGATTGGACATCGGCGACTCCCTTTGGAGAAATATTTCCCTGATTGCGGCCGCGAGCCTTTTTACGCGCGGCGTTCCCGCCGTTGGTAAAAAGGCTCGTTGCCACATAGATTCTTTTGTTTACGGGTTCAGGCTGCCCAGCAGATTGAGGGCCGCCGTGCGCACATCGGACAGCAGCAGCTGAGCGCTGCTGGTCGTCTTCGCAATGACGCTCTGGTCCTCCAGCTGGACGTAGGTGATCTGGCTGGGGTCCACCTGTACCAGTCCCAGCTGACCCTCCGCCACCTGCTGCAAGCTGGCGCGGCTGGTAATATTACTCATCTGGGTGGCCAGATAGTCATATTCGCTCTGCGCCGCGGTGAGCTGGGTTTTGGTGTCATTGATCTGGCCGTTCAGCTCGGTGATCTTCGCCTGGCTGTACACCACACTGACGACCAGACCCAGCAGCAGCGCCACCGCCAGCACATTCAGCGTGGAGGCCGCCAGGTGACGGGCCCGGTTCAGGCCGTGCCGTCCGCCCTGCACCACCCGAACGCGGGGACGCGGACGCTCCATCTTGGGTGCGGTCTGACCGGTATGCAATACAACAGTTGTCATGAATACTGCCTCGTTATACTTTCTCCAACACTCTCAGTTTGGCCGAGCGGGCTCTGCGGTTGTGCTCCAGCTCTTCCGCGTCCGCTTCAATGGGTTTTCGGGTAATCAGTTTCGCTTTGGGAACGCCGCCGCAGGTGCAGATTGGCTGTTCCGGCGGGCAGGTGCACCGCTGTGCCCAGCGGCGGAATTTGTTCTTGACCAGCCGGTCCTCCAGGCTGTGGAAGGTGATCACGCAGAGCCGGCCGCCGGGCGCCAGACAGCCGAAAATGGCATCCAGCCCCTCGTTGAGGGCGTCCAGCTCCGAGTTCACCGCAATGCGGATGGCCTGGAAGGTGCGGCGGGCGGGATTTTTTGCCTTACGGCGCTCCGCCGGGGGCACCGCCGAGGCCACCAGTTCCGCCAGCTGCAGGGTGGTGGTGATGGGCTGCTCCGCCCGGGCGGTGACAATCCTGCCGGCAATCTGCCAGGCATAGGGTTCCTCGCCATAGTCGCGCAGGATGCGCGTCAGTTCTTCACGGTCCAGGGTGTTGACAAGGTCTGCGGCGGTGGGGCCCTGCTGGCTCATACGCATGTCCAGCGGCGCATCGGCGTGGTAGGAGAAACCGCGCGCCGCATCGTCCAGCTGATGGCTGGATACGCCAAGATCCAGCAAGGCCCCGTTGACCGCCGGGATGGAAAGGTCCGCGAGCACACGCGCCGCATCGCGGAAGTTCGCCTGTACCACCTGGGCGGGCAGGCCCTTGAGCCTTTCGGTGGCAACTGCCACCGCATCCGGGTCCTGGTCCAGTGAAATCAGGCGCCCGGTGGTCAGACGTTTTGCAATCTGCATACTGTGCCCTGCCCCGCCGGCAGTTCCGTCCAGATAAATTCCGGTGGGATCAATGGCCAGCCCATCCAGGCAGGGCTGCAGCAGCACGGGTATGTGAGAAAATTCCATGGTGTCAACTACCTATCGTTTAAAAGTCCAGTTCCTCCATCGCAGCGGTGAAGTCCTCATCGCTGGTGGCCTGATCGCCGTTCCAGGCGGCGGTATCCCAGATCTCCGCAAAGCTGCGGTTGCCGATGATCGTCACATCGTGATCGAGGCCCGCATACTCCCGCAGCTTGGCGGGCAGCTGGATCCGCCCCTGCTTGTCCGGGGTCACTTCCACCGCCGAGGCGTAGAGCATCCGGCTGACCTTGCGGCCCTTGACCAGACCCTTTTCCTCGATCTTGGCGGCGACTTTTTCAAATTCTTCGGTGGGGAAAGCGGCCAGGCAATGATCCAGCCAGCGGGTGACGATGAAGGTCTCCCCCATGGCATCCCGGAACCGGGCGGGGAAATTCAGCCGACCCTTGGCGTCGATGGCGTAATCGTACTGCCCTACGAGCATGCTGTTTCCCTCCCCTCCGGTTTTTCGACGGTTTGCACAAACTTTCCGCAGGTTTTTTTACGTTGTCGCGTTGGGTCTGTGGAAAACTCTGTGGAAAGGGTGGAAAACTACCCACTTTCAACCATTATTCAGGTCAACTTCTCCACTTCTCCCCACTGCGATACATTCAGTCTACCATTTCAGGAGGCAAAAAGCAAGCCCGCAGCCCCAAAAAGTTCGCTGCCAGCGGAATTTTCACAGATGTGTAACCGGTGGGGAAAAACGTGCAGAAAAAGCAGGGCCTTTTCTCCGGGCATACAAAAAGCAGGCACCCGCCTCCCTCTTTCAAGGGAACGGGTGCCTGCTGATTCGGTGTTTTCGTTACTTTTTCGTGCCGCGCTGCGGACGGGTGGGCATACTGCGCAGATTCATCCGGGCGTTCTTCACGCTGGAAAGGCTCTTCACCAGAGCCTCCTCGGACTGCTTCAGGACCTCCTCACAGTACAGCGAAGTCTGACGTTTGATCTCCTTGTTCTGCGTCTGGGCCGCGGTCAGAATCTCCACCACACGCTGCTGGCTGCGCTTGACGATCTCCTGTTCGCTGACCATGGCGCGGGCGCGCTCTTCCGCCTGCTGAATGACCCCTTCCGCCTCCACATGGGCGTTCTTCAGGATCTGCTCGCGCTCGTTGACGATCTTCTTGCTCTCCCGCACTTCGTCGGGCAGATTGTTGCGCACTTCATCAATGATATCCCGCATGCGGTCCACATCCACCACACGCTTGCCCGCCGCAAACGGAACAGCCGTGCCCGCTTCCAGCGTTTCTTCCATCAAATCCAGCAATTCCTCTACGTTCATGCCTGTTCCTCTCTCTCGTACCGGCTGACCATAATCTTGCCGTAATAATACTGTTTGGTGCGGACCAGCGTTCCCACCCGTTCGGGCAGTTCCGCCTCGCGCTCGGTTTCCGCCAGGATCACCCCGCCGGCCGCCAGCTTGTCCTGCAGGGCAGGCAGCACCTGGCCGACGAGGTCCTGCCGGAAAGGCGGGTCCAGCAGTACCAGGTCAAAGGGCCCCCGGATGTTGGCCAGGAAACCCAGCGCCTCCCCGTGGCGGATATCGCTCTGCCGGTCCACCCCGGCCGTCTTGCAGTTGGCCGTGACGATTGCCAGGGCCTCGGGGGAACGGTCCAGGAAGATACAGCTCCTGGCCCCGCGGGACAGTGCCTCAATCCCCAGCTGGCCACTGCCTGCAAAGAGATCCAGCACCCGTGCCCCCGGCACCAGAAACTGTACACTGGAAAACATGGCCTCCTTGACCCGGTTGATGGTGGGACGGGTAACGTCCTCCCCCGGAAGAGCCTGCAAATTTTTACCGCGTGCGGTTCCGGCAATGACGCGCATCATCCGTATTCTCCTCTCCATCGTATCATTTTTATTATGGGGCCTGTCCGTGCCATTGTCAAGGGTGCAAGCTGTAAAAAATCTATGGCCTCTCCCTACGAAAAAAGCGGGCGGACAGCCCGTGCTGTCCGTCCGTATTCCATATACGACAAGGAAAAATGGCAGATTTTACCGTCAGGGCATCGATTCCGCTGCGGCCGGTCCCGCCTTCGGCAGCTGGATCTCCGGCATGAGTTCTTCCGACACGACCCGCAGCATCTCCTCCAGCTTCTGCAGCTCCTCCGGGGCAAAACGCTGTTTGGCCCGGTCCACGACCCGCTGCAGGTAGGCATAACTGATGTTGTAGTAATCGACATACTTCCGGGTGGGATACAGGTGGTATTCCCGCTTGTCGGTGGTGGAGCGCACCTTTTCCACATATCCCTTCTTCACAAGATTGTTGATCTTGTAGGCGGCGTTGGGAGTGGACAGATTCATCATGTTGGAGAACTCCGCAATGGTGGGATGTCCCAGGGCCATGATGACTTCCATGCAGAAGGATTCCACCGTCGTCAGCGTTGCCTCCCGATTTTCAAACTTGCTGAATACCTGCCGGTAAAAGTGCAGTTTAAACTTGGTATACACTTGCTCAAACGCCTGATCCAACATGGCAAAAACCTCCTGAAGGTCCGGGGTACGGGCCGTTGCAGCCGGCAGTCTCGGACGGCGCAGCCGTACACGCAGACCTTTCGCATTGTTATGGATCAGTATACCACATTTTGCACCATTTGACCAGCCCTGTTTACAGGTGTTCATCCCTGCGAAGACTCCCGATCCACAATGGCAAAAGTCAGCTCGGCGTTGACGGCCCGCACGCCGTCCACCCAGGCCGTCGCCTTGCCGATGCCCAGCGGGCCGTGCCGCTCCACCAGCTCGCACTCCAGCGTGAGCACATCCCCGGGAACCACCTGACGGCGGAACCGGGCATTCTTGACACCGCCGAACAGGGCCAGTTTGCCCTTGGCGCCCTCTTCACTGAGGGCCGCCACGGCGCCGCACTGGGCCAGTGCTTCGAGAATCAGCACACCGGGCATCACCGGCTGGCCGGGGAAATGGCCCTGGAAGAAGGGTTCATTCATGCTGACGCACTTGATGCCCCGCGCCCACTGGCCGGGCGTATAGTCGGTGATCCGGTCCACCAGCGCAAAGGGGTACCGGTGGGGCAGGATCTCCGCAATCTGCACCGCGTTCAGGGTCCGCGGCGGGTCATTGGCCACAATCGCCATTCTTTAGCCCTCCCAACGCTTGAAAATCACGCAGGCATTGTGCCCGCCAAAGCCCAGACTGTCGCTCAGGGCGTATTCTACCTGAGCCTCCACGCCCTCGTTGGGCAGGTAGTTCAGGTCGCACTCAGGGTCCGGCACCTTCAGGCCGATGGTAGCCGGCAGATAGCCGTCCCGCAGGGCCAGCGCCGTGAAGACGCCCTCCACGCCGCCGGCGGCGCCCAGCAGATGGCCGGTCATCGACTTGGTGCTGGAGATGCGCAGCTGATAGGCGTAGTCGCCGAACACCGATTTGATGGCCGCCGTCTCGCAGGCATCGTTCAGGTGGGTGCTGGTGCCGTGGGCATTGATGTATCCGATCTGCTCCGGGGCCAGGTCAGCGTCGCGCAGCGCCAGGCGCATGCACTCGGCACCGCCGGCGCCGCCCGGTGCCGGCGCCGTGAAGTGATAGGCATCGCAGTTGGCGCCATAGCCCACCACTTCAGCGTAAATCCTGGCGCCGCGGGCCAGGGCGTGTTCCAGTTCCTCCAGCACCAGGATGCCGGCACCTTCGCCGATGACAAAGCCGCCGCGTTCCGCGTCAAAGGGAATGGAGGCACGGGCGGGGTCCTCGGTGGTGTTGAGCGCCTTCATGCTGGTGAAACCGCCCACGCCCAGAGGGCTGATGCAGCTCTCCGCACCGCCGCAGATGGCCAGGTCCTCATAGCCGTCCCGGATGCGATGGAATGCATCACCGATGGCGTTGGTACCGCCGGCACAGGCCGTGACCGGGCTGGTGCACATGCCCTTGAGACCAAAGCGGATGGACACCTGGCCCGCCGCCATGTTGGCGATGGACATGGGCACAAAGAAGGGGCTCACACGGTCAAAGCCCTTGGCCTCCCCCTTGGCGTGCTCCTCCTCGATGGTGGGCAGGCCGCCGATGCCGCTGGAAATGATGGTGGCAAAACGGCTGGTGTCGGTATGCTCCAGATCCAGGCCGGAATCCTCCATGGCCTCCGCGGCAGCCACCACCGCAAACTGGGTGAAGCGGGCCATCTTGCGGGCCTCCCGCTTGTCGATCCGGACGGTGGGGTCAAAGTCCTTGACCTCCGCCGCCAGCTTGACCTTGCTGTTGGTGGTATCGTAATGGGTAATGGGCCCGACGCCGCACACACCGCGGCGCACCGCCGCCCAGCTGTCCGCCACCGTATTGCCGGTGGGGTTGACCGTGCCAAGGCCGGTAATCACAACTCTGCGTTTTTCCATAGGAAACCTCGCTATCTCTTTCCGTATCTATCGTTACCGTTCAAACCAAACCGGCGCGGACCGCCGCACAACATGACCGCTACCGCGCCCCCCGCTGTTTTACATGCCCATACCGCCGTCCACACACAGCACCTGGCCGGTGATGTAGGAGGCCTCTTCGCTGGCCAGGAAGGCCACCGCCTGGGCCACTTCCTCGGCGCGGCCGATGCGACCTGCCGGGACAGCGCCGAGCGCCGCCGTTTTGGCCGCGTCGGACATGGCGGCGGTCATATCCGTATCGATAAAACCGGGCGCCACCGCGTTGACGGTCACACCCCGGGCCGCGAACTCCTTGGCCAGGCTCTTGGTCAGGCCGATCAGTCCCGCCTTGCTGGCGGCGTAGTTGCTCTGCCCGGCGTTGCCGTGCAGGCCCACCACGCTGCTGAGGTTGATGATCCGGCCATACCGCTGGCGCATCATCAGTTTGCAGGCGGTCTTGCTGCAGAAGAACGCCCCCTTGAGGTTGGCATTGATGACTTTGTCGAAGTCTTCTTCCTTCATGCGCAGGATCAGCTTGTCGGCTGTGACGCCAGCGTTGTTGACCAGCACGTCCAGACGCCCGAAGGTCTGGGCCGCGCCCTCCACCAGGCTCTGGCACTGGGCGGGATCGGTCACATCCGCCTGCTGCGTAATGGCCTGCACGCCCAGTGCCCGGCAATCGGCGGCCGTCTGTTCCGCCGCAGCCGAGCTGGACGCATAGTTGACACAGACATCAAAGCCTGCCTTGGCCAGCGCCAGGCAGATGGCCCGGCCGATGCCGCGGCCGCCGCCGGTGACCAGCGCCGCGCGGCGCATTCCCTGTTCCTCGCTCATGCCTGGACCTCCTTCAGTTCTGCCACAGCCTTTTCAAAGTCGGCAGCCGTCTCAATGTTCAGGCAGCGGATGGTACTGCCCACCGTCTTCTTCACGAACCCGCTGATGGTATGGCCGGGTCCGATTTCCACCACGGTGTCCACACCCAGGTCCGCCAGACGGCGGATGGTGTCCTCCAGATACACACTGCTCTGGACCTGCCGCACCAGCAGATCGGCAATGGAATCCGCGGGAGCCTTTTCATGGCCCAGGCAGTTGAAGAGCACCGGCATGCGCATGGGCGCAAACTTCACGGTCTGGAACCGCTCGGCCAGCGCCACGGCGGCCGGATGCATGAGAATGGTGTGGAAGGGGCCGCTGACTTTCAGGGGCAGGCAGCGCTTGGCGCCCGCCTCCTTGGCCAGTTCGGCAGCGCGGTCCACGGCAGCCTTTTCCCCGCCGATAACCAGCTGGCCGGGGCAGTTGTAGTTGCAGATCTGCACCACGCCCAGGGAGGAAGCCTCCTCACAGCAGGCCTGCAGCTTGTCGCGGTCCAGCATCAGGACGGCGGTCATGCCGCAGTCCAGGCCCTCGGACGCCTTGGCCATGGCCTGGCCGCGGAAGGCCACCAGCTCCACAGCACTCTTGGCGTCCAGCACATCGGCACATTCCAGCGCCGAGTACTCGCCCAATGAAAGGCCCGCCGCGTAGTCGGGGCGGATGCCGGCATCCGCCAGCATGGCCGTCACACCGGCGGCGAAGGCCACCATGCAGGGCTGGGTGTAACGGGTCAGGTTGATGACCCCCTGGGGATCCTCGAAGCAGGTGGTCTTGAGATCAAAATCCAGTACCGAGTCAGCCTCATCAAAGACTTTGCGGAAAACCGGCGACGCCTCGTACAGATCGGCGCCCATCCCGGCGTGCTGGCTGCCCTGGCCGGCATACAAAAATGCGAGTTTCATCCTGATGTACTCCTTTTATACCTTCATCTGGCCCATCTCTTGCAGACGGGTACGGCAGTCGGTCATCATCTCGTCGAGAATGTCAGCCACGGGGCGCACGCCCTTGAGCATGCCGGCCACCTGACCGGCCATCAGGCTGCCCGTCTCGGTATCGCCGTCAAACACGGCGCGGCGCAGGCTGCCCAGCGTGTACTTTTCCAGTTCCATCTTGTCGGCACCGGCCTTTTCCTGGCGGACATACTCCCGGCTCATCCGGTTTTTCAGCACCCGGACCGGGGTGCCGCCGATGCGGCCGGTGACGATGGTGTCGCTGTCCTTCGCCTTGATCAGTGCCGCCTTGTAGTTAGGATGAATGGGGCATTCCTCCGAGACCAGCAGGCAGGTGCCGATCTGGGCACCGCAGGCGCCCAGCGCAAAGGCTGCCGCCAGCTGACGGCCGTCGGCGATGCCGCCCGCCGCAATGACGGGCACATCCACGGCATCCACCACCTGGGGCACCAGCGCCATGGTGGCCATCTCGCCCACATGGCCACCGCTCTCGGTACCCTCCGCGATCACGGCATCCGCGCCGCATTTGACCAGATGCTTGGCCAGCACCGCAGCCGCCACCACAGGAATCACCGTGATGCCGGCCTTTTTCCAGCTCTCCATGTACTTGCCGGGGTTGCCCGCGCCGGTGGTGACAAAGCGGACGCCTTCCTCCACCACGATCTGGGCAAACGCATCCGCCTGGGGATGCATCAGCATGATGTTGACGCCGAACGGCTTGTCGGTGAGTTGTTTGGCGCGGCGGATATTCTCCCGCAGCGAATCGGTATTCATACCGCCCGAACCGATCAGACCCAACGCGCCGGCGTTGGCGCAGGCGGCGGCAAATTCGCCGGTGGCAATGTTGGCCATGCCGCCCTGAATCAGAGGATACCGGGTACCGAGAATCTCGTTCAGCAGTTTCATACGACGCTTCCTTTCACAGTGAGCAACATACCGCCCCAGGTCAGGCCGCCGCCAAAGCCGATACAGGCAAGACGCATGCCCGGCTGCAGGCGGCCGTTCTCATACAATTCATTCAGCGCCACCGGAATGCTGGCGGCACTGGTATTGCCATGGCGGTCCATATTCTTGTAGAATTTTTCGGGGTCGGCCTTCAGCTTTTTCACACAGTGGTCAATGATACGGCTGTTGGCCTGGTGGCACACCACCCAGTCCAGATCGTCCAGCGTGTGGTGGGTGGCCTCCAGCACCGCCTCCAGCGTGCGGGGCAGCGCTTCCACCGCGAAGCGGAACACTGCCCGGCCGTCCATCCGAATGGGCCCGCAGGGCGGCGTTTCAATGGCCATATCGCCCCGGGCGCCCAGATCCACCGCGAAGTCCACACCGTCCACCAGTTCAAAGAGTACGGCGCCCGCACCGTCGCCGAACAGCACACAGGTGTTGCGGTCGGTCATGTCCATCAGGCGGGAAAGCTGTTCGCACCCGATCACCAGCGCATAGCGCCGGCTGTCCTCCGGGCGGGTGGCCAGCAGGCCCCGGGCCACAGCGGCCCCATAGATAAAGCCGGAGCAGGCGGCATTTACATCCAGTACCGGGATATCCTGCGCCAGGCCCAGTTCATGCTGCACCAGGCAGGCGGTGCTGGGGGTGGCATACGCCCCGGACAGGGTGGCACAGACACAGCAGCCGATCTGTTCCGGCTGCAGCCCGCTGCGCTCCAGTGCCTGCCGTGCGGCCGCAATGGCCAGCGTGGCGGCGGTCTCCCCTTCCGAGCAGAAATGACGCTGCCGAATGCCGGTGCGTGTGGTGATCCATTCATCGCTGGTATCCACCAGCTTGCTCAAATCCTCGTTGGTCACCACACGGCCGGGCAGCGCCCCGCCGGTGGCAATCAGCTGCAAACCTTCCATAAGCTCCCTCGATCCGTTTTTCTCACAGTCCGATCTGGCGGTACTTTTTGTACCGCTGGTCGGCCAGTGCCTTGCCGCTCATCTTGCACAGCTGGGTCAGATGCCGTTCCAGCGCGGCATCCACAGCCGCAAACAGCGCCTCGTGATCCCGCTGCGCACCGCCCAGAGGCTCGGGGATGACTTCCTCCACGATGCCGTCTTCCAAAAGGTCCTGGGCAGTCAGCTTCATGATCTCGCAGGCTTCCCCGCTGCGGGAGGAGTCCTTCCACAGAATGCTGGCAAAGCCTTCCGGGCTGAGCACCGAATACACGGCGTTCTCCAGCATGAGAATCCGGTTGGCCACGCCCAGACCCAGCGCGCCGCCGCTGCTGCCCTCGCCGGTGACCACCGAGATGATGGGCACCGTCAGGCCGCTCATCTCCGCCAGGTTGCGGGCGATGGCCTCTCCCTGGCCGCGCTCCTCCGCTTCCTTGCCGGGGTAGGCGCCCGGGGTATCGATAAAGGTGATGATGGGACGGCCGAACTTTTCCGCCTGCTCCATCAGGCGCAGCGCCTTGCGGTACCCATCCGGCTCCGGCATGCCGAACCGGAAGTGCATGTTTTCTTCCAGTGTGGACCCTTTGCGGTGGCCGATCACGGTAACCGGGACGCCCTTGTACCGGGCAATGCCGCCCAGGATGCTGGGATCATCGCTGCATTCCCGGTCGCCGCGCTGCTCAAAGAAATCGGTAAACAGCGCCTGGATGTACTCGTCAATGCGGGGCCGTCCCTGATGCCGGGCCAGGAATACACGGTCCGCCGGCGTCAGTTCCCGGCACTGTTCCAGCAGCGCATCCCGCCGGGCTTTCAGCTCGTCCAGGGATTCCGCTTCCGTCGAGGCACCCTTTTCCTCCCCCAGCAGCTGGCTTTCCGCCTCATCCTCCACTGTGGGATGTTCCAGCGCACCAATGCGCCGGTCCAGGGATTCCACTTCCTTCAAAATGTCTTTGATCATGCGCCGCGCTTCCTTCCTTGTGTGTGCAGCTGGAGCAGCTGCACCAGCGTCTGCTTCATCTCGCCGCGGGGTACCACTTTATCCACAAAACCGTGGTCCAGCAGGTATTCCGCGCGCTGGAATCCCTTGGGCAGCTTTTCTCCGATGGTCTGCTCAATGACGCGGGGACCGGCAAAGCCGATCAGCGCATTGGGCTCCGCCAGCGTGATGTCGCCCAGGCTGGCAAAGCTGGCCGTCACGCCGCCGGTGGTGGGATGGGTCAGGTAGCTGATGTACAGCCCGCCCCTGGCCTGGAACCGCTGGATGGCGGCGCTGGTCTTGGCCATCTGCATCAGGCTGAAGATACCTTCCTGCATGCGGGCGCCGCCGCTGGCCGAGAAGATGATCAGCGGCAGCCGCTTGCTGGTGGCATATTCCACGGCGCGGGTGATCCGCTCCCCCACGGCCGTGCCCATACTGCCCATAAAGAACCGGCTGTCCAGTACCGCCACCACGGCCGGAATGCCGCCGATTTTGCCGTAGGCTGTCACCACCGCATCGTTCAGGCCGGTCTTGGCGCGCTGTTTGGTAAGCTTCTCGTCGTAGCCCGGGAATGCCAGCACATTCTTGCCTTCCAGCTCGCCGTCCAGTTCCCGGAAAGTGCCGTGGTCCAGCACCATGCTCAGACGATAATACCCACCCACCGGGTGATGATACCCGCAGTTGGGGCAGACGTACAGCGTGCTGGCCCAGACCTGCCGCGTGGCACGGCGCTCACATTTTTTGCAGGTGAAAAATTCCGGTGCCTGCCAACGGGGATTGTCGGTACCGGCATCCCGGCGCGCCTTGAGCTGAAAAGCCCGCTCCCGGGGAGTGAGGGCAAAGATCTTGCTGACATTCATGCGTGAAGACCTCCTGTTTGAAAGATGGAAGAATATCAGGCGTTCTCGGTCAGGTAGTTGAAGATGTCGCCCACGGTCTTCATATTGCCCAGTTCCTCATCGGGAATGGCAGTGCCGAACTTTTCCTCCAGCGCCATGTTCAGTTCCACGGCGTCCAGGCTGTCGGCATTCAGGTCGTCCGCCAGGCTGGCTTCCATCGTAACGGCGTCGGCATCGGCGTTCAGGGTCTCCACGATCACGTTCTTCAGTTCTTCAAAAGTCATGGGAATACACTCCTTGGTTTAATATTTTTTCTGTTCGTAATTTCACCTAAATTTATTTAGCTAAAAGAACAGTACCATTATACTCTGTTTCCCATTATTGTCAATAAATTTATCTTAATATTTTTAGCTAATTTTCTTGATTTTTCATTTTTCGCTTAAGTGTACAAAAGCAAGGGTTGTCTGCGCAAAATTTTTATATTTATCCAAAAAGCGTACAAACAAAAAACGCCCGGAACACCGCCCGGGCTTTATTTTTATCAAAGTGCGTACTAAAGCGTGTACGCGCAAACAAAAAGAGCGCCGCAGTGTACGCTGCAACGCTCTTTTTTCTGGAGCAGGTGAAGGGAGTCGAACCCTCGTCCTCAGCTTGGAAGGCTGATGTACTAGCCGTTGTACGACACCTGCACGGTAATGAGTATTATACCCGTGCAGGTGTGCCTTTGTCAAGAGGAAATTATGCCGGCTGCCCGCTTCCCTGTTTCTATTATAATAGGTATACCCGAAACCAGAAACAGCCGGCAGTGTTCTGCCGGCTGCACTTTGCAAAGGGTTGCTTATTTGTAGAGATCCACCAGGTTCAGCAGGATTTCCACACTCTGGTCCATCTTTTCGGCCGTGATGCACTCGCAGGGGCCATGGAAGTTGAACCCGCCGGTGCCCAGGTTGGGGCACGGCAGACCCATATAGCTCAGCGTGGCGCCATCGGTGCCGCCGCGGACCGGCGCCTCGATGGGCTCCAGCCCCGCCGCGCGGATGGCCTTGCGGGCGTTTTCCACCAGATGGAAGTGGGGCTTGATCTTCTCCACCATATTGTAGTAGCTGTCCTTGATGTCCAGTTCCACCGTGCCGGCACCGTACCGCTCGTTCAGGCAGTCGGCAATATGCTGCATCTGCGCCTTGCGGGCTTCGAACTTGACGGCATCATGGTCACGCACAATATAGCCCAGATGCGCCAGCGTCACATCGCCCTGCATACTGGTCAGATGGAAGAAGCCTTCCCGGCCCTCGGTATGCTCCGGGCGGGAGAAAGCCGGCAGGGCCTGATGGAACTCGATGGCGATGTTCTGGGCGTTGCGCATGGCGTTTTTCGCGCTGCCGGGATGGACGCTGAAGCCGTGCACCGTCACCACGGCGGCTGCCGCATTGAAGTTTTCGTAGCTGATTTCGCCCACGTCGTCGCCATCCACCGTATAGGCGTAGGCCGCGCCGAAATGCGCCACATCAAACAGGCTGGCGCCTTCGCCAATCTCCTCATCGGGCGTGAAGCCGACACAGAGCTTGCCGTGGGGACGCTTTTCCGCCTGCACCCGCTCCAGCATCGTCATGATCTCGGCCACGCCAGCCTTGTCGTCAGCGCCCAGCAACGTGGAGCCGTCCGCCGTGATCAGCGTCTGGCCCTTCAGATTTTTCAGGAACCGGAAAGTCTCAGGGTCCAGCACTGCCCCCGTGGCAGGCAGCGTGACGGGACCGCCGTCATAGTCGGGATGGATCTGGGGATTCACATGCTCGCCGCTGGCGTCGTCCGCCGTATCCAGATGGGCGATGAAGCCCAGCGCTTTGGCCTCCTCCTGCCCCGGAGTGGCCGGCAGAGTGGCATACACATAGCAGTGCTCGTCCACATGGGCATCGGCAAGACCCAGCCCTTTCAGTTCTTCCACCAGCTGGCGAGCCAGATCAAACTGACGCATCGTGCTGGGGTGGGTCCCGGAATTGGGATCGGATGTGGTATACACTTTCACATAGTTCAGCAGTCGTTCATACGCACGCATGAAATTTGGTTCCTCCTCATAGAAACAGGCCGGACAGGACCCGTTTTGCGTTTTTACGGTAGTATACCACAAAAAGCAGCAATTTCCAAGAGGATGCACTTTTCAAACCCGGAGGAATGTGTTAAAATAGGAAAGATTATAAAGGAGATTTGCGTCCCGACGCAGAAATAATAAGGAGGCCTTTATGGCAAGCACCATTTTCAAAGACAAAACCCTTCTGATCACCGGCGGCACCGGCAGTTTCGGCCACACCGTGCTCAAGCACTTTCTGACCACCGACATCGGCGAAATCCGTATTTTCTCCCGTGACGAGAAAAAGCAGGACGATATGCGCCACGAGCTGCAGGCCCAGTACCCCGAGCACTACGAGAAGGTCAAGTTCTACATCGGCGATGTGCGTAACATCCAGAGCCTGCGGGATGTGATGCCCGGCGTCAACTTTATCTTCCATGCTGCGGCCCTCAAGCAGGTTCCCTCCTGCGAGTTCTTCCCCATGGAAGCAGTGCGCACCAACATCGAGGGTACCGACAACATGCTTCACGCCGCCATCGAGGCCAACGTGGAGCGCGTAGTCTGCCTTTCCACCGACAAGGCCGCCTATCCCATCAACGCCATGGGCATCTCCAAGGCCATGATGGAACATGTCATTACCGCCAACGCCCGTGTCTCCGCCCAGCGCGGCGGCCCCGTCATCTGCTGCACCCGCTACGGCAACGTCATGTGCAGCCGCGGCAGCGTGATTCCGCTGTTTGTGGAACAGATCCGGGCCGGTCACCCCATCACCATCACCGACCCCAACATGACCCGTTTCCTCATGAACCTGGACGAGGCTGTGGATCTGGTCATGTTCGCCTTTGAGCATGCCAACCCCGGCGACCTCTTCATCCAGAAGTCCGACGCCTCCACCATCGGGGACCTGGCCAAGGCCGTGCAGACGCTGTTCGGCGACACCGGCACCCGCATCATCGGTACCCGCCACGGCGAAAAACTCTACGAAACGCTGATGACCAAGGAAGAGCGCACCCGTTCCGAGGATATGGGCGGTTACTTCCGTGTGGCAGCCGACACCCGCGACCTGAACTACGACAAGTTCTTCGTCAAGGGCCAGGTGCACACCCAGGCGGACGAGGACTACACCAGCCACAACACCCGCCGCCTGAATGTGGAGCAGACCATCGAAAAGATCATGACCACCGATTATATCAAGGAGGAGCTGGCCAAAAATGCCCAATGAGAACTCTTCCCTTCCGACGCCCATCCTGATCACCGGCGCCGGCGGCTTTGTGGGACGCAATCTGGTAGCCACCCTGCACGCCATGGGCTGCCGTGATCTTATGCTGTTTGAGAAGGACGACACCGTGGAAACCCTGGCGGATTACTGCCGCCGGGCCGCCTTTGTGGTGCATCTGGCCGGAATCAACCGTCCCAAGGACCCCAGCGAATTTTACAGCGGCAATGCCGGGCTGACTGACACCATGCTCCATCTTCTGGAGGAGAGCGGCAACCGGGCGCCGGTTCTCGTGACCAGCAGCATCCAGGCCGCGCTGGACAATGACTACGGTAAGAGCAAAAAACAGGCGGAGGACGCCATCTTCGCCCACGGGAAAAACACCGGTGCGCCGGTGTACGTCTTCCGCATGGAGGGCGTCTTCGGCAAGTGGTGCCGCCCCAACTACAACAGCGTGGTGGCAACGTTCTGCCATAACATTGCCCGGGATCTGCCCATCGAGGTGCGGGACCCCGCCTACGAACTGCCGCTGGTCTACATTGACGATGTGATCGCCTGTATCCTGGACGCCCTGCAGCAGGGCAAGGCCCAGCGCGACGAGGAAGGCTACTGCCGCATCCATCCGGTGCACCGGGTGACCCTGGGCCGTCTGGCCGAACTGATCCGCAGCTTTGCCGAGGCCCGCAAGGGAAGTCTCGCTGTGCCCTATCTGGCAGAGGGCAGCTTTGAAAAGAAGCTGTACTCCACTTACCTGAGCTACCTGCCCACCGACCAGTTTGCCTACGATCTGAATATGCACTGCGATGACCGGGGCAGCTTTACCGAAGTGCTGCGCACGCCGGAGCGCGGACAGGTCAGCGTGAATATTTCCAAGCCCGGCATCGTCAAGGGCAACCACTGGCATCACACCAAAAACGAGAAGTTTCTGGTGGTCCGGGGGGAGGGCATCATCCGTTTCCGCCGCCCCGACAGCCAGGAGATCATCGAATACCGCGTCAGCGGCAGCAAGTTGCAGGTGGTGGACATTCCCTGCGGATACACCCACAACATTGAGAATGTGGGCAGCGAAGAGATGGTCACCCTGATGTGGGCCAACGAATGCTTTGACCCCGACCATCCCGACACCTTCTACCTGCCGGTATAATTTTACGAAATAAGGATGTTTTTTCATGAACAAGCTAAAACTGATGACGATCATCGGCACCCGGCCGGAAATCATCCGTCTGAGCGCCGTCATCAAAAAATGCGACAAGTATTTCGATCAGATCCTGGTGCATACCGGGCAGAACTACGACTACAACCTGAACCAGGTCTTCTTTGAGGACCTGGGGCTGCGGGCTCCCGACTTTTATCTGGACGCCGTAGGCAAGGACCTGGGCGAGACCATCGGCAACATCATCGCCAAGTCCTACGCCCTGATGGTGGAGCAGAAACCCGACGCCCTGCTGATCCTGGGCGACACCAACTCCTGCCTGAGCGCTATTTCCGCCAAGCGGCTGCACATTCCCATCTTCCACATGGAGGCCGGCAACCGCTGCTTTGACGAGTGCCTGCCCGAGGAGACCAACCGCCGCATCGTCGACCACATCGCCGATGTGAACATGTGCTACTCCGAGCATGCCCGCCGCTACCTCAACGCCGAGGGCACTGCCAAGGAGCGCACCTTCGTCACCGGCAGCCCCATGGCCGAGGTGCTCCACGCCAATCTGGAAAAGATCGAGGCCTCCGATGTGCTGGAACGCCTGGGACTGGAGCCCCGGAAGTACATGCTGCTTTCGGCCCACCGGGAGGAAAACATCGATACCGAGCAGAATTTCATCGATCTGTTCACCTCCATCAACCATCTGGCCGAGACCTACGACATGCCCATCCTGTACTCCTGCCATCCCCGCAGCAAAAAGCGGCTGGATGCCATGGGATTCCAGCTGGACAAGCGGGTCAAGCTCCATGAGCCCCTGGGCTTCCATGACTACAACCATCTGCAGATGAACGCCTTTGCCGTCATCTCGGACTCCGGCACGTTGCCGGAGGAGTCCAGCTTCTTCACCAGCGTGGGGCATCCCTTCCCCGCGGTCTGCATCCGCACCTCCACCGAACGTCCCGAAGCCCTGGACAAGGGCTGCTTTGTTCTGGCCGGCATCCGCGCCGGCGGCGTGGAGCAGGCCGTGGAAACCGCTGTGGCCATGAATGCCAACGGCGACGACGGCATCCCCGTCCCCTACTATACCGAGGATGTATCCAACAAGGTGGTCAAGATCATCCAGAGCTACACCGGTGTGGTGAACAAGATGGTGTGGAGAAAGTACTGAGATGGGTAAACGCATCCTTGTGGTAACCCAGCACTTCTGGCCGGAGAACTTCCGCATCAATGATATTGTGGAAGGTTTTTTACAGGACGGCCTGGAAGTGGATGTGCTCTGCGGACTGCCCAACTATCCCAAGGGCGAGTGGTTTGAGGGCTACGGTCCCCACGGCCCCTGGGAGGAATCCTACGGCGGCGCCCGGGTCTTCCGGGCCAAAGAGTGGCCGCGCCGGGGCAATACCAGCGTCAACATTTTCCTGAACTATGTGAGCTGGCCCATCCATGCTGCTGCGGCGCTGAAGCGCCTGCCGGGCGGCTACGATGCAGTGTTCTGCTTCAACACCAGCCCGGTGCTCATGTGCTGGCCGGCCATCCGCTATGCTAAAAAGCATCATATCCCCTTCACCAACTATGTGCTGGACCTCTGGCCGGAAAATCTGTACAGCGTTCTGCCGGTACACAACGGGCTGCTGCGGCGCATTGCCCAGGGCGTCAGCGATTTTCTCTACAAGCGGGCCGACCGCCTGATCGCCATGAGTGAGCCGCTGCAGCAGCGGCTTTGCCAGCGCACCGGCAAAACGCCCGATGCGGTGGCAGTGATTCCCCAGTACTGCGAAGATTTCTATGCGGTGCCCCAGCGGGATGAGGCTTTGGAAGCCCAGTTTGCCAGCCGGTTCAACCTGGTGTTCACCGGCACCTTCACGCCGGCGCAGAGCCTGGACATGGTGCTGCGCGCCGTGCTGGAGGCCCGGGCTGCCGGCGCGCCGGCGCTTCATCTGTTGCTGGTGGGCGACGGCATGAGCCGGGAGAGCCTGCAGGCCTTGGCCCATGAATTGCACGCGGAGGACGCCGTGACCTTTTACGGCAGCGTGCCGGCCAAGGATGTGCCCCGGTTTACCGCACTGGCCGATGCGCTGCTGATCTCCCTGTCGGATTCGCCCGACCTGGGCCTGACGGTTCCCGGCAAGCTGGCCAGCTATATGGCTGCCGGAAAGCCCATCCTGGCCAGCATGAATGGCGCCGGTTTTGCAGCCGTGCAGCAAAGCGGCGGCGGCCTGGTCAGCCCGGCCTGTGACCAGCAGGCGCTGGCCCGGAACATGGTGCGCCTGGTACAGATGTCCGCCGAGGAGCGGGCCGCCCTGGGCGCCAGGGCCAAGGCCTACTATCAGGCACATTACCGCCGGGCGGAACTGCTGCGCCGGCTGGAAACGTTTATTTTGCAGGGCGAGTGAACGCCCGGATGTGAGGTACACCTTTGGACGAAAAAATTTTGGTGCTGATTCCCTGCTACAACGAGGAGGAAAACATCGTCGGCACGGTGGAACGCCTGAAGGCGGTCTGCCCCGACGTGGATTTTCTGGTCATCAACGACTGTTCCACCGACGGCAGCGCTGCCCTGCTGAAAAGCCGCGGCTATCCCTTTTTGGATCTGCCGGTCAACCTTGGCATCGGCGGCGGTGTGCAGTGCGGGTATCTGTATGCGGCGCGCAACGGATACGATGTCACCGTCCAGATGGATGGCGACGGACAGCATGACCCCGCCTATCTGCGGGAAATCATCCAGCCTGTACTGGACGGACAGTTCGATATGTGTATCGGCAGCCGTTTCATCCGCAAGGAGGGCTTCCAGACCAGCTTCATGCGCCGGGTGGGTATCCGCTTCCTCAGCGGGCTGATTCACCTGCTCTGCGGCAAGCGTGTGCTGGATGTGACCAGCGGATTCCGCGCCACCAACGCCCGGATGACCGACTATTTTGCCCGGCATTACGCCGCCGACTACCCGGAGCCGGAAGCCATCCTGGCGGCCAGTCTGGCCGGTTTTTCCGTCGGGGAGGCCCCCGTCATCATGCGGGAGCGCCAGGGCGGTGTGTCCAGCATTTCCAGCTTCAGAAGCGTCTACTACATGGTCAAAGTCTCACTGGCCCTGATCATTGACCGCTTTTCCATCCACAAGACACGGGGGGGCAAGGCATGACACCACAGCTTCAATTTTTCATGATTCTGGGCGCCGTGGCGCTGCTGCTGATTATCTTCGCGTTCCTGAAACGCGGTCTGATGAGCGTCAAGTACAGCCTTCTGTGGCTGGCACTGGCTGTGGGACTGGTCGTTGCGGCGGTCTTCCCCTATGTGATCTATGTGCTGCGGGATCTGCTGGACATCGAGATGCCGGTCAATCTGGTGTTTTTGCTGATGTTCTGTTTTGTGCTGGTGGTGCTGCTGTCCCTGAGCATTGCCATCAGTCAGCTGGCAGATAAATGCAGACGCCTGACCCAGGCCAACGCCATTCTGGAGAAGCGCGTGCGGGATCTGGAAGAAAAGCAATAACCCTGCGGCGGTTATCGGTTGTGTGAACGGAGAGAGAGTATGACAATCACCTGGGAACAGGTTCTCGCCTTTCTGAGCGGGGACCAGACAATGACGATCACCTCGTTGCTGTTTCTTGTCTTTTTTGCGGCAACGGCACTGATCCACTATGCGCTGCCGCGCATTGCCCGTCCCTATTTCCTGCTGGCGGCCAGCTACGCCTTTTTCTGCTATGACCCGGCCAACCGCCCGCTGGTGGGAGTGCTGCTGGGTGCCACCCTGGTTACCTGGCTGTGCGGTCTGCTCATCGGGCGGATCAAGAACCGTGCCGTGCAGGTAGTGGCGCTGCTGGTCGCCATCGCCTTCGGCATTGGGGTGCTCATCTACTACAAATACTGGAACCTTTTGGCCGACAGTCTGGGCGGCAGCTGGCTGGCCCGCCGGGACAATCTGCTGGCGCCGCTGGGACTGAGCTACTTTACCTTTACCGCGCTGAGCTACACCATCGACGTGTTCAAGCACCGCTGCCGGGTGGAGACCAATCCGTTCCACTATGCCCTGTTTGTGAGCTTCTTTCCAACCCTCATCAACGGCCCCATCGAACGTTATCCCCAGCTGCGGCCCCAGATTCAGAAAAGCCGCCGCTTCAGTTACAGCCGCTGCGCCGGCGGTGCCTTCCGCATGCTGTGGGGCTACACCAAAAAGATGGTGATTGCCGACAACCTGAGCCATTATGTCTCGGTGGTGTACGGCGATCCCACCACCATGAGTGGGCCCAACCTGGTGGCGGCCACCGTTCTGTTTGCCATCCAGCTGTACATGGATTTCTCCGGCTGCTGTGACATTGCCCTGGGCGCTGCGCGTATTCTGGGGTACGACCTGATCGAAAACTTCCAGTCCCCCTTTGAATCCCGCAGCTTCGGCGATTTCTGGCGCCGCTGGCATATCTCGATGACCGGCTGGTTCCGGGATTATGTCTACTTTTCCCTGGGCGGCAGCCGCTGCGCCCCCTGGCGCCACTATCTCAATATCATCATAGTTTTCCTGTGCTCGGGTCTCTGGCATGGTGCCGACTGGCGCTATCTGGCCTGGGGTCTGGCCTGCGGCCTGATCTCCGCCTTCAGCGTGCTGACCGCCCGGCCCCGCCGGGCGCTGGGCCGCGTGAATCCGCTGTACCGGGCCAGCTGGTTCAAGACGCTGTGGCAGATTCTGTGCACCAATGTACTGTTCTGCTTCACGCTGGTCTTCTTTGCCAGCGCACTCTACAACGCCGATCCCTTCGCCATCTACGGCGCCATGCTCCAGGGCTGGCAGGATCTGGCCGGCAGCTGGCACCAGATCACGGCGCTGCTCTATGATTCCGGCATCGACGGACGCCTGCCGGTGGTGCTCTGGTTTGGCTGCTTCGTGGTCTTTGCGGTGGAACACACCGGACAGAATGTCTCCGCCTGGATCCGCAAACAGGTCTGGCCGCTGCGCTGGACCCTCTACTACACGGCGGCGGCTGCCATCCTCTTCTTTGCGGCGTTCGGCCAGTCGGCGTTCATCTATCAGCAATACTGACGAAAGGCGGTGTATTCAATGTCTGCAAATTCCCCTACCCCCATTCCCACACCGCCTGTCAGGATCCACCGCGGTGCTCCGACGGCAACGCCTGCCCGTCCCCGCCGGAAACAGAAGCGCATCAACCCCTTTGTGTGGTTTCTGCAAGGTCTGGCGCGGCGTCTCTTCTTCGGCGCCAAAACCGCCTTCAAGTGCCTGCTGCTGGTGCCTATCCTGGTCTTCATGGTGGCTTTCAGCTACAACGTGGACCGCAGCGGTCTGTTCCAGGGTGCCCTGGCACCCCGCCGCATCGTGGACCTGATGCTGGAAGGGTACGATGTGACCAATTTCGAGCAGATGGATGAACGGCAGGTCGTACAATTGTATGCGCAGGACGTGCCTGAAGCGCCGGAGGCCATCGGCATCGGCTCCAGCCGGGTGCTGCAGTTCAACCAGGAAAACACCGGCGTGGAGAGTTTCTTCAACATGGGTGTTACCGGTGCCGATGTCCGGGACAATATGACCAGCTATTACAAGATGGTCAGCTACGGCAAAACACCCAAAGTCCTGCTGTGGAGCCTGGACCCCTGGGTCTTCTACGGCAGCGAAGCGGCCTTTGACTCCCGTGCCGACGCCGACCTGTACAACGAATTTCTGACCAAGGTTCTGAATGTTCCCACCGATTACGAGGAACCGGACAAGGTGGAATTGTGGCGTGCGCTGGCTGACCCCGCCTATTTCCAGGGCAACGTGGATTACTACGTGAAGAACCACGGCCAGGCCACCGTCACCGATGACGACGGTAATGTCATCGAGTTCAATCCCGTGGAGGGCGATCCCTACAACCAGACCTCCACCATCAAGCGGTCGGACGGCAGCGTGCTGTACGACGTGGCGTTCCGCAACCAGAGTGCCGACCAGATCCGGACGCTGGCCGCCGAAGCCTGTATGAGCTTCAACAGCGTACATATGGAAGGCTTCGATGCCCTGAGTGACACCCAGATGCAGGCCTTCGACTCCTTCATCCAGTACGCCCAGTCCCAGGGCACCACCGTGATCCTGGTACTCTCCCCCTGGCACCCCTACCTGTACGGCTATCTGCTGACCGAGCCGGACAATCACAAGGGCTTCTTCCAGGTGGAAAACTGGGTGCGGCAGTACGCAGCCGAGCACAACATTCCGCTGTACGGCAGTTATGACCCGGAATGCATCGAGGGGCTGCAGGAGACCGACTTCTTTGACGGCCTGCACTGCTCAGGCACCGGGCTGGAGCGCTTCTTCCCCGGTATTCCCCAGGTCTTGCAGGACCTGCAAAACAACACGCTGCCCGATCCTCTGGCGGTCCAGCCCCGCACCAGCCTGGAGACCGCCACCGAAGAGGGCTCCGAAAACGCAGCCGAAGGCACGGAGGGCACCGCGGATCCGACTGCTGAAAGCAGCGCCGATACGGGGGCTGCTCAGGAGGAATAATCTATGGAAGTATTTCCGCGTCCGTCTCTTCATCGCCGCCCCCTGATTCTGGGAAAAGGCGGTTTTGGCCGGCAGCTGGCCGACTGGCTGCTGGACGATGGCTGGGGTGAGGCCGTTTTTCTGGACGACAACGCCCCCGGCTGCGCCGGCACGCTGCACGACTACGCCGACCCTGCCCTGCTGCATCCCGGCCGCCCCGCCTTTGTGGCGCTGGGTGACAATGAACTGCGGGTGAAGCTGCTGCAAAAGCTGGCCGCTGCCGGTTACGATACCCCTGTGTACATCAGCGCTTCCGCCTCGGTGAGCCCCAGCGCCGTGCTGGAGCCGGGCTGTGTGATTCTGCCCCAGGCTTACGTGGGGGCCGGTGCCCATCTGGGGGTGGGCTGCATCGTGAACGGCGGTGCCATCGTGGACCATGACGCCGTGCTGGGCCGCGGTGTGCATGTGGCCCCGGGCGGCATTGTCAAGGCCGGCGCCGAGGTTGCCCCCTGCCGCAAGGTAGATTCCGGGGAGATCGTTCGCTCTCCCTGGGAACGCGCATAATACCCCATATCCGCAGCGCGGGCTGAAACCAGCCCGCACTTTTTGATAAAGGAGGGTTTGCTTTGTTGCAACAACAAAACGCATCTCCCAGACGGGATTACATCGATGTCCTGAAAGGTTTGGGCATCCTGCTGGTGGTATTCGGTCACTTCATGGAACAGTACCGGCTGGGTTCCCACCTGATCGGTTCGGTCTTTGTCATCATCTACTGGTTCCACATGGCGCTGTTCTGCATGTGCAGCGGCCTGGTGGCCCATTTCAGTCTGCGCAAACTCCTGCTCCAGCAGCTCTGGCTTTACCTTCTGGGGCAGGCCATCATGCTGGCTTTCCGTGTGATCGTGCTGCGGGAAGACTTCGCCCCTTCCGGCGGCATCCTGATGGCCTTTCTGCTGCCATGGCGGCACATGTGGTATCTCTACGCCCTGCTGTTCTGGCATCTGACCCTGCCGGTGCTCATCTTCCTGCGGGACAAACTGCGCCTGCCCGGTGCGGTGCTGGGTCTGGCGCTGTCGGTGGCCATCAGCCTGTGGGCGGGCACCATCGAATGGCCGTTCACGCTGGTCCGGGTTTTTGCCTTCTATCCCTTCTACGTCTTCGGCGTGCTTTTCCGCCCCCAGATCGATCTGCTGGACCAGGCCGCCCACCGCTTCTGGGCGGTGCGGGTGGTTCCCGCCCTTCTTTTGCTGGGAGGCTACGGCTACTACTTCTGGCAGCTGATGCACTTTGAGAATCCCCCGGGGGAAAGCGCCAAGATCTTCAACGATGTGGCCTACCAGGAGGGCTATGTCATGGCCGACCGGGCACGCTTTCTGCTGGTGGGCATCGTCACCAGCGTGGCGCTGGTGGCCGTGCTGGGCGGTCTCCGCGCGCTGATCCCGCTTGGGCGGCGTACCCTGCCCATCTATCTGCTGCACATGCCCATCCTGACCTTCCTGGTGGATCTCGGCTTCTATGAGCCCGCCCGGGAACACCCGGTGCCCGTCATCATCGCCTGGTTCACCCTGGAGGCCCTGGGCACACTGTGCATCCTCTACAGCAGCCCGGTCAACCGCGTCTGCAATGCCCTGACCAACCTGTGGTACCGTCCCCGCTCCAAACGCAACTGATCTTTTCAAAGCGGCAGTAAAATGACTGCCGCTTTTTTCATTTTCTGCTTGACAGCGGGAGTACCTTGCGATACAATATAGTCAAAGAACATGGTAATGCAAGGTAGTGGAGGTGAGCCGATGTTTGACCGGGCACAGCTGCGCAAGGGCACACTGGAGGGCTGCATCCTGAAGATCATCGCCCGCGAGCCCACCTACGGCTATGCCATCGCCTCCACCCTGCGGGAGAGTGGATTCGCCGACCTGACCGAGGGCACCCTCTATCCCCTGCTGCTGCGCCTGGAACGCAAGGGGCTGATCCTGGCCGAATACCGGGCCGGGCATGGCGGTCCCAGCCGAAAATACTACATCCTGACCGACGATGGCCGCCAGTATCTGGCAGAATTCATGGCGGCCTGGCGAGAAACGTCTGCCAGCATCGATGCCATTCTGCAAGACTGAGTTTTCCCTTCTCTTTCACCACCGAAAGGATGTGACCCGGTATGTTGCTGCAAAACCAGTATACCCTTCTGAAAAAGGCCAACGATCTCAGCGAAGAAACACTGAACACAGAGGACCGCATGACACTCAAGGAGATGGTCGGGCGGCTGCAGGCCCTGACCTGGAACCGGTATGAGATGGAGCGCATCCGCAAGGATCTGATCGGCATGGCGGCCCGGTGCGAGCTGGAGGGCCGCACGCCGCAGCAGGAAGTGGGCGGTGATACCGACCGGTTTCTTTTGGAACTGGCCCCCGACCTGCCCCGCGGCACACCGCTGGATGAAGTCTGCACCTGGTATCCCCGGATGATGCTCATCATGGTACTACTCAATCTGTCGGTGCTGCTGGTGCCCGGCGCCAAGGATCCCCAGGCTGTCCGGATCATCTCCTCCCCCTTCCGATGGCTGCTCTGGCTGTGTGTCTGGGCCTGGTTCCAGCGCATCGCCCTCAAGATCAAGGTCCGGTATGGCAACCTTCCCCAGATTTTGTGGTACATCCTGATGCTGGCCGTCTTTGTGGCCATCTGCCTTCTGCCCAACTTCATTTCGCCCACCTACCCCGTCACCATGAGCTACTGGGCCGCCATTGCCTATGAACTGCTGTGGGCGCTCCTCTGCCAGGTCTGGCAGACCGTACATTACAATCGCTGCGCCGCCCGCCATCCCTGGCAGGAGGTACAGTCTTCCTGAAAGCTCCTCCAAACAACGTACCCCCGGCGATGAGCCCGCAGATAGCTCATTGCCGGGGGTACCGTTTTGTCATGGATATACCGCTCGCACAAACGGTATATCGCCGCAGCAGCTGTTTGCGGTCCTTGCCGCGGGGAAGCTGCCTCCCCTCTCCTCCACAACCTATTCCGGCGTCTTGGCCGCCGGTATGTTTCAACCGCTGTTCCGCACAGAACCGCGGCGGGGAATGGCTTTTACAGTTCCGCCAGAATGGCGTCGCCCATGGCGGTGCATCCCACCTGGGTGCAGCCCGGAGCCATCATGTCGGCGGTGCGCAGTCCTTTGTCCAGCACCGCATTGACGGCCGCCTCAATTTCATCGGCCTCGGCGGGCATATCGAAGCTGTAGCGCAGCATCATGGCTGCCGACAGAATGCAGGCAATGGGGTTGACCACATCCTGGCCGGCGATATCGGGCGCCGAGCCGTGGATGGGCTCATACAGCCCGCAGCTGCCCTCCCCCAGGGAGGAGGACGGCACCATGCCGATGCTGCCGGTGATCTCGCTGGCTTCGTCGGAGAGAATGTCGCCGAACATATTCTCGGTCACGATCACATCGAACTGGGCCGGATTCTTGCAGATCTGCATGGCGCAGTTGTCCACGAACATCTCGCTGTACTCCACCTCGGGGTACTCCGCTGCCAGCCGGTGCATGACGGCGCGCCACAGGCGGCTGGTATCCAGCACGTTGGCCTTGTCCACGCAGGTCAGCTTCTTGCGGCGCTTCATGGCCGTCTCAAAGCCGATGCGGCCGATGCGTTCGATCTCATGTTCCGCATAGGGCATGGTGTCCACGGCCACCTTCTCGCCGTTTTCCTCATAGGTTTTGTGTTCGCCGAAGTAGACACCGCCGATGAGTTCCCGCACCACGATGAAGTCGATGCCCTTGGCCACGATTTCCGCCTTCAGCGGGCTGGCCGCCGCCAGCTGGGGCCAGATCTTGGCCGGGCGGTTGTTGGCATACAGCCCCATGCCGGCACGCAGCCGCAGCAGACCTTTTTCGGGGCGCTTGTCACCAGGCATGCCCTCCCACTTGGGACCGCCGATGGCCCCCAGCAGGACGCTGTCCGACGCCTTGCATTTTTCCAGCTCCGACGCCGGCAGCGGGTCGCCGAACTTGTCGATGGCTTCGCCGCCCATATAGGCACGGGTATAGGTAAAGGTATGGCCGTGCTTAGCGGCGATCTTGTCCAGCACCCGCACCGCCTGGGTGACGATCTCGGGGCTGGAGCAGTCGCCGTAAATCAGTGCAATATTCTTGTTCATGGGTCTTTTCTCCCTTATTTCAGGCTGTTCATCAGGCCGCCCTTGGCAATAATGTTCTGGATAAAGGGCGGGAAAGGCGCCGCCTGGAAGGTCTGGCCGGTGGTCTCGTCGGTGATGACGCCGGTGTCAAAGTCGATGCTGACGGTGTCCCCCTCCGAGATAGCCTCGCTGGCCGCCGGGCACTCCAGGATCGGCAGGCCGATGTTGATGGCGTTGCGGTAGAAGATGCGGGCAAAACTCTTGGCAATGACACAGCTGATGCCCGCCGTCTTGATGGCCAGCGGCGCGTGCTCCCGGGAGGAACCGCAGCCGAAGTTTTCGCCGCCCACCATGATGTCGCCGGGCTTGACCCGGGTGACGAAGGTTTTGTCGATATCCTCCATACAGTGGCTGGCCAGTTCCGCCGCGCTCTGGGTGTTCAGATACCGCGCCGGAATGATCACGTCGGTGTCGATGTTGTCACCGTATTTGAAAACAGGTCCTTTGGCGTTCATATTCAAACCTCCCTGGGATCGGTGATGTAGCCGGTCAGCGCGCTGGCCGCCGCCGTGGCCGGGCTGGCCAGGTAGACTTCGGAATCCACATGGCCCATGCGGCCCACAAAGTTGCGGTTGGTGGTGGAGACGCAGCGCTCTCCGGCCGCCAGAATGCCCATGTAGCCGCCCAGGCAGGGGCCGCAGGTGGGCGTGGAGACGATGCAGCCCGCGTCAATGAAGGCTTCGGTATAGCCGCGGAGGATACATTCCTTATAAACCGCCATGGTGGCCGGAATGATGATGCCCCGCACGCCCTTGGCGATGTGCTTGCCCTTGAGGATCTCGTAGGCCGCCTGCATGTCCTCGATGCGGCCGTTGGTGCAGGAACCGATGACGATCTGGTCGATCCTGATGTCCTTACCCTCCTTGGCCAGGTGGGTATTCTCGGGCAGGTGGGGGTAGCTGACGGTGGGCTCCAGCGCATCCAGGTCGATGGTCACGGTGCGCTCGTACTCCGCGTCGGGATCAGCCTCGTACTTCACCCAGGGGCGCTGGCTGCGGCCCTTGAGGTAGGCCTCGCAGATCTCATCCACCGGGAAGATACCATTCTTGGCACCGGCCTCGATGGCCATATTGCAGATGCAGAGGCGATCCTCCATGGTCAGGCTCCTGACGCCGTCGCCGGTGAACTCGAGGCTCTTGTACAAAGCGCCCGAGACGCCGATCTCGCCGATCAGGTGCAGGATGACATCCTTGCCGCTGACCGGGCGGTGCAGGCTGCCGGTGAGCACCACCTTGATGGCGGCGGGCACCTTGAACCAGGCCACGCCCTTGGCCATGCCGGCGGCCATATCGGTGGAGCCCACGCCGGTGGAGAAAGCGCCCACCGCGCCGTAGGTGCAGGTGTGGCTGTCGGCGCCGATGATGCAGTCGCCCGCCGTGACGATGCCCTTCTCGGGCAGGAGGGCGTGCTCGATGCCCATCTCGCCCACGTCGTAGAAGTTGAGGATGTCGTATTTGTTGGCAAACTCCCGGCACTGCTTGGACTGGGTGGCGCTCTTGATATCCTTGTTGGGGACAAAATGATCCAGCACAATGTTTACGCGGGTCTTATCGAAAACCGAGTCAAACCCGGCCTTTTCAAACTCATTGATGGCCACCGGCGTGGTGATGTCATTGCCCAGCACAATATCCAGTTTGGCGTTGATGAGCTGGCCTGCCTTGACGGTGGTTTCCCCGCAATGGGCGGCCAGGATCTTCTGGGTCATGGTCATTCCCATGATGAACTGCTCCTTTCGTAATGGCGTACCTTACTTGTTGTTGATGGCACTGACAAGGGCGCGGATACCGGCCACGATGATGTCGGTGTGGGTGCCGCAGCCCCAGGTCTCCTCGCCGGAGGCCCACTTCAGGCCCACGTAGGAGCAGGCACGGGAATCGGTATCGGAATCCAGCGCATGTTCGCTGTAGTGCA
The DNA here is from genome assembly GCF_963931595.1 of uncultured Subdoligranulum sp. Taxonomy (GTDB): domain Bacteria; phylum Bacillota; class Clostridia; order Oscillospirales; family Ruminococcaceae; genus Gemmiger. The sequence continues at coordinate 1,482,775 of NZ_OZ007030.1, forward strand.
CCAGCGTGAAGTGCATGCCGGTCTGCTGCTCGATGGCCGTGGCCACGGCGTCCAGACGGCCGTTGCCGGTGGCGGTGCAGGTGGCCGTTTTGCCGTTGTCCGAAATGGTGATGTTGGCCGTGATGGTGTGATCGGGATTCTGCACGAAATGGGCCTCGGTCACATTGAAGGGGCTGGTGTGGTTAAGGTAGGCGCGCTCGAAGACATACAGCACTTCCTTGACACTCAGCTCGCGATGCTCGTGGTCGCTGACTTCCTTGACGCGGTAGCCCAGATCCTCCCGCATCTTGGGCGGCGGGTTGTAGCCGTAGTTCTGCTGCAGCAGGAAGCCGATGCCGCCCTTGCCGCTCTGGGAATTGATGCGGATGACATCGGCGTCGTAGGTGCGGCCGATGTCGTGGGGGTCCACCGGGATATAGGGGCAGGTCCAGCGATGCTCGCCCTTCTCCTTGCGCCAGGTCATGCCCTTGGCGATGGCATCCTGATGGCTGCCGCTGAACGCCGCAAAGACCAGGCTGCCGGCATAGGGAGAACGCTCGTAGACATGCATGCGGGTGACCCGCTCATACACCTCGCAGATGGCGGGCATATCGCTGAAATCCAGATGCGGGTCCACGCCGTGGCTGTACATATTCATGGCCAGCGTGATGGCATCCACGTTGCCGGTGCGCTCGCCGTTGCCGAAGAGGCAGCACTCCACGCGCTGGGCGCCGGCCAGCACCGCCAGCTCGGCATCCGCCACGCCGCAGCCGCGGTCATTGTGGGGATGGGTGGAGAGAATGACGCTGTCCCGGTACTTGAGATGGTTGGAGCACCACTCGATCTGGTTGGCGTAGATGTGCGGCATGCTCATCTCCACGGTGACCGGCAGATTGATGATCATGGGCCGATCGGGGGTGGGCTGCATGACATCCAGCACGGCGTTGCAGACCTCCACCGCGTACTCCGGCTCGGTGCCGGTAAAGCTCTCGGGGCTGTACTCGAACAGGAAGTTCCCCTCGTACTCCTCGCTGAGCTGCTTGACCAGCTTGGCGCCGTCCACGGCGATCTGCTTGATCTCCTCCTTGGACTTCTTGAACACCTGTTCCCGCTGGGCCACGCTGGTGGAATTGTAGAAGTGGATGATGGCCCGGGGCGCACCCTTGACCGCCTCAAAGGTCTTGCGGATGATGTGGTCGCGGCACTGGGTCAGCACCTGCAGCGTCACATCGGAGGGTACCCGGTCCTCCTCGATGAGCTTGCGCAGGAACTCGTACTCGGTCTCGCTGGCGGCCGGGAAACCGACCTCGATCTCCTTGAAGCCGATCTTCACCAGCATATCGTAGAATTCCAGCTTCTCCTCCAGGCTCATGGGAACGATGAGGCTCTGGTTGCCGTCGCGCAGGTCCACGCTGCACCAGATCGGCGCCTTCTCGATGTGGTCCTTCTGCGTCCACTGGAATACATGCCCCGGTTCTACCGGCGGCGGATAATACCCTACTGCGTACTTGGTTGCGTCCATCATAGAAAATGCCTCCTTCAAGGTTTCGTGTGCCCTTGAAGGAGGCAATAAAAAAACCGTCCCTCAAAGGCGTTTTGCCTTTGAGAGACGGGAGCAAATACATCTTGCTGTACCCCGCGGTACCACTCTCATTGCCGTCCCCGTTGCAAATGGACGGCCGCTCTGTACGATCGGCCCCAGTCGGGCGAATCGCGCCTGCATGATAACGGTCAGGTTCCGTCCGCACCTACAGCCTTGTGGCCATCAGCACGGCTGCTCCGGGGCCAGTGACGCAAAACCTGCCGCACCGCCTTGCACCATCCGGCGGCTCTCTGTAGCTGGCTGGGAATTGCTTTCTCCCCATCACTGCATTTCCAATACGATTACTTTATCAAATTAAAGCGGCCTTGTCAACCGTCGTTTTGCACAATTTGATTGATTCTGTTTTGTGTGAATCGTGGAAACCCGCCGGGAATTCGCTCAGGAAACACCGTACTGCAGGTTCACGGTGCTGGCCGATACCACTTCCAAAGAACGTGTTGCCGTCGGTTCTTTCGAGCTGGAAGCCGTGCGTTCCACCATGCCGTCCGGGGCGGTGATCTGCGTTTCCCACTCATTGCGCGGCGCACTGAAATTGGCTGCCACATACCCGTGGGGCGCCTGTATACAGACATCCTGGGTCTGGTACTCCGTCCCGTCGGACACTTTTTCCAGCCAGACGTTGCCGATGGCTGTCACCGCATTCAGGTATTCCGTCCGAAGATTACCCGACTGGATAGGGCCGCTGGCGGTAAAGGCATCCAGCTGCCGGATCTGCAGGTCTCCCAGTTCTATGGCGCCGCTGGTGCTGATGTGTACCTCCACCCGGTTAAAAGCATCCGGCGGCAGGGTGATCGTCACATGGGTATCGGGATCGGTGCTGTCACAGACAAAGGCATAACCGTAATCCACCGTCTTGCCGTAATTGACATTGTGGCTCACATCCACATTGCGCACTTCCACCGACGCCTGTTCCCCCGTGCGGAAGACCACATTGCCCCGGGTGAGGTTGACATAGAAGGTCCCTTCACCGGGCGCATCCAGCACACCGCTGTAGGTAACGGCTCCCTGGGCTTCCAGGCCGGCAGCTGCCGTGGGCATGGGAGTCACCTCGGTGGCATCCGGCTCCGAAACCCCGCCTTCCACCGCCATAGAGGCCGTATCGCCGCCCTTGCCGGGGAAACCGCGCAGCCCGAATACCAGCGCGCTGATCTGAATGGCAAGCGCCAGCGCGATGAGCAGCCAGTAGATGATCCACAGCCGACGCCGGACACGTTTGGGAGTGGCGGAAGGTGCAGGGATGCCCTTGTCTGCACTGGCTGCTGGATGGTCCGGCGCCGGCGGCTCGGGTCCGGCGGGCGGTGCTACCGGCGTGGCGGTTTCCGGACAGGGCTTTGCTTCCGGCTGCGGCGTGTCGGCAGGTGTTTTTTCCTCGGCCGGTGTCTCCTGAAGGGCAATGCCCTCCCCTCCAGAATCTTGCGGGCCACCTCTGTCGGGTCGCCCAGCGCTTCCGCCGTCTTTTCCTCCTGCTCACTGCCGGCCGCATCGAAATATTCTTCATAGTAGTTCAGGGCATCCTGCCGTTCCTCGGCAGGCAGGGCGGCCAGCAGCTCTTCCAGCCGGGCCAGATAGGCATACTTCCTCATAACGGCTCCCCCTTAAACAATTTGTTGATCTGGCTGGTATAAGCCTCCCATTCCTCCTGGAAGGCCTCCAGCCGGTCGCGCCCGGCCTCCGTGACCTCGTAATAACGGCGGTTGCGGCCGTTGTACGCTTCATCCCGCACGGTCAGGCATCCATCCTTCTGCAGACGGCGCAGCACAGGATACAGGGTGGATTCCGACAGATCCAGCACCTGCCGGACTTCCTGGGTGATTTTATACCCGTAGGTTCCCTGCTCCTCCCGCGCCACCACCGCCAGCACAATGGCATCCAACAGCGCAGCGCCGGTATTGATGGCCATGGATCGGCCTCCTTCCTTATGGGATTCACTGTTTTTCAGGCATTCAGCTGTCGCCCCCGCCCCGGCCGCCGGGCAGCATTTCGGTCTGCGCCGAAGCGGTATCCGGTGCCTGTGAACCGGAGCTTCCATTTTGGTCGGACAGCGCCCCGATGCCCACGGCCAGCGCTACCACCAGGACCAGCGCCAGCACAGCCAGCAACAGGCGGCCGCGGGCCTCTTCCCGTTGTGCCGTGCGCTCCTTCCGGATATGCTCCGCCACCGTTTCGGGGGAACCCAGCTGTGCGGCCACTTCCTCCTCCCGGCCGGGCTCCGCCATCCTGAAGGCTTCTTCGTAATGCTGCAGAGCGCGCCGGCGATCCTCCCGCGGCAGATCGGCCAGCAGTTCCTCCAGGCGGTTCAGATATGCGTACCGTTTCATGGCGTTGCCTCCTGTCCTATATGGTTCTATATATTATATATCATATAATATTATAGTTTGCAATAGGTTTTTCCGTTTTTTACAACAAAAGGAAGCCCCCGCCCTGAGGGATGGGCGGGGGTTCAAAGAAAGGAGGAGAAGAACACATGAAAAATAAGATAATAACAATTTTAGGAAGCTTTGCAACCCTTGGGGTGTTGCTTAGCTTGTGACTAAATTGTAACCGTTTTGTCACCAGATGTCAATACCGATTTGTTAACATTTTGTAATTTTTAAAGTATGTGCCCTCTATTTGGCGGAACACATAAAAAGAAGCACTGCACTTTGTACAAATTGCAGCCGCAGCGCCAGATTTTCGGCTGCCGGGACGCTTTCGGTGGGCTTGACAAGGATTTTTTCATCGTCATTCCGGGAAAAAGCTGGTTGCCGCGGCGGCTGTTACGGGAAAACAAATATCTCCTCTGCACACATTGCCATGCACCAAAAAGGCCGCCCCGGAAAGGATCTCCAGGGCAGCCTGCAGGGTCCGCTATTATGCAAAAGTGATGCTTGCCTCAAAGGCAGACTTGTCCTCCCGCTGGCCGCAGAAGTAGTACTGCTTTTCCGCCGTCTGGGCCCGCAGAAGCGTGAAGGATTCACCACGGGGAATTTCCCGGTGGTAGTAGATCTTCAGATCCTGCACCACGCCCTGGTCCCACACTTCCCAGGGCAGCGCGTCGCACAGAATATCGGCATAGCGGGTATTGTTCATGTGGCCGTTCATATCACAGCGGGAATAGGTGGCCACACACTCCCCCATCTGCTCACAATCGGCAGGGTCTGCCTTCACCATCTTCATGGGCAGTTCAAAGGGCACGTCGGGCGCCCACTGGTCATTGAACTGTTCGGGATGTTTGCGCAGAATCAGCCGTTTTTCGGTGTCAATCAGCACCCAGCGGCTGTCCAGCACCGCCACCTGGTTGCCAGCTGCATCGTAAAAGGTGGTGATCCGCTTGTTGACGGCCCGTTTGCAGCGCTCCGGCTGGGTAATCGCTGTCAGTACTTCATCCACACGGGGGGTGCGGTCGATATGCAGCGCCTGCTTGGCCAGCACATAGGCAGTATGGGTGGCGGCATACAGCGCATCATTGAGGCCCACCGCTTCGGCATGCATGGTGGCAATCTGCTGGCCGTAGCGCAGCAGCGCGCCGGGTTTCACATTGCCGTGATGGTCCCCGTCGTGGCGATAGACCGTATATTGTTGTGTATAGGTGGCGATCGGTTCCGACATGGCGGTCCCTCCCTCTTGTAATCAATCTGTTTTTTGTCAATTCTTAGTATTATAGCACGTTGCCCCGGGAAATGCAAAAAGAAACCGCAGGCCTGTGCCTGCGGTTTCGGGGCAGATCAATAATCGTCGCGCACTTTTTTGCGCAGCTTGCGCCAGATGTTGAAGAAGGAAATGACCAGGGCCAGAGCCAGCAGCACCACGACCATCCAGCCGCTGCCGCCCTCCTCGTAGCTCTTCATCTCGCTCCACTGGGAATCCAGCTCGGCGTTGATCTCATCGGGCAGGGTGGTGAACACTTCTGCCTTGCTCATGACATCCTCGCCGGGATAGGCGATCTCGCTGTACTTGAGGTCGTCGTCCAGCTGTTCCCATACCGCCGTGATGGGGGTGGAGTAGCCGATATAATCACAGTTGGCCAGGCCCACCGACGGTTCGCACAGATAGTTGATGAACAGTTCGGCGGCTTCCTTGTTGTTGGAATTGGCCGGAATGCACATGCTGTCCACGAAGAAGTTGACGCCCTCGCTGGGATGCACAAAAGCAAGGTCGGGATTGTCGGCAATCATGGTCAGGGCGTCGCCGGCGTAGTAGGGCGCCATGGCCGCCTCGCCGCCCTCCATCTTGTCGAAGATCTCGTCCATGACGTAGGCCTGCACCACGCTCTTCTGGTCCTTGAGCTCCTGCATGACGGTGTCCACTTCCTCCACCGAGCCGGGGTTCAGAGAGTAGCCCAGCTTCTTGGCGGCAATGGCGTAGGCGTCGCGGGAGTTGTTGAACATGAGCACATTGTTGGCGTACTGCACGTCCCACAGAGCCGACCAGCTGGTGGGGGCCTCATCCACCATGGTGGTGTTGTAGATCAGGCCGGTGGTGCCCCACATATAGGGCACGCTGTAGGTGTTGTCGGGGTCAAAGGCCCAGCCCAGGTATTCCTGGCCGATGCCCGCAAAATTCGGGATGTTGTCGAAATCCAGCGGGGCCAGCATCCCCTCCGACGCCATCTTGCCCACCATATAGTCCGAGGGGAAGATCACGTCGTAGGTGGCGCCGCCCGATTTCATCTTGGCGTACAGACTCTCGTTGGAGTCAAAGGTGGTGTAGTTGACCTGGATGCCGGTGAGCTCCTCGAAGGCCGACAGCACATCCACGCTGTCGTCGGAACCATCCGAGATATACAGGCCCCAGTTGTAGACGTTGAGGGTGATGTTGTCATCGGCAAAGCGGGTCCAGTCGTAATCCGAAGATACCGAAATATCGTCGGTCACGGCGATGGTGTCCCCTTCCGCTGCGGCAGAAGGCGCAGCTGCGGCGGCCAGCACACCGGCCGCCAGCACCGTGGCAAACAGTTTTTCTGCTTTCATTTCAGCGCGCCCCCTCTTCCTGCATGGCCTTGCGGATGGCCGTCTGGTTTTTGCGGTAGGCGCGGGAATCCGCCGCGTTGGAGATGAGAATGATGGCGAGGATCACACAGAAAATAACCGCCGACAGCGCGTTGATCTCGGGGCTGACCTTCTTGCGGGTCATGGAGTAGATGGCGATGGGCAGCGTCTGCATGGTGCCGGAGTTGAAGTAGGAGATCATGAAATCATCGATGGAGTAGGTCAGGCAGATGAGGAACGCCGACAGAATCGCCGGGGAAAGCTGCGGCATAATGACCTTGAAAAAGGCCTGCCGCGGCGTGCAGCCCAGATCCAGCGCCGCATTGTAGAGACTGGGATCCAGCTGCCGCAGTTTGGGGCCCACATTGAAGATGACATAGGGCACATTGAAGGTGATGTGGGCGATGATCAGCGTGGGCCAGCCGAAGAGCCCGCCGTCGCCGCCAATGCCGAAGTTCTGCGCCATGACGAAGAGCAGCATCAGCGAAACACCGGTGATGATCTCGGGGTTGACCACCGGCACATAGCTGATGTTGTTGACCAGCAGCTGGGTGCGCCGGCTCATGGAATTGATGCCGATGGTGGCCAGCGTTCCCAGCACGGTGGCCAGCACACTGGAAACCAGCGCCAGCACCAGGCTGAGCCCCAGCGCCGAGAGGATCATCTCGTTGTGGAACAGGCTCCTGTACCAGTCCAGCGTGAAGCCGGTAAAGTTGGAACGGGATTTGCTCTCGTTGAAGCTGAAGGCGATCATGACCGCGATGGGCAGGTACATGAAGCAGAAAATCAGGATGATATAGGTGCGCTGCAACAGGATGGACTGTTTTTTGTTCATCTCACATCACCCCTTCCATTTCCGACTCGTCGAAGCTGGAGGTGAAGCTCATGCAGAGCAGCACGATGACCATCAGCACCAGGCTCATGGCAGAACCCAGGTTCAGGTTGTAGGAGTTGCCCAGGAACTGCAGTTCGATCAAATCGCCGATGAGCAGGTTGGAACCGCCGCCCAGCATCCGGCTGATGATGAAGGTGGAGACCGACGGCACGAACACCTGGGTGATGCCGGTGGCAATGCCGGGGCCGGTGAGCGGCACCAGCACCCGCCAGAGAATCTGCCAGACGTTGCAGCCCAGGTCCTGGGCCGCCTCGATGATGGAGTCATCGATCTTGGTCATGGCGGTATAGATGGGCAGGATCATGAAGGGCAGATAGTTGTACACCATGCCCAGCACCACGGCGCCGGAGGTGTTGATCATATTGAAGGGGCCGATGCCGAACAAACCCAGGAACTTGTTGATCAGGCCGTTTTTCTCCAGCAGGGTCATCCAGGCGTAGGTGCGCAGCAAAAAGTTCATCCACATGGGCAGCATAACCAGCATGAGCATGATGTGCTGTTTATTGGCACGCAGCCGGGAGAGAAAATACCCCACCGGGAAAGCGAGGATCAGACAGATGACGGTGGACACCGCCGCCAGAATGAGACTGCGGGCAAAGACGCTGGAATACCGGCCGATCTGGGTCAGGTTTTCCAGAGTGAACTGGCCGTCCGAGTTGGTCATGGCATACCAGATCACGATGAAGAGCGGCACCACGATGAAGGCAGCCATCCAGACCAGGTAGGGACCGGCCAGCCACCGGGAGGTTTTGGATTTGAGCATCGCTTACACCTCCGTACGGGCCATGATGTGGATCTCGTCGGGGCCGATGTTCATGCCGATCAGTTCGCCGGGCTGGCTGGCCTGGGTGGAGTGGATCAACCATTCGTAGCCTTCCACATCCACGTGCATTTCGAAGTGCACCCCCTTGAAGATCACTTCCCGCACAAGGCCGGTGAGCATACCCACCGAGGGCGGCACGATCTGCACGTCCTCGGGACGGATGACCACCTGCACCGGCTCGTTGGGCTTGAAGCCCCGGTCCACACAGGTGAAATCGTGGCCGCCGAAGTTGACCAGGAAGTCCTTGATCATGACGCCATCCACAATGTTGGAATCGCCGATGAACCGGGCCACAAAGGCGTTGCGCGGTTCGTTGTAGATGTCCTGGGGCGAGCCGATCTGCTGGATGTTGCCCCCCGACATGACCACCACGGTGTCCGACATGGTCAGCGCTTCCTCCTGGTCATGGGTGACATAGACGAAGGTGATGTTCATTTCCCGCTGGAGGCGCTTGAGCTCCAGCTGCATCTCCTTGCGGAGCTTGAGGTCCAAAGCGCCCAGAGGCTCGTCCAGCAGAAGCACCCGGGGCTGATTGACCAGGCTGCGGGCAATGGCCACGCGCTGCTGCTGGCCGCCCGACAACTGATGGATGCTGCGCCGCTCGAAGCCCTTGAGGCCGACGGTCTCCAGCATTTCCAGCACCTTGGGGCGGATCTCCTCCTCCGGCATCTTTTTCAGCCGCAGACCGAAGGCCACGTTTTCAAAGACGTTCAGATGCGGAAACAGTGCGTACTTCTGGAACACTGTGTTGACCTGACGCTTGTAGGGCGGCAGGTCCGCGATGTCCTTGCCATCAAAAAAGACATTGCCCGATTTCGGGGTGATGAACCCGGCAATCACGCGCAGCGTTGTGGTCTTGCCACAGCCCGAAGGGCCCAGGAAAGTCACAAACTCCTTGTCGTGAATGTCGAGGGAAAGTCCGTCCAGAACCTTCTGCCCGTCGAAATCGACAACAATGTCTTTCAGTGATACGATGATGTTTTCGTCCATATTACTGCATCCCCCTTTGCGGAATTTCCCGTCGTGGGGTCAGCAGTCTTGTGCGGCTCGGACCGCCTGCGTCCCCCTGCGGGTCAGCGCGCTTTATGCCGCCCCGCAAAGGTTTGTTACACGGTCCTTTCCCGTGGGAAAGGTCGCTACAAGCAGCACATACAACGCCAATGTGGCAGGGTACGATCAGATTTACCCTCAGATGCACACAAGATACATTATACGGCAAGCACAGGGTTTGTCAACAGCCTGCGTTACCATTGTGGTAAAGAATTTTCAAGATTGCTGTAAAGTATATTTTCAGGCGGCTTTCTGCCCGTCCCCGAAGGTCCGGCGCAGGGAATCCAGCAGGTCGGATTTCCCGGAGACTGCCTCCTCCACCTTTTTCTGCATCGCTTCCAGAAAAGCCTCCGAGGAGACCGGCTGCCCGTTCAGCGTAACGCTCACATCGCCCTTGAAGCCCGCGCTCTTTCCGGCGATGCGCAGATCATACCGGCCTGCCGGCAAGGTCACCGTCATGGGATCCTGGCTGTCCAGCGACCACCGGGCGACCAGTGTTTTCTCCTTCGTGTTGACCACCAGCAATTTGGCTTCGCCCCGTGTCCTGGCCAGCGTGGATTCCACTTCGCACAGCGTTTTGTCCTCCGACACTGTAAAAGAGACCAGTGTCCTGACGCCGGTAAAGCTGCCCGCGCTTAAAGAGTAGCTGCCCTCGTCCTCGTCGTTGCCCCACCACATGATGGTGGCAAAGTGGTTGGCCCCATCGGTGAGGAAAGATTCATCCTCGTACCGGCTATCATACTGGCTGCAGCCGCACAGCAGCAGCGCCGTGAGCACAGCCACACACCACAGCAGCCATCTGCGTTGTTTCATACCCTTTTCCTCCTTTGGACATCAACCGCCGATCAGGAAGTCCAGCACATCCCAGCCGTCGCCGCCCTGTTCCTTGTACAGTTCGGTGTAGCCGCACTGGCAGCAGCTGACCGTGACAAACTTTTTGTTCTGAATATCGAACAGCTTGGCAAAGTTTCCGCCGGTGGCCTGCAGACGGTCCGCCTCATATTCGGTGCAGCCGCATTTGGGACATACATACTGACGTTTTTCCATAAAACACACTCCTTTTAGAATTGTACAGATCAGACAAGGTTCAGACGCCGGGTCATCAGCCACTGGATGATGGCCCACTTGATGGCATCCACCAGAACAATGCAAAGCAGCACCAGCAGGAACATCCATACCATCGTTGCCTCCGGGCTTACCCGGGCGAAGGCTTCCAGCCAGCTTCCGGCATTTACCTGAATGGAGCCGAAGGCCACCACAATCAGCAGGAATACCAACAGAATCTGTTCCAGGAACCCCAGCACAAAGTAACTGACGATACTGGCCAGCAAGCGCTGCTGTCCGAACTGCCCGCCGATGGCGCAGGCCAGGTAGAATTCCAGATACGCCTCCACCAGCAGGGCCAGCAGAAGCAAAACCAGCATGAGCATGGCCGCCGCGACAGGCCAGTCCAGATTGTCCGTACTGACCAGAGAAGTGGGCACGCTGCCGCTGAGAATGCTGCCGCACACCCCCAGATAGAACACACAGCCAATGGTCCACAGGCAGGCACAGAGCAGTTTGGCCGCAATGTGCTGCCATGCCGGCACCGGCAGGGAGAGCATCAGGTAGCCCTGCTCCCCCAGCAGTTTGTAAAAGCGCTGGACGTTGACAAAGACACAGGCCGCCACCACCAGCAGCAGGGCGAGGCCGGCAGCAAAGAGAAGCAGCGCCTGCAGGAATTCCACCATATCGGGCAGGTTGCTCTGGCTGTTCAGCACCGCATTGACAAGGCCGGTCACCACCGTAAAGGCCAGCACACCGCCGCCAACGGGCAGCAACGTCCGGGCTGTCACCTTCAGTTCATAACGCAGCAGTTTGTTCAGCATTTGTATACCTCCCGGAAATATTCATCCACGCTCTGCCCGGTTTCCTCCCGCAGAGCGTCCACCCCCACCTGGCGCATCACAGCGCCTTCCTTTAAAAAGATTACTTCATCCAGGGCTTTTTCAATATCCCCGATCAGGTGGGTGGAAAGTACCAGCGCCGCCTCCTCGCTGTAGTTGCACAGGATGGTGTGCAGAATGTAGTCCCGCGCCGCCGGGTCCACGCCGCCCAGCGGTTCGTCCAGCAGATACAGCTTGGCCGCGCGGCTCATCGTCAGGCAGAGCTGCATCTTTTCCTGGGTGCCCTTGCTCATGGCGCCGATGCGGTCCCGTGCCTCGATGTGCAGGTCCGCCAGCATGGCCCGGGCTTTGCCTGCATCGAAATCCGTGAAAAAATCCTCGTACAGGCTGACGGCATCCTCCGCCCGCATCTCGGTGGGCAGGGACATCCGGTCCGGCAGATAGCTGGTCACCTGCCTGGTGGCGATGCCGGGCCGCTGCCCGTCAATACGTACCTCGCCGCCGTTGGCCGTCAGCAATCCGGCGGAAATTTTGAGCAGCGTCGTCTTGCCGCTGCCGTTGGGGCCCAGCAGCCCCACCAGTTTGCCGGGCTGCACCGAAAAGGTAGCCCCATTCAGCGCCGCCTTGCGGCCATACCATTTATACAGGCCCTGTGCTTCATAGATTGCCTTCATCGTGTTCTCCTCCCTCTGCGGTTTCCCGCAGCAGTTCTTCGGTCTGCGCCCGGTCCAGCCCCAGCGCCTGCATCTGACGCAGAAATTCCTCCGCCAGTGTCTGTGCCCGTCTGCGGTGCAACTGCTGCAGAATTTCGGCATCCGCCGTCACCGTGCGTCCCGCCGTGCGCTGCGCCTGCAAAAGCCCCCGGCTCTCCAGTTCCTGCAGGGCGCGCTGCATCGTGTTGGGGTTGACCCCTGCCTCCGCCGCCAGCTCCCTGACCGGCGGAATTTTGCTGCCCGGCGGAAAGATCCCGTTCACCAGTGCCAGTTCCATCTGTTCCACCAGCTGAACATAGACCGGGCGCCCCGCCGTGATGTTCCAGTCCATGGCTTGCTCCCTTCTGTATTATTGTATTAAGGGCTTAATACAATAATACAGATTTTCTGTGTCGCTGTCAAGGGGATAACAAAGAAAATCCGCACGACAAATGTCGTGCGGATTTTCTTTCAGGCAGGCAGTCTGTCCTCCAGCCAGTGCAGGACGTAGTCGAAGACTTCCTCCCGGTTCCATTCATTGTGCAGTTCGTGGCGGGCGCCCTCAAAGATCTCACAGGTCAGATCCTTGATTCCGGCGTCGCCCAGCATCGCCCAGACTTTGCGCACACCCTCTCCATAGCCGCCCACCGGATCCTCGGCGCCGGAGATGAGCAGGATGGGCAGATTCTTGTCCACCGACCGGGCCCAGCGGGCGCGGTTCACATGGTGGATGGCCGCCAGCATCTCCCGGTAACTACCCAACGTAAAGGGAAAGGCACACAGCGGGTCGGCGTCATAGGCCCGGACCACCGCTTCATCCCGGGTAAGCCAGGCGTTGGGGGATTTTGCATCGGGAATCCGTTTGCAGTAGCCGCCCATGTTGGCCCGGACCATAAACGGAGACACCGTGCGCGGGCCCCGCAGAGCCGCCAGCACCGTGGCAATCCCCTGCCCCACCGTATGGAGCAGCTGGGGACCGGCCGTGCCGGAGATGATCAGGCCGGCAATGGTTTCGGGCCAGCGCTCGGCGTACCAGCGGGCATAAAAACTGCCCATGCTGTGCCCGTACAGAAAAACCGGCAGACCGGGGAACTCCTGATGCAGATGCTCGTTCATCCGGTGCAGGTCCTGCAAAAGATAATACCGCCCACCGGGTTCGCCGTAATGGCCGTACTCCCCCGGCGCGGCACTTTCGCCGTGGCCCAGATGATCGTTTCCGGCCAGAGCGATACCGTGGGCCGCATAAAACCGGGCCATGGGCTCATAGCGGCGGATATACTCGCACATGCCATGGCTGAGCTGCAGTACCGCGTGGACCGGCACATCCGGCATGGTATACACATACGCCGCAATGGTATGGGTGGTATCCGAGGAGGGAAAGTGGATCGTTTCCCGGCAAAGCTGTGCCATCGCAACCTCCTATTCTTCTCCTTTGATCTTCTTCCAGTATTGGGCAAAGGCCTGCTCGTTCTTGTTGTCGCCGGGCTCGTAGTAGCGCCGGTTCTTGAGGGCATCGGGCAGGTATTGCTGCTTGGTCCAGTGATGGGGAAAGTCGTGGGGGTAGAGGTAGTGCTGCCCCTTCACCTTGGCATCGGCCCCGTCGTAGTGCTTGTTCTGCAGCTGGCGGGGAATGGGCCCGGTGCGCCCCGCCTGAACATCGGCCATGGCCGCATTGATGCCATCATGGGCCGAGTTGGATTTGGGCGCCGTGGCCACCAGCACCACCGCATCGGCCAGCGCCAGCCGGGCTTCCGGCAGGCCCACCGCGTTGGCAATGTCCACCGCCGCCTTGACGATGGGAATGATCTGCGGCCAGGCCAGGCCCACATCCTCGCAGGCGCAGACCATCAGCCGCCGGCAGGCACTGGGCAGGTCCCCCGCCTCCAGCAGCCGGGCCAGATAGTGCAGCGCCGCATCGGGGTCGGAACCACGCATGGATTTCTGGTAGGCCGACACAATATCGTAGTGGTCGTCCCCCAGCTTGTCATACCGCATGGCCGTGCGGGCCGCCACCTGCTGGACCATGTCCAGCGTCACGGTGCGGCTGCCGTTTTCCACCGGCGCCGCCGTCACCGCGAACTCCAGATTGCCCAGCGCCTTGCGCATATCGCCGCCGGCACTCTGGGCCAGGTAGTCCAGCGCGTCCTCGGGAATCAGGATCGGGACCTTGTCCTCGGCCCCCAGACGCGCCACCGCGTGCTCCACCCCCTGGCGGATATCCGCCGCCGTCAGGGATTTGAACTCAAACACCGTGCACCGGGACAGCAGCGCATTGTACACATAGAAATAGGGATTCTCGGTGGTGGAGGCGATCAGCGTCACGGTTCCCTGCTCCACACATTCCAGAAGGCTCTGCTGCTGCCTTTTATTAAAGTACTGGATCTCATCCAGGTAGAGCAGAATGCCGCCGGTGGCACCCAGTGTGCCGATGTCGGCCAGCACCGACTTGATGTCGCTGGTGGAAGCGGTGGTCCCGTTGAGCTTGTGCAGCTGCATGCCGCTGCCCGCCGCAATGATGCTGGCCACCGTGGTCTTCCCCACCCCCGACGGGCCGTAAAAGATCATGTTGGGAATGCGGCCGCTTTCCACCGTGCGGCGGAACACTTGATTCTTGCCCAGAAGATGCTGCTGCCCGCAGACTTCATCCAGCGTGCGCGGCCGCAGCCGCTGTGCCAGGGGTTCCATGGGTTTCCCTCCTTGTTATATATCCATTTCTTCGGGCACTCGGGCCCCGTTTTTTTATTTGTTTAAGCCGTCCTCCCCCAAACTGGGGGCTCTTCCTCTTGATTATAAGGTATCACCGTGGTAGAATCAAGAGAAAGAACGCGAAACGGAGCGAATGCTGTGACAAAAAAGGAACTGGCGCAGATCTGTATTGACCGCCTCAAAGCCGAATATCCTCTGGCCGAATGTACGCTGGATTACGACCACGCCTGGCAGCTGCTGGTGGAGGTACGCCTGGCTGCCCAGTGCACCGACGCCCGCGTCAATGTGGTGGTGCAGGATCTGTTTGCCCGCTACCCCAGTGTGGAGGCCCTGGCGGCTGCCACGCCGGAGGAGATCGAGGCCATCGTCAAGCCCTGCGGCCTGGGACGCAGCAAGGCGCGGGATATTTCCGCCTGCATGCGGATGCTCCGTGATCAGTACGGCGGCAAGGTGCCCGACGATTTTGACGCGCTGCTGGCCCTGCCCGGAGTCGGCCGCAAGAGCGCCAACCTGATTATGGGCGATGTGTTCGGCAAGCCGGCCATTGTGACCGACACCCACTGCATCCGCCTTTGCAACCGCATCGGCCTGGTGGACAACATCAAGGAACCCGCCAAGGTGGAGCGCGAGCTCTGGAAGATCATCCCGCCGGAGGAGGGCAGCGATTTCTGCCACCGGCTGGTCTACCACGGCCGGGCTGTCTGCACGGCGCGGACCACCCCCTTCTGCGAAAAGTGCTGTCTGGCCGATGTGTGCCGGACAGGAAAGGAATATCTGCATGAAAAAGGAAACTGATACCCCGCTGGGCGGCGAACTGCGCAGCCAGCAGACCGCCGACCGGCTGGTTGCTGAGCTGCGCAGCGGTCTGTATGCCGGTGCTTCCCAGCTGCCCAGTGAGGTGGAACTGGCCGGCGCGCTGGGCATCAGCCGCACGGTGGTGCGGGATGCCCTCAGCCTGCTGGAACGGGAGGGGTATCTGGAGCGTGTGCGCGGCATCGGGACGCTGGTCAACCGCGACGTGCTGAAGATGGAAAACCGTCTGGACCAGAAACTGGAATTCTACCGCATGATCCGCGCCGCCGGGTATGAACCCCACAGCGACAACGTGCTGGTCACCCGGGAAACCGCCCCCGATGATCTGGCACGGCGGCTGGGTCTTGCCCCGGAGGAGCATCCCACGCTGGTGTTTGTGCGCCGGCGCGTTCTGGCGGACAACACCCCCGTGCTTTACTCCACCGACATTCTGCCGCTGGCGCTTTTCGGCGGGCAGCGGCTGGATACGCTGGATTTCACCCGTTCCATCTTTGAGATTGTGTCGGAATACTGCCACGTGGAGGTGACCAAAACACTGGCCCACATCCGCGCTGTGACCGGCACCCCGGGCATCCGGCACCAGCTGGGGCTGCGGCCCGATCAGGCCCTGATGCAGCTGGACGAGACCTGCTATTCCCGCCTGTGCCGCCCGGTACTGTGCTGCCAGACCTGCTACACGGATTTCTTCGATTTTGCCATCGTGCGCAAGCTGGTGTAACTGTTTTTGTTGTCATTGGGTGCCGCCGCCCGGACGGGCCGGCGCTCCATGAGATAAATAGAGATTTTAAAGGGGAATGTGTATGAGACATCTGATCGACCCGGCGGACTTTACGCTGGATGAAACCCTTCGCCTGATGGATCTGGCCGACCGTATCCACGACGACCCGGCTGCGTACAAGGACGTTGCCTACCGCAAGCGCCTGGCGACGCTGTTCTACGAGCCGAGCACCCGCACCCGCCTCTCCTTTGAGGCAGCCATGCTCAATCTGGGCGGCCAGGTGCTGGGCTTTCCCGACGCCCGCGTCTCCAGCGCCTCCAAGGGTGAGACCGTTGCCGACACCATCCGCATCATCAGCTGCTACGCCGACATCGCCGCCATGCGCCATCCCAAGGAGGGCGCCCCGCTGCGGGCTGCCCGTTACAGCCGCATCCCGGTCATCAACGCCGGCGACGGCGGCCACAGCCACCCCACCCAGACCTTGCTGGACATGATGACCATCCGCCGCCGCAAAGGTCGCCTGGACAACCTGACCATCGGCTTCTGCGGCGACCTGAAATTCGGCCGCACCGTCCACAGCCTGATCAAGAGCCTGTCCCGCCTGCCGGGCATGCGGTTCGTGCTCATCTCGCCCGAAGAGCTGCGGGTGCCGGACTACATCATCAGCGAAGTGCTAGCCCCCAACGGCATCGATTACATCGAGACCCGCAATCTGGAACAGTCCCTGCCGGATCTGGACATTCTGTACATGACCCGTGTGCAGCAGGAGCGCTTCTTCAACGAGGAAGATTACATCCGCCTGAAGAACAGCTACATCCTGACCAAGGAAAAACTTTCGCTGGCCCCCGCCGATATGGCGGTGCTGCATCCTCTGCCCCGCGTGAACGAGATCACGCTGGACGTGGATGACGATCCGCGTGCCGCCTATTTTGAGCAGGCACAGAACGGCGTATACATGCGCATGGCCTTGATTATGACGCTGCTGGGTCTTGCAGACCCCAAAACCGGGGAGGTAGCCTTTGATGTTAACGGTTGATGAGATTCTGAACGGCGTGGTGATTGACCACATTACCGCCGGTACCGGCCTGGGCCTGTACCACCTGATGGAACTGGAAAAGCTGCACGATGCCAGCGTAGCCCTGCTGCAGAACGTCCGCAGCCAGAAGAGCGGCAAAAAGGACATCATCAAAATTGAGGGTGATGTCAGCAAGCTGAACTTCGACATTCTGGGCTATCTGGACCCCAAAATTACCATCACAGTGATCGCGGACGGACACATCGTGGAGAAAATCCGCCCCAAACAGCCCCAGCGTCTGGTCAACGTGATCAAATGCACCAATCCCCGCTGCGTGACCTCGGTGGAAGAGGGCTGCGACCATATCTTTACGCTCACCCCCAGCGGACGCTACCGCTGCATCTACTGTGAGCAGGAGTTCCGCGTAAAGCCGTAACGTTTTCAACGTACAAGAGAGCACCGGGAAAAGCGCGGGCGACATAAGAAAACAAGGGTTCTGCAAGAACTGCGAAGCATCGCAAAACCGCTGCAAAGCGGTCTATGCAAGGCAGAGGGCTGCAGCACTCCTTGGTGGAATGCAAAGCCCGATAACGCGGCAGAGGCCGCTTTGCAGACAGAGTTTTGCGACTTTGTTTTCTTATGGAACCGCGCGGAAGTCTGGCGCTCTCTTTTTTGCGCCGTTTTTTGTTATATTGCACAGTATTTTTCAATGATTGTTGAATTTGTTATTGATTTATCATTCTCCAGCCCGTATAATAGGAACAAGACCACCCGACCATACGGAGGAATTGCTTCTATGATACGACTTTCCATCGAGACGCCCGACCGCGCGCAGCAGGTGGTACAGGACCTCTGCCGCGACATGGGGCACCGCATCGCCGCCAACCCGCCGGGGCTCTGCCCGGTGGATATGGCGCTGAATTTTTTGCGCCTGTGCCATGCACAGACCTGCGGCAAATGTGTTCCCTGCCGCATCGGCCTTTCCCAGCTGGAGACCCTGCTGGAAAACGTCCTGGACCAGACTGCGCCGGAAGGCACCATTGATCTCATCGAGCAGACGGCCGCCGCCATTGTGGATTCCGCCGACTGTGCCATCGGCTACGAGGCTGCGGCCATGGTGCTGCAGGGGGTACGGGGCTTCCGGGAAGATTACGAGGAGCACGCCCGGTACGGCCGGTGCATCTGCTCGCTGAAACAGCCGGTGCCCTGCGTGACGGTCTGCCCCGCCCACGTGGATATTCCCGGCTACATTGCCCTGATCCGGGAGGGCCAGTATGACGACGCCATGGACCTCATCCGCAAGGACAACCCCTTCCCCCACTCCTGTGCCTACGTCTGCGAGCACCCCTGTGAACGGCAGTGCCGCCGCCGTCTGGTGGACGACGCCGTCAACATCTGCGGTCTCAAGCGCTATGCCGCCGACCATGCGGGCGCCCAGACCCCGCCGGCCCCCGCCGAGGACACCGGCAAGCGGGTGGCCATCATCGGCGGCGGTCCCAGCGGCCTGACGGCTGCCTACTACCTGCGCCTGATGGGCCACAGCATCACCGTCTTTGAGCAGCGGGAAAAGCTGGGCGGCATGCTGCGCTACGGCATTCCCGACTACCGCCTGCCACCCGAGGTACTTCAGCGGGACATTGATTACATTCTGGCCACCGGCATGGAGGTGAAAACCGGCGTCTGTGTGGGCAAGGACCTGCAGCTGCCCGACCTGCAGAAAGAATACGATGCGCTGTACATTGCCATCGGAGCCCACGCTGACAAGAAGCTGGGCCTGGAGGGTGAAAACAGCCGCAACGTGCTGTCCGCCGTGGAATTCCTGCGCGGCTGCGGCGAGGGCAACGCCCCTGATTTCACCGGCAAGCGCATCGTGGTCATCGGCGGCGGCAACGTGAGCATGGATGCCACCCGCACTTCCATCCGGCTGGGTGCCGAGAGTGTGACCTGCGTCTACCGCCGCCGGGTGGAAGACATGACCGCCCTGCCCGAGGAAATCGAAGACGCCATGGCGGAAGGCTGCCAGATACTGCCCCTGCAGGCCCCGGCCCGCATCGAGGCCAACGAGAACGGGGGGGTCAGCGCCCTGTGGACCCGCCCGCAGATCATCGGCGGATACGGGCGGGACGGCCGCCCCGCCCCGCGGGATGCCCGGCAGAAGGAATTCCGCATCCCCTGCGATTATCTGATCATTGCCATCGGGCAGCGCATCGAATCCGATGAATTTGAAAAGGGCGGCATCGGTACCAGCCGCGGCGCCCTGAAAGCCGATCTGTCGGGATATGTGCCCGGAACCCCCAACGTCTTTGCGGGCGGTGACGCCGTAACCGGGCCCGCCACCGTCATCCGTGCGGTGGCCGCCGGCAAGGTCAGCGCTGCCAACATCGACAGTTTTCTGGGCTACGCCCATACCATCGGCACCGGCGTCAGAATTCCGCCCGCCAGACTGTCCAACACGCCGCCCTGCGGGCGTATCCAGCTCAAGAGCCGCAACGCCCTGGAGGCACGCCAGGACTTTGCCCTGGCCAGCTGCGGCATGACCCACGAGGAAGCCATGCAGGAGGCCAGCCGCTGTCTGCGGTGTGACCACTTCGGCTATGGCATCTTCAAAGGAGGGAGGACGACCCAATGGTGAACATCACAGTCAAC
The DNA here is from genome assembly GCF_963931595.1 of uncultured Subdoligranulum sp. Classification (GTDB taxonomy): domain Bacteria; phylum Bacillota; class Clostridia; order Oscillospirales; family Ruminococcaceae; genus Gemmiger. Next base: position 1,502,568 of record NZ_OZ007030.1, read on the forward strand.
GGTGCGGCCGTCCGGGTGCCGGAGGGCACCACCATCCTCAACGCTGCCAAGGCCGCCGGGGTGGATATCCCCCATCTGTGCTATCTGAAGGACCTGAACGAGATCGGCGCCTGTCGGGTCTGCTGTGTGGAAATCGAGGGGGAACGCAACCTGGTACCCAGCTGCAACAACCCGGTCTTTGAAGGCATGGCCATCCGCACCAACACCGACCGGGTGCGCCGTACCCGCCGCATCAATGTGGAACTGATCCTGAGCCAGCACGACTGCCATTGCGCCACCTGCCCGCGCAGCGGCAACTGCCATTTACAGAATGTGGCCAACGATCTGGGCATTCTGGAGAACCCCTACCCTTCCGATCTGGTGACCGGTGCCCGGGCCCAATGGCCCCGGGATTTTCCCCTGTACCGCGACACCAACAAGTGCATCAAATGCATGCGCTGCATCCAGGTGTGCGACAAAGTGCAGGGCGTCCATGTGTGGGACCTGTCCGGCACCGGCAGCCGTACCCGGGTGGACGTGAGCGGCAACCGCCGCATCAAGGAGAGTGACTGCGCCCTCTGCGGCCAGTGCATCACCCACTGTCCCACCGGCGCCTTGCGGGAACGCAACGACGCCCAGCGCGCCTTTGATGCCATCGCCGATCCCGATAAGATCACCGTGGTCCAGATCGCTCCCGCCGTGCGCACCGCCTGGGGCGAAACGCTGGGCCTTGCCCCTGAGCAGGCCACCGTGCACCGGATGGCTGCCTGTCTGCGGCGGCTGGGGTTTGACTATGTGTTCGACACCTCCTTCAGTGCTGACCTGACCATCATGGAGGAGGGCACCGAGTTTTTGCACCGCTACCAGGCCGGCGAGACCCGGGAACTGCCCATGTTCACCAGCTGCTGCCCCGGCTGGGTGCGGTATCTCAAAAGCCATTACCCCCAGTGGACCGACCGTCTTTCCACGGCCAAGAGCCCCCAGCAGATGTTCGGCGCCGTGAGCAAAAACTATTTTGCCCAAAAGCTGGAAGTGCCGCCCGAAAAAATTTACTGTGTGTCCCTGATGCCCTGCATTGCCAAAAAGCAGGAATGCGACCTGCCCACCATGCACACCGAGGCCGGCCGGGACGTGGACCTGGTCCTGACCACCCGGGAACTGGTGCGGATGATCCGGGCGGAGCGGCTGCACCCCGAAACGCTGCCCGAAGAAGCCCTGGACTCCCCGCTGGGCACCTACACCGGCGCCGGGGTCATCTTCGGCGCGACCGGCGGCGTGATGGAAGCGGCGCTGCGCACCGCATACTACCTTGTCAACGGGAAGAATCCCCCGGCCGAGGCCTTTACCGCTGTACGCGGGCAGGCCTTTGCTCAGGGCTGGACCGAGGCGGAATTTGACCTGGGTGGCGGCGCCATGGTACGCACCGCCGTGGTCAATGGTCTGGGCAACACCCGCCATCTGCTGGACGCCATTGCCGCCGGCAAGGTCCGCTACGACTTTGTGGAAGTGATGGCCTGTCCGGGCGGTTGCGCGGGCGGCGGCGGACAGCCCCAGAACCTGGACGACGAAGAGCGCGCCGCCCAGCGCGGACAGCGGCTCTACGCCCTGGACCAGTGCAGCACCCTGCGGTTCAGCCACGAAAACCCCGAAATTCAGACCCTCTACCGGGAAGCACTGGAAGCTCCCGGCAGCGAACTTTCCGAAGAATGGCTGCACACTGACCACAACGGCTGGCAGATGCCCCACAGTACCCGGTGATTTTCCATAAGAATCAGGCCGCCCGGCTGTATGGCCGGGCGGCCTTTCCGTTTTCTCCTTATACGCAGGCGGCCAGATCGGTCTCCTGCAGCACGATGGTCCCGTCCGGCCCGGCATCGGCGGTATACACCGCACCCGCACGGGCCGTGCCTGCCGCAATCCGATCGGCCAGCGCCTGCTCCACCGCCCGGCTCACCGTGCGGCGCAGTTCCCGCGCCCCGTAGGGCGGCACTTTGTCCCCCGCCAGGCAGCGTGCGGCCGCCGGGGTATGGTTCAGCGTATAGCCTTGTTGGGCGGCACGTTCCTCCAGCTCGGTGAGCAGGCGGTCGGCGATGGCCGCCAGCTGCTGGGGACCCAGCGGATCGAACAGCACCGTCTCGTCCAGGCGGCCCATCAGTTCCGGCCGGAAAAAGGCCTTGGCCTCCTGCAGGGCCTGCTTGCCCCTCCGCTCCGCTTCACTGTCCGCCGCGCCGAATCCCAACGGGGCGGTCTGACCGCTCAGGCAGCGCGCCCCCAGATTGGAAGTCAGCAGAATGATCGTGTTGGAAAAGTCCGCCTTGCGTCCCTGGGAATCGGTGAGGCAGCCGTCCTCCAGAATCTGCAGCAGCAGATTCTGGATATCCCCGTGGGCTTTTTCGATCTCATCGAAGAGCACCACGCTGTAGGGCCGCCGGCGCACCGCTTCGGTCAGCTGGCCGCCCTCGTCGTGGCCCACATAGCCCGGAGGCGCGCCAATGAGCCGTGCCACCGTGTGACGTTCCATATACTCCGACATGTCAAACCGCAGCAGCGCCTTCTCGCTGCCAAACCAGCATTTGGCCAGCGTGCGGGCCAGCTGGGTCTTGCCCACGCCGGTGGGGCCCAGGAACAGCATGGCACCGATGGGCCGCCCCGCTTCCCGCAGCCCGGTACGGCTGCGCCGGATGGCAGCCGCCACGGCGGCCACCGCCTTGGGCTGGCCGATCACCTCGGCGCCCAGGCGGCTTTCCAGGTGGGCCAGCCGTTCCCGCTCGGCTTCCCCTACCCGTTCCGCCGGCACACCGCTGGCTTCGCTGACCACCTTGGCCACATCGGCAGGCTGTAAAGTGCGCGGCTTGCCATCCCCTTCCGCCCCGGCGATCCGCACCGAGGCCGCCGCCTCGTCCAGCAGGTCAATGGCTTTGTCGGGCAGATACCGCCCCGGCAGGTACCGCACGCTGAGCTCCACCGCCGCGTGGATGGCTTCCTGGGGAATGGCGATGCCGTGATACCGCTCGTACCGCGGCATCAGTCCCCGCAGGATGGTCTCCGCGTCGGCGGGGCTGGGTTCCTCCACCATCACCTTGCCGAACCGCCGTTCCAGGGCCGAGTCCTTCTGGATGGTCTTGCGGTATTCCTCCACCGTGGTGGCACCGATCAGCTGGATCTCCCCGCGGGCCAGCATGGGCTTGAGGATGCTCGCTGCGTCGATAGCCCCCTCGGCCGCCCCGGCCCCCGCGATCACATGGATTTCGTCGATGAAAAGGATGGTGGAATTGTCGCGGTAGAGCTCTTCCAGCAGATTCTTGAACCGTTCCTCAAAATCTCCCCGGTATTTGGTGCCCGCCACCATGGAGGCCATATCCAACGCCAGCACCCGCTTGTTGCGCAGCGACGGCGTGATCTGCCCCGAGGCGATGCGCTGGGCCAGCGCCTCGGCCAGGGCGCTTTTGCCCACACCCGGCTCTCCCAGCAGGCAGGGGTTGTTCTTCTGGCGCCGGCAGAGGATCTCGATCATCCGGGCCAGCTCGGCGTCCCGGCACAGTACCGGGTCCAGCCGTCCCTCCTGGGCAAGCCTGGTGAGATCCCGGCCGTACTTCTCGCTGGGTCTGCCGCCGCGGGTGGCCGCCATCCGCGGCTGTGCCGGCAGTACCATCTGCCCCGAGAGCTGGCGGCACTCCCGCGCAGCCTGGGGTACCTCGATGCCCAGGGACGCCAGCCAGACGCTGGCCGTACAGGATGTATCCTCCAGCATGGCGCAGAGCAGATGTTCGTTTTCTGCCCGGGCCGCGCTGGCCGCATGGGCGCCCAGCACCGCGAACTCCATGGCCTTCCGGGTCTCGGGGGCCAGGTCCTGTCTGCCGAGATACCGCGGCGTCCCGCAGCTTCTTGCCTGCACGCAACCGCGCAGTGCGGACTCGGTGATCCGTTTGCGCCGCAGGAAATCTGCCGCCGGTCCCTGGGCAGTCTGCAGCATGGCCAGCAGCAAATGACCCGTGTCAGCCGCCGAACATCCCTGCCGTCCCGCCAGGATGACCGCCGTGTGCAGGGTATGGGCCGCCGCACGGGAAAAACCTTTATAATATTGAAACAGCATCCTTGTGCCTCCTGATTTGGTCTCATAGCAAGTATAGGCGCCACCGGCGCAAATAATCATCGAATCGAGGCCAATCCTGCCATGACAAATGGGAAAGACTGTGCTATACTAGGTAGCGCGCCCCCCAACATTCAATCCATAAGGTGGTTTTGTTCATGCACAAATTGCTGCGCTATCTCAAGGGCTACGAAAAACAGGCCCTGCTGGCGCCGCTGTTCAAGATGCTGGAGGCCTGCTTCGAGCTGTTCGTGCCTCTGGTGGTAGCCAGCATCATCGACACCGGCATCAAGGATCACGACACCGTTTTTATCTGGCAGCGCTGCGGCCTGCTGGTTCTGCTGGCTGTCATCGGACTGACCTGCAGCCTCACCGCCCAGTTTTTTTCGGCCCGGGCGGCCTTGGGGTTCGGCACTGCGCTGCGCAAGGACCTTTTCCGTCACATCGGCACCCTGAGCTACAGCGAACTGGACGGCATCGGCACTCCCACCCTGGTCACCCGGATGACCAGCGATATCAACCAGGTGCAAAGCGGCCTCAACCTGACGCTCCGGCTGCTGCTGCGCTGCCCTTTCATCGTGCTGGGCGCGCTGGTTATGGCGGCTTCCATCAGCCCCCGGCTGACGCTGCTGTTCCTGGTAGCCACCGCCGTGATCTCGCTGATCGTCTGGCGGATCATGCATACCACCGTGCCGCTCTACCATGAAGCTCAAAACAGCCTGGACCGCGTCACGCTGCTCACCCGCGAAAACTACGTGGGCGCCCGTGTGGTGCGGGCTTTTGCCCGCCAGGCCGATGAACTGGCCGCCTTTGTGGAAACCAACGACCATCTGAAAACCATGCAGATCAGGGCCGGCCGGATCTCCGCTCTGATGAATCCGCTCACCTATCTGGTGGTCAATCTGACGGTCATCGCGCTGCTGCTGCTCGGCGGCCGGGAAGTCAATGTGGGCAACCTCACCCAGGGCGAAGTGATTGCCCTGATCAATTATCTGAGCCAGATCCTCATCAACCTTCTGCGTCTGGCCGATCTGGTGATCTCGGTGACCCGCGCCCTGGCCAGCGGCCTGCGCGTCAATGAGATTCTCAACACCCGCACCTCCATGCCGGACCCCGCATCCCCTGAACTGGCTCCCTGCGGCGATACGCCTGCCGTATCCTTCGAGGGTGTCACCTTTACTTACCGCGGTGCCGGCGCCCCCAGCCTGACCGACGTGAGCTTTACGGCACAGCCCGGCCAGACCATCGGAGTCATCGGCGGCACCGGCAGCGGCAAGACCACGCTGATCGACCTGGTAGCCCGCTTTTACGATGCCAGCGAAGGCTGTGTCCGACTCTTCGGCCACGATGTAAAGAAATATTCCTTTACACAGTTGCGGCAGTGGGTGGGCATTGTGCCCCAGCAGGCCATCCTCTTTACCGGCACCATCCGGGACAACATGCGCTGGGCTGCCCCCGAGGCCACCGACGAGGAGATCTGGGCCGCCCTGGAAATCGCCCAGGCCGCCGATTTTGTGCGCGGTAAGCCCGGCATGCTGGAGGCACCGGTGGAAACCGCCGGACGCAATTTCTCGGGCGGGCAGCGTCAGCGCCTGACGATCGCCCGCGCCCTGGTCTCCCGGCCCAGGATCCTGATTCTGGACGACAGTGCCTCGGCGCTGGATTTCGCCACCGACGCCGCCCTGCGCAAGGCCCTGAAAGAAAAGACCCAGGGCATGACGGTCTTTATTGTATCCCAGCGGGCGGCCAGCGTGCAGCGCGCTGACCACATTCTGGTGCTGGACGACGGTGTGCTGACCGGCGACGCCCCCCATGCCGAGCTGCTGAAAAGCTGTCCGGTATACCGGGAAATCTGCCTGAGCCAGTTGAGCAAGGAGGAGGTGGGCAAGACGTTATGAGCGAACAGATCAAACACAATGGTTCCACCGTCCGCCGGGTTCTGAAACTCATCCGCCCCTACGCCGGGCTGGTGGCCCTTACGCTGACCCTGGCCGCCGTCACCGTCTTTACCACCCTGCTGGCGCCGGTTCTCTCCGGCAAGGCAGTGGACCTGATCGTGGGTCCCGGCCAGGTGGATTTTGCAGGGCTGGCCAAACTGGCTGTAGCCATCGCCGCCACCATCCTCTGCACCGCCGTGGCCCAGTGGCTGATGAACGTGGTCAACAACCGCATCACCTTCCAGGTGGTGCGGGACATGCGCATCCGGGCTTTCCGGCAGATGGAGATCCTGCCGCTGAAATACATGGACGCCCACCGCCCCGGCGACGCCATCAGCCGGATCACCACCGACGTGGAACAGTTCAGTGACGGCCTGCTCATGGGCTTTACCCAGCTGTTCACCGGCGTGCTGACCATCCTGGGCACCCTGGGCGTCATGATCTCCATCGACTGGCGCATCGCCCTGGTGGTGGTGGCACTGACGCCGCTGTCCATCTTTGTGGCGCGCTTTATCGCCACCCACACCTACTCCATGTTCAAGGTCCAGAGCGAAACCCGCGCCGAGATGACCAGCCTGGTGGAGGAACTGGTGGGCAACGAACACCTGGTGCGCGCCTTCGGCTACGAGAGCCGCGCCGAAGCACGCTTTGACCGGATCAACCGGGACCTGCAGAAATGCGGCGTGCGTGCCGTCTTCTTCTCTTCCCTCACCAACCCCTGCACCCGGTTCGTCAACTCTCTGGTGTATGCCGCCGTGGGCGTGCTGGGCGCTTTCGCCGCCATCGCCGGCACCATCACGGTGGGCGAGCTCACGGTATTCCTGAACTACGCCAACCAGTACACCAAGCCTTTCAACGACATCTCTGATGTCATGACCGAACTGCAGAACGCCCTGGCCTGCGCCCAGCGGGTCTTTGACCTCATCGACGAAACGCCCATCCAGCCCGATGCCCCCGATGCCGTCGTGCTGCCTGCGGGCGCCGGCAGTGTGGAATTCGAGCACGTGAAATTCCGCTACACCCCCGACGTGCCGCTGATCGAGGACATGAACCTGCGGGTCTGGCCCGGACAGCGCATCGCTCTGGTGGGCCCCACCGGCTGCGGCAAAACCACACTGGTGAATCTGCTCATGCGGTTCTACGAGATCAACGGCGGCTGCCTGAAGGTGGACGGTCATCCCATTGACACCGTCACCCGGGACAGTCTGCGCGCCAACCTGGGCATGGTGCTGCAGGAAACCTGGTTGAAATCCGGCACCATCGCCGAGAACATTGCCTACGGAAAACCCGACGCCACCCGGGAGGAGATCGTGGAGGCCGCCAAACGGGCCCGTGCCCACAGCTTTATCTGCCGGCTGCCCAATGGCTATGATACGGTGGTGGCCGAGGATGGCGGCAACATCAGCCAGGGACAGCGGCAGCTGCTCTGCATCGCCCGGGTCATGCTGCGGCGTCCCCCCATCCTGATCCTGGACGAAGCCACTTCCAGCATCGACACCCGCACCGAAGTGCTTGTGCAGGATGCCTTTGAGGAACTGATGAAGGGCCGCACCAGCTTCATTGTGGCGCATCGTCTTTCCACCATCAAGAATGCCGACCAGATTCTCGTCATGAAGGCCGGCAACATCATCGAGCGCGGCACCCACGAGGACCTGCTGGCCAAGGGCGGGTTCTATGCCCAGCTGTATGAGAGCCAGTTTGCCAAAGCCTGACCGCTTTCCCTGTTTTGTAAGAATAAGAAGGAGAATACTATGAGTTCTGTCCAGATTCCCGAAAACTACAAAAGCCTTCTGGGGTTGTACGACACCCAGAAGGCCATCGGCCTGATCAAGACAATCTTTCAGGAAAAACTTTGTCTGGCACTGCACCTGAAACGGGTCACGGCACCGCTGTTCGTGCTGCACGGCAGCGGCCTCAACGATGACCTCAACGGTGTGGAGCGGCCTGTGGCCTTTGACGTACCCTGCCTGGACGAGCAGGCCGAGATTGTGCACAGCCTTGCCAAATGGAAGCGCTATGCCCTGTACAAGTACGGGTTCCGCCCCGGCCAGGGCCTGGTAACCGACATGAACGCCGTGCGCCGGGATGAGGAACTGGACAACCTGCACAGCATTTATGTGGACCAGTGGGACTGGGAGCGGGTGATCACCGCCCGCCAGCGCACCGCCGCCTTCCTGCAGGACACCGTTCGGGACATCGTGGACGCCGTGTGCGCCACCTCCGATGAACTGCGCTGGAAGTTCCCTGCCCTGAAAAAGATTCACCTGACCCGGGAAGTGACCTTCATCACCACCCAGGAGTTGGAGGATCTCTACCCCGACCTTACCCCCAAACAGCGGGAAAACGCCTTTGCCGAAAAGCACGGGACCATCTGCATCCAGCAGATCGGCGGCAAGCTGAAAAGCGGCAAGCCCCACGATGGACGCGCCCCCGACTACGACGACTGGACGCTGAACTGCGATATTCTGTTCTGGCACAAGCCGCTGGGCTGTGCGCTGGAACTTTCCAGCATGGGCATCCGGGTGGACGCCGACGCCCTGCGCCGCCAGCTGGACCTGGCGGGTTGCCCCCAGCGGGCGGAACTGCCCTTCCACAAGCTGCTGCTGGACGGCACCCTGCCGCTGACCATGGGCGGCGGCATCGGCCAGAGCCGGCTGTGCATGCTCCTGTTGGGGAAAGTACATGTGGGCGAGGTTCAGGTCAGCCTGTGGGATGCGGATACGGTGAACGCCTGCCGTGACGCTGGTGTGGATCTGCTGTAACCGCGAAAAAACAATAAAAAAGCACCGCGGCCCTGACGGGCCGCGGTGCTTTGCTGTTTGGAGCTAGCAACAGGAATCGAACCTGCAACCTGCTGATTACAAATCAGCTGCACTGCCAATTGTGCTATGCTAGCGGAACTTAGTTAGTATAGCACATTCGGAGTGGCGTTGTCAATCCTCATGGAGCGCCGTCAGCAGCGCCGCATAGTCCTGCAGCGTCAGCTGTTCGGGGCGGGCGCGCTTGTCCATGCCTGCCTTCTGCAAGGCGGCCAATACCTGGGCTTTGGGAAGTTTGAGACCGTTGGCGATGGCATTGGCCGCCGTCTTGCGCCGCTGGGAGAAGGCCGCGCGGATCAGCGCAAAGTAGGCACTCTCCTGCCCTTCCGGCAGTTCCACCGGCGGCTCTTGCCGCACATCCAGCCGGATAACCGCACTGGTCACGCTGGGCGCCGGATAGAAACTGCCCGGCTGCACCGTAAAGAGCATTTTGGGCTGGGCATAATAGGCCACCGCGTAGCTGATGGCGCCGGCCTCCCGGGTGCCAGGGGCGGCGCAGAGGCGCTGTGCAGCCTCCCTTTGCACCATGACAGTAATGTTCCGGATGGGGAGTTTTTCCTCCAGAAGGCGCATCAGAATGGGGCTGGTGATGTAATAGGGCAGATTAGCACAGACCGCCACCGGCTTGTCGCCGAACTCCTCCGCCAGCAGCGCCTTCAGGTCCACCTTGAGCACATCCTGCAGCACCAGCTTGAAATTGTCGTACCCGGCCATCGTTTCCGCCAGCAGCGGCGGGAGGCGCTTGTCCACCTCCACCGAAACCACCTTGTCAGCGCGCTTGCAGAGCTGTTCGGTGAGTACCCCGATGCCGGGGCCGATCTCCAGCACGCCCCAGCCGGGGCCGATCTCCGCCGCCTCCGCAATACGGGGGCAGATGCCCGGATTGATGATGAAGTTTTGGCCGAACCCCTTGGAGAGGGTGAAATCATACCGCGCACACAGGTCGCGGATGGTGGAAAGGTCGGTCAGATTGGGCACAGTATTCTTCCTTTCCCTGATCAGTTCTGCCCCGCCAGCGACATGGCGGCATTGACCGCTTTGCTGATCTGCGGGTCATTCTCGATGGTGAAGTCATAGTAGGCGCTCTGCTGGTCGGCGCTCAGCGCGGCATCCACGTCGGGGGTTAGACCGGTGTCATTCCAGGTCTGGCCTTCATTGTCCAGCAGCAGACCCACCGTGATGTAGGCCGCCGAACCGTCCGAGAAGCTCTGCGCATCGCTCATGACGACGCCCTTGCCCATGGTGGTGGTACCCACCAGGGTGGCCCCGCCCATCTTGCGCAGGGCATTGGCAAACAGTTCCGCACCGCCTGCCGTGCTGCCGTTCACCAGGCAGACCATGGGCAACGACACCTCGTTTTCGTCAGAGATGCGAAGATCGGTGGTGGTGCCATCCTTGTTTTCCTGCTGGGCAATCAGGCCCGAGGGGACGCAGTAATCCGCCGACACCAGCGCGGCGTTGAGGTTTTCGCCGGCATTGTCCCGCAGGTCAAACACATAGCAGGTGGCGCCCTGCTCCTTCAGGCTGTCCACCGCCGTCTTGAATTCGGTGGCGGTGCCGGTTCCGAAGGAGTCCATACGGATATACCCGCAGGTGCCGGCCGTCAGCTGGTAGGAAAGGGTGGGCGTATTGTAGTTGGTGTGCACCAGGTCCAGCGTCTGCTCCTGGCGGTCCGGCGTCAGGTAGGTAATCGTGGTGGTGGTGCCTTCCTCCCCCAGCAGCGCCGATGTGATGGTGGCGGTATCCCCCATCGTCTTGGTGGAAGTGCCGTTGATGGCTGTGATGAAGCCGCGCACTTCCAGGCCCTGCTCGCTGGCCGGAGAGCCGTCATAGACACGGATGATCCGCGCGTAGCCCGAGGAGGCATCGTTGACCACCGCCACGCCGATGCCGGTCAGCTTGCCGGAAGCCACACCCTGCATCTCGCTGTAGGCCTTGGCGCTGTAATAGCGGGCATACTTGTCGTTGATGCCCAGCATATATCCGGCGGCAATCGTATCGTTGAGGGTATCCTCATTGATGGTAAAATACTCATTGGCGCGCACAAAGCGGTCGATCTCCGAGAGTTTGTTGTACTGCCGTTCCTTGTTCTTGACGCTGGACACGGTAGAGTTGAACATATTCATCGAAATGACCATCGTAAGCGAAAAGGTCACCGCCATTGCGATCAGCGCAATGGTGGCAGCAACGCCCAGACTGATTTTTTTACTCATGGGTCAGACGGCTCCTTACTGTTTGGTGACCGCCTCAGGCGGCGTAGGACAACGAGAACAGAATGGTGCTGAACAGACTCAACACCATCATGGCTGCGAACACAAGACAGAAAATGCGCACAGCCGTTTTATGCTTCTGCGGTTTCATGGATAGCTCCCTCCTCCGCGACTAGTGCGGGATCCAGTTGACGACGTTGGTCAGCACGCCGTTGATCTTCATTTCCAGATGCAGGTGGTTGCCGGTAGAATAGCCGGTAGAGCCCACATAACCGATGACCTGGCCTTTGGTGACACTCTGCCCGGCGCTGACGATGGGAGTGCTGATCATATGGGCGTAGAGCGTGGAGTAGGTGTTGCCCTGGTCGTCCTTGCCGTGGTAGATCTGCACGTAGTTGCCCCAGCTGTAATGATAGGTGGCGTCGGTGACGATGCCATCTGCAATGGCATAAATTTCGGTGCCGCCGGGGGCCGCGAAGTCGGTGCCGCGGTGACCGCCGGTGCCGAACACGCAGGAGATGTACTTGTAGGAAGGCAGGGCCGGGCCGAAGCTCAGCGAGCAGGTCAGCGCCGCACTGCTGTACTTGTTGACCTGCGCATTCAGGTAGGCATCCAGCTGGGCGGCGGCCTCATCCAGATTTTTCCGGGCCTGCTCCTCCTCGACCTTCAGCGCCTCTTCTTTTGCCTCCGCATCCGAGATGGTCTGGTCCTGCTGCTGGATACTGGTCTGCAGTTCGGACTTCTTGCTGTCCAGCTGGCTGTTCTGGTCTTCCAGGTCGGCCTGGTTGGCTTCCAGCTCCGCCTTGGCATTCTCCAGTTCGGTGCGCTGGTTTTCCAGCTCCTGGCGCTGGGTTTCGATCTGCTGGCAGATCTCCTTATCCTTGCTGGAGATCTGCTCCAGGGATTCGGCGAAAGTCAGCAGCTGATAGAGGTTGTTGGCGCTGGAAAGCAGCGCGATGGAGCCGCCGTCGTTGAGCATCTGCATGGCGCCCAGGCGCTCCTTGAAACCGGCCCAGCGCTCATCGTATTCGGCCTGCTTGACATCCACTTCCGCCTGCTTCTCGTCGATTTCCAGCTGCTTGTTGTTGATGTCCTCCTCAACCTGGGCAATGGACTTCTGCAGCAGGCCGATCTGGGTGGTGATGACCTCGGTCTGCTGCTGGTACTGCTCCTTCAGGTCCTCGGCGTTGGCTTTTTTGGCCTGGTTGTCCTTGATTTTTTGCTGGATTTCCTCCAGTTCCTGCTGGGCGGCGTCTTTCTGCGCCTGCAGTTCGGATTTTTTATCGTCCGCCAGTGTCATGGTGTTGGTGGAGACCGTTATGCTCACAACCATCGCCACCGCCAACGTCATGGACACGGCGCGTTTGATCAGCGGTGAAATTCTCTTCATGGTTCGTTCCGTCCTGTTTGCTCACACATTCAGATGTTTACGGATACTGGTGGCCGTACCGATGCCGCACAGCACAAAACCCAGCAGCGCGAAGCCGCCCACAATGTAATACCACACATCGGTGAGGGGCACCAGCTGGCCGCCGAACATCTGGGAAAGGGTGCTGGGATTCTCGGCGTACCAGCGGCAGAGCGCGTAGTAGGCGCCGCACACCACGCCGGAGGCGATGGCCGCCGCGATCAGGCCGGAGGTGACACCCTCCACAAAGAAGGGGAACCGGATGAAGCCGTTGGTGGCGCCCACCAGCTTCATGATGCCGATCTCCTTGCGGCGGTTGAAGACCGTGATTTTGATGGTGTTGTTGATGACCACAATGCTGACGATGGCCAGCACGCCCACCACCACGTAGCAGGCGTAACTGATGGTGCGCTGCAGCGACACGAAGATGTTGGACAGATCCAGCGGCGCATTGACGCGGTAGACGCCGTCGATCTGTTCCAGCTGCTGCTTCACGGCGGGGATGTTGTCGGGGCTGTCCACCACCACCCGGTAGTTGGGATAGAACGGGTTGTCATTGGCAAAGGCGGACTGCAGGTCGATGTAGTCGGACAGCATATCGCTGTAGATGGAAAGCACTTCCTGGGGCGATACGTAGGTAACCCCCACCACATGCTCGGTGCTGCGGATGGCGGAATCCGCTGCGGCGATCTGGTCCTCGGTGGCGTCCAGGTTCATGTAGACGACGGTCTCGTTCTGGTCGCCGATGTAGGCCACCATGGCGTCAATGTTGACGCCCAGCAGATACGCCGCACCGATCAGCAGCATGCAGACCGTCAGCACGCCCATCGAGGCAAAGGTCATCAGCCGGTTGGCCCGCAGATTGTGCAGGCCCTGACCGACCAGGTATGTAAAACTGGAAAAACGCATGTTGTTCCCCTCTTGGTTCTGTTATGGGTTATTCGTCGTCGTATTCCTCGCGGCTGCGGGCTGCCACCTTGGCGGCATAGCGACGCGCCACCTCCGGGTGGGCGGTATCGGATGCCACCATACCGTCCGCCAGTGTGATGACGCGATTGTTGTATTTGGCCGCCAGCTTGTGGACCAGCTCGTGCTCGTGGGTAACGACCACCACCGTGATGTTGACCTTGTTGATGGCCTCAAACAGCTGCATGATATCCAGCGACATTTCCGGGTCGATGTTGCCGGTGGGCTCGTCCGCGATGATGATCTTGGGGCCGTGGGCCAGGGCGCGGGCCACCGCCACACGCTGCTGCTCGCCGCCGGAAAGCTCATCGGGCAGGCGGTCCATCTTGTCCTCCAGGCCCACCAGCGACAGGGCAAAGGGCACGCGGGCCTTGATCTTCTTGGTGGAGATGTTGGTCACCCGCATGGCAAAGGCCACATTCTCGTAGACCGTCATGGTGGGGATCAGGCGGAAGTCCTGGAACACCACACCCATCTGACGGCGCAGGTAGGGCACCTTGCGCCGCTTGATCCTGGTCAGGTCCTGTCCGTTGATGAAGACCTTGCCCTCGGTGGGCTTCTCCTCCATCTGGATCAGCTTCAGGAAGGTGGATTTGCCTGCACCGGAGTGGCCCAGAATGAAGACAAACTCGCCTTCATCGATGTGAATATTGATATCCTCGAGGGCCACATTCTCGTCATTGTGGGTCTCGTAGGTCTTGGAAACATGCTCAAAATCGATCATTGATGAACTCCTGTTGACTTGCTACGTCCGGGTTATGGTTACAGTCATACATTTATAAGGATACCATGCTGTGCAGGTTCGGTCAAGGGTTTGCCCCCGTATAAAACCGTGAAAATTGTGGGAACTTTCTCCACACTTTTTCATGCAACAAGACAGAACCGCGCCGTCACAGCCTTTCCGGCTGCCCGGGCGCGGTCCTCATTTTTTATTCGTATTACCGAAGATTTCTCAATCCCTTGGGATAGTGGTTCTTGATGCGGCCACCGCTGACCTTCCCCGCTCCCAGCGGGAAGCCGTCCACGCAGACCGCGCACCATCCGCTGTCTGCGTCGCGGGCCTCGATCTCCTCGCCACGCAGCCAGGCCTCGGTGCGGGGATCCTCCCGGGTCAGGTTTTCCCGGTTGGTGCATCGGGCTCCATAGGCCATGAAAAGCGCATGGGCGGGCTGGAACCGCTTTTTGACCACACTGCCTGCCAGCACACCGCCGCGGACCAGCCGCAGCTTGCCCAGCGGCAGTTCCTCGCCGCCCGCGGGCGGCAGCAGCAGCCAGTCCCCTGCCGTCGTCACCGGCCGCTGTGCCAGTTCCGGGAAGTAGGTCCGGGCAAAATCCGTCCATTCGGACGGCACTTTCGGAGCCCGCGGCGGCTTGCCGCGGCCCGGGGCGGCCGGTTCCGCCGCCGGGGATTTCTGCAGTTTGGCCATGAAATGCCCCTCCCCGCCGTCCGCCGGCCAGATGCGGCGGCACCGCCGGGCGTCAAAGCCCTCGGGGGCACGGTTGGCCTCCCCGGGGCGGCCGAAACCGCACCCCGACAGGTCACAGAGGGAAAACTCGGGATGGCGGGCCAGGAAGGCCGCCATCTGCCCCTCATCCTCCTGGGGGGCAAAGGTGCAGGTGGAGTAGACGAGGATGCCCCCCGGCGCCAGCAGCGCCGCCGCGTTCTCCAGGATCTCGGCGCCCAGTGCGGCACAGTGCTCCACCAGCGCTTCATTATGCTGGGTGGCGGCCACTGCCTCCTTGCGGAACATGCCTTCCCCGGAACAGGGCGCGTCCACCAGCACCCGGTCAAACCGGCCGGGCCAGGCGGCGGCCAGGCGGGCGGTGTCCTCGTTGGTGATGAGGGCGTTGGTCACCCCCATCCGCTCCAGGTTCTGGCGCAGCACTTCGGCCCGCGCCGCCACATACTCGTTGGCCACCAGAAGGCCCTGACCCTGCAGCGCCGCCGCCAGCTGGCTGGTCTTGCCCCCCGGTGCGGCGCACAGGTCCGCCACCCGCATGCCGGGCTGCACATCCAGCAGCGCCGCCGGGGCGCTGGCGCTGGGTTCCTGGGCGTAGAACACCCCGGCATGGTGCCAGGGATGACGCCCGGGACGCCATCCGGCTTCGGTGGTGAAGGCCGCAGGACAGAACGGCGACGCTTCCACGGCAAAATCCGCATGGTCTTTGAGCCAGTCCGGCGTGCAGCGCAGCGTGTTGACGGTGATGCCCCGGGCCGGTTCCGGCGTGGCATAGCGGTAGAGTTCCTCGAAGCGCTCCCCCAGCAGGGCACGCTCCCGCGCGGCAAAGTCGGCGGGGAATTCCATCTTGTATCCTCCCTTGCATAAACAGGCCATGACCGGGCAAACTACCAGTGCGGCCACAAAACCGCAAGATCGTTTTTTACTTGCGAAAGGAGTAACCTCTCATGGCAAAGAATCAGACGAACAACACGACCAACCGCACCACCAACACCACCAATGGCACCCAGAAAAAGACCACCAACGGTACCCAGCAGCGCAGCACCAACCGCACCACCAGCGCGACCGAGAGCAAGAACTGCAAGTGATTTTCCGGTGCACCGCTGATACGGTGCAGAAAAGGCTCCGGCCCCCGCAAAGGGGCCGGGGCCTTTTTATTGCGGCTGATACCCTGTCCAGAGGGCATCAAACAATTCCTGGACGCGGTCGGTGCGCCCCTGCAGATAAAGCCAGCCCAGCAGGCACTCAAAGCCGGTGGAGGCCCGGTACTCCTGCACGGTGGCATGTTTGGCCACGCTGGCTTTGCTGGCGTTCTTGCCCCGGCGCAGCACGCTGGCTTCCGCTTCGCTGAGCAGCGGTTCCAGGATTTCCAGTTCCCGGCTCTGGGCGTGGGCGCTCACATAATTGGTGGCCACGGTGTGCAGGCGGTTGGGCTGCAGCCGGGTGGTGCCCACCAGTTTGGCGCGCACCAGCAGTTCCAGCACCGCGTCCCCCACAAAGGCCAGCGCCAGCGGGGACATCTCATGAATATCCACTTCGGGTTTTGTCTCAAACAGCATACTCAATACAGATAATCAAACTCGTATTCGCCGATCTTGATGGTGTCGTCCTCCTCGACGCCCTCCGCCACCAGCTTGTCCAGAATGCCGGAATCGCCCAGCTGGGTCTGGAAATACTGCAGGCTCTCGTAGTCCTCCACGTTGGTGCCGGCCAGAATGCGCTCCAGCCAGGGGGCATCGATGGTGAACTCGTGCTCGCCGGTGCGGGTGACGGTAAAGGGCCGGGTGGGCTCCAGGCTCTTGTCGGGACGCTTGTATTCCGGCGCGTACACCTTGATGGGCGGCAGGTCCTTGAGCCGGTTGTAGACCAGCGCCGGCAGGCCGTCCACCCCCTGGCGGGTGGCTGCCGAGATGGGCAGGAAGGTCAGGCCCTTCCCTTCAATATAGTTTTTGAACTCCTCCACCTGTTCCGGGGTGGCGATGTCGCACTTGTTGCCCAGCACGATCTGGGGACGCTGGGCCAGCTCGGCGCTGAAGCCCGCCAGCTCATGGTTGATCTGCTCAAAGTCCGCCTTGGGGTCGCGCCCCTCGCAGCCGGACACATCCACCACGTGCAGCAGCAGCCGGCAGCGCTCCACATGGCGCAGGAAATCATGGCCCAGGCCCACGCCTTCGGCGGCGCCCTCAATGAGACCGGGGATATCGGCGCAGACAAAGCTCTGTTCCGGACCCACCCGCACCACGCCCAGCACGGGGGTCAGCGTGGTGAAGTGATAGTTGGCGATCTTGGGCTTGGCCGCCGAGATGATGCTGATAAGGGTGGATTTGCCCACGTTGGGGAAGCCGATCAGGCCCACATCGGCGATGACCTTCAGTTCCAGCTGGACGTGCAGGTCCTCCCCCGGCAGGCCGGGCTTGGCAAACTTGGGAATCTGACGGGTGGGGGTGGCAAAGTGGGAGTTGCCCCAGCCGCCGCGGCCGCCCTTGGCCACCACCACCGGGTCGGAGCCGGACAGATCGGCAATGACCAGGCCGGTCTCCGCCTCCTTGAGCACGGTGCCCCGGGGCACCCTGATCACAAGATCGTCGGCGTCTGCGCCACTCTGCCGCTTGGCACGGCCGTTCTCCCCGTCCGCCGCCGTGTACTTGCGCTTGTAGCGGAAGTCCATCAGGGTGGAAAGGTTGTCGTCGGCCACAAAGATGATGTCGCCGCCGCGGCCGCCGTCGCCGCCGTCGGGACCGCCCGCCGCCACGAATTTCTCCCGGTGGAAGGTCACGGCGCCGTCGCCGCCCTTGCCGGCGTGCAGCCAGATGGTTGCGGTATCAATAAAATTGCTGGTTGCCATTAGTGTACCTCGCGCGGTGCAGGGCACCGTCTAGAATAAAAATCGGGCAGGCCATGCCGGCCCGCCCGTCTGGTTTTTTTACTGCTTGACCGTGCAGCGCTTGCGGTCGCGGCCCATGCGCTCGAAGTGAACGCGGCCATCCACGAGGGCAAACAGCGTGTCGTCGCTGCCAATGCCGACGCCCTCACCCGGATGGATGTGGGTGCCGCGCTGGCGGACCAGAATGTTGCCGGCCAGAACGAACTGACCGTCGCCGCGCTTGACGCCGAGGCGCTTGGACTCGGAATCACGGCCGTTCTTGGTAGAACCTACGCCTTTTTTATGTGCCATTGTGCTGTACCTCCTTAGCCGTTAATCGCGGTGATTTCCACCTTGGTGTAGGGCTGACGATGACCCTTGCGGACCATGCTGCCCTTCTTGGGACGGTAGGTGATGATGTTGAGCTTCTTGCCCTTGCCGTTCTTGACGACCTTGGCAGTGACGGAAGCGCCCTCAACAACGGGAGCGCCAACCTTGACAGCGCCCTCCTCGCCAACGGCCAGGACCTGATCGAAGGTGACTTCGCTGTCAGCCTCAGCGTTGAGCTTCTCGACGTAAACCACGTCGCCAACCTTGACGCTGTACTGCTTGCCACCGGTCTTGATAACTGCGTACATTCGGATAACCTCTTTCAACAAGTCTCGCTGGACAGTAGGGCGTTGCGGCAAAACCACACACTTTTCGGGCCCATACCAAGCGGCCTTAAAACTATACCATAGATTGTGCGGCTTGTCAAGACATTTTCATCAGAACAAGACCGATGCAGCGTATTTTATTTCTTCAGCGTGCGGCGGGCTGCCTCCACCGTGTTGAGCATGAGCATGGCGCGG
Source organism: uncultured Subdoligranulum sp. (assembly GCF_963931595.1). Lineage (GTDB taxonomy): Bacteria > Bacillota > Clostridia > Oscillospirales > Ruminococcaceae > Gemmiger. The sequence continues at coordinate 1,521,151 of NZ_OZ007030.1, forward strand.
GTCATGGGACCCACCCCGCCGGGCACCGGCGTGATCCAGGAAGCCTTCTCGCAGGCCGCCGCAAAGTCCACATCCCCGTGCAGTTTGCCGTCGGCGCCGCGGTTGATGCCCACATCGATGACCACCGCGCCAGGCTTGACCATATCCCCGGTGACAAAGCCCTCGCGGCCCACCGCCGCCACCAGAATGTCGGCGGAGGCACAGATTTCCTTGAGGTTCTGCGTCCTGGAATGGCAGATGGTCACGGTGGCGTTTTTCGCCAGCAGCAGCATGGCCGCCGGCTTGCCCACAATGTTGGACCGGCCGATCACCACGGCGTGCTTGCCGGTGATGTCGGTGCCGGTGGACTCAATCATACGGATGCAGCCCGCAGGCGTGCAGGGCAGATAGCAGGGTTCCCCGATCTGCATACGGCCCACATTCACCGGGGAGAAGCCGTCCACGTCCTTCTCGGGCGGGATGGCGTCGATGACCGCCTTCTCGTCGATCTGTGCCGGCAGCGGCAGCTGTACGAGGATGCCGTGCACGGCGGGGTCCTGTGCCAGGGCGCTGACCTGGGCCAGCAGCTCCTTCTGGGTGGTGGTCTCCGGCAGACGGATGTTCCGGCTCTCCATGCCGCACTGGGCACAGTCATTGATCTTGCCCCGCACATACACCTGGCTGGCGGGGTCCTCCCCCACCAGAATAACCGCCAGGCAGGGGGTCACGCCCTGCGCCTTCAGTTCCTCCACCTGCTGGGCAGCCTCCTGCTTGACCTGGGCCGCCAGCGCCTTGCCGTCGATGATCTTTGCACTCATTTACTTTCCCTCCTGCTGTGCGTCCTCCCCTTCGGCAGGCTGTGCCGCCTCCGCTTCGGCCGCAGATTGATCTATCTCGTCCGGCGCCGGCGCGGGGGCTTCCCCGGCCGGTTCCGGTTCGGGATCTTCCAGTTCCTCAATGTCGGGGGCATCCAGGTCCAGTCCCGCCAGACGGGCGTTCATGGCATCGGTGGCCGCCACAAACTCTGCATGGGAGGCATTGGCCGGCAGCGTGTCGGGCGCAAAGCGGTTGCCCGCTTTGGCCTCCTTTTGAATGTCACGCACGGCCAGCGTTACCTGGAGCGTCTTGCCCCGGGCGCGGCGCATCCCCGCCAGCAGCAGGCAGAAGGCCGCCAATGCCGAGATGTAGGCCACCAGCTGGCTGGCCCGCAGGCCGGTACCGCCGATCAGCAGCGAGTCGGTGCGCAGGCCCTCGATCCAGCCGCGGCCCAGGCCGTACCAGATGGCGTACAGCAGGAAAAGCTGACCGTGGAACTTGCGGTGCTTGACATACAGCGCCAGCGCCACAAAGCCCACCAGGCACCAGATGCTCTCATACAGGAAGGTGGGATGCACCGGCATGCTGGGGTCCACCGTCACGCCGGCCGGCAGCGTGACCTGCACCGACTGCAGGTAGGCCTTGGTGCCCTCGCTGTACATGCCCCAGGGCAGCGTGGTGTTGGTGCCGAAGGCTTCCTGGTTCACAAAGTTGCCCCAGCGGCCGATGCCCTGCCCGATGAGGAAGCCCAGCGCCACCAGATCGAACAGCGGCAGCAGCGGCACCTTGCGCCATTTGGCGGCCAGACCGCCGAAGACAAAGGCGCCGATCACCGCGCCGTAAATGGCAATGCCGCCCAGGCGGATGTCCACCATCTCCCAGAGGCTGTGATACTGGAAGGGCGCCATGGCCACATAGTAGATGCGCGCACAGACAATGGCCATCACGGTACCGATGGCCACAACATCCACCAGACGGTCGGAGTCAATGCCGAAGTCCGGGGCGTTGCGGAACGCATACAACAGCGCCAGCAGCATGCCCACCGCAATGATAACGCCGTACCAATAGATATTGAATCCGCCGATGGACAGGGCCACCCGGTTGATGGTAAACGACAGGCCCAGTCCCGGGAATTGAACATGGTAGACCATAATACTTCCTCGATTTCTTCTATTATATTACTGCGGGTCGATCTGCACGTAGGCGCGGTTTTCCTCCCGCAGCGCCGTCTGCATCAGCGCATTGGCATCCTCCACCGTCAGCTCCGCCAGCGCCGCGATCTCATCGGCCAGCGTGCGGCCCTTCAGGCAGGCGGCGGCCGCTTCCTCGGCGGCATCATCCACCGTCTCCACGTCGCCCAGCAGTTCGCCGTACATCTGGTTTTTCACCAGCAGGAACAGCTCCGGGTCGATGCCCTCGGTGCGCATCCGCTCGATCTCCGCCTGGAGCATCTCGGTCACCTTCCGGGGTTCTTCGCTCTCCCCGGTGAAAGCTACCGCGCAGGCCCCCTGCACTGCCAGGAAGTCGCCGGAAAACTCCGGGTTGACCAGGGCTTCATCGTACAGTTTCCGGTACAGGTTTGTCAGACCGCCCGCCACCAGATCGCCCAGCATGTCCAGCAGCAGTTCCCGCTTCAGGTCCCCGTGGGCCAGCGGCGGCTCCCGGTAGGCCACGCCGAAGCAGGGCTTGTTCACCGGCATGGTGAAATGCGCCTCCTTGCAGGGAATGGGGCCCGTTTCCGCCGGGATCTCCCATTCCACCTGGTGCGCCGCACGGGCCCGGTAGAGACCGTTGCGCTTGCAGGCTTCCACCGCCTGGTCCAGCGTGATCTTGCCCGCCACCGACAGCACCATGTTGGAGGGCGCATAAAAGGCTTTGGTGCAGCTGTAGAGCATCTGGGGCGTCAGCGTGGCGATGCTGTCCACCGTGCCGGCGATGTCGTCCCGCAGGGGGTGGTCGGTGTACAGGCAGCGGAAGAGGGCGTTGAGCAGCCGCCAGTCGGGGCTGTCGTCGTACATCTTGATCTCCTGGCCGATGATGCCCTGCTCCTTGGCGATGGTCTCCTTGGTGAACCAGGGTTTGCCCACCAGGCCCAGCAGAATGTCCAGATTTTCCTCGATTTTCTGGGTGGCCGAGAAGATATAGCAGGTGCGGTCATAGCTGGTGAAGGCATTGGCCGAAGCGCCGGTCTTGGCATAGAAGCTGAAGGAATCGCCCTGGGGCGTTTCGCACATTTTGTGTTCCAGGAAATGGGCCGTGCCGGCCGGCAGGGACACCGGTTTGCCGTCCAGCGTGAACTGGCGGTGGATGGAGCCGAAGGCGGTGGCATAGATGGCATGCACGCTGCTGTAGCCCGGCATGGTGCGGCAGAGCACCGTCAGGCCGCTGGGCAGCACCACCTTCTCGCAGCTGACGGCCGCGGCGGCCCGGGCCTGGGCGGCGGCGAATCGTTCGTTATTGGACATCTTCGGCGCCTCCTTTCCCCTGGGTGCCGGGTTTGGCCGTGACGGCATAGCAGACCGAATAGCTGTAACCCTGCAGGGCCTGGCGCACCTCGTCCAGCGACACAGCGCTGGTGAGCACCTTGCCGTATTCCGGCGGGTAGAGCGGCTCGTCCCGGGTGATCTGGCCGTAGTACCAGCCTTCCAGCGCGGCCAGACTGTCCCCCAGCGCGTCCATGCCGGAGAGCAGACTGCGGCGGCAGTCGTCCACCTCTTCCTGGGTGATGGGGCCGTTCTTGAGGGCCTCCCACTCGGCCAGAATGGCCGCTTCGGCCTGCTCCTCCCGGCCCGGTTCCACGCCGGAATCGATCATCATCACGCCGGTGGCCCGCTGGGCCGCCGAACCGCAGTAATAGCACAGCGACTGCTTTTCCCGCACGTTGCGGAACAGCCGGCTGGTGGCGGAACCGCCCAGCACGCTCATGGCCACCCGCAGGATGCTGACACTGGGCGGGTTGGGGTTGTCCCCCGCCGTGAACAGCATGCAGAGTTTGGCCTGGGTCAGGCCGGGGATCTCCTCCCGGTAATGCTGCACCGGCGCGGCGGGCATCCCCATGGGCGCCGCAAAGGGCTGGGGCTGCCGGGCAAGGTGCTGCAGCTTCTGCAGAAGAAGATCCGCCACCCGGGCCTCGTTCGCCCCCTGTACCATGACATCGATGGTGGCGCTGGAGAGAATCCGGTCATACTCCGCCTTCAGGCTGGCGGGCGTCACATGGACCAGTTCCCCGGGATAGCCGCCCAGCTCGATGCCCGCCGGGGAATCCCCGAAGAATTTGCGCCGCGCCTGGCGCACGCAGTAGAGCCGCTTGGAGTTGAACTCCGCTTCCAGCCGCCGGGCCTGGGTCTCCGTCTCGATGCGCACGGCCTCGGCGTCAAAGACACCGTCCACCAGGTAGGGGTCGAAGATCGTGCCGAAGACAATGTCGGCATAGGCGTCCGTCAGGTTCTCCCCGTTCAGGGCGTAGCGGTCCTGGATGCCGCAGATATCCGCCGAGAGAATGCGGTCCGTCCCGGCGTTGGAGAGATCCACCCCCAAATCGGCACCGTACAGTTCGGCCAGCCGGCGGGACAGTGCCGTCATATCCGGGCAGGCCGCATAGCCGCGCTCCAGCACCAGGGCCAGCACGGCGGCATCGGTGGCGGACTCCCGCCGCGCCGGAAAGCGCAGATGGATGGTGATGCGGCAGCGATTGAATTTTGAAGCGTCCAGCGTCGTGATGAAGACACCGGGCGCGAGTTGCTTACGTTCCAAAGTGTTATTCCTTTCCAACAAATAGATATCGGTATTATACCGCTTGCGTCCCCAAAAGTAAACCGACCCGCTCAAAATCCTCCCCTGCAAAAAGGAATTTTAGGTAAAACTTTGAATTTTTTCAAAAAATGATTGACGCACACCGGGTTTGCTGCGGTATTATAGAAGGTACGGAGGGAGAATGTTGCCGCAGGTTCCGCCGGGCACCAAACCACTTGTGCCCACTTTGCGGACGGAGCCGGGGCTTTTGCACATGGAAAAAAATCTTACCACCGGCAGCGTACTGCGCAATGTGCTGTACTTTTCGCTGCCCTATCTTTTATCCTATTTTCTGCAGCTGCTCTACGGCATGGCCGACCTGTTCATCATCGGCCAGTATGAGGGCGCAGCCTCCACCACCGCCGTCTCGGTGGGCAGCCAGGTCATGCACATGATCACCGTCATGATCGTGGGACTGGCCATGGGCACCACCGTCAGCATCGGGCGGGCCATCGGCGCCCAGGACCACAAGAAAACCTCCGCCGTCATCGGCAACACCGTCTCGCTGTTCATGGCGGTGTCCGTCGCCCTGATGGTGGTCTTCCTGGCGCTGGTGCGCCCCATCGTGGCCGTCATGTCCACCCCCGAGGAAGCCGTGGCCGGCACCACCGCCTACCTGACCATCTGCTTCATCGGCATCCCCTGTATCACCGCCTACAACATCATCAGTTCCATCTTCCGGGGAATGGGCGATTCCAAAAGCCCCATGTACTTCATCGCCGTGGCCTGTGTGGCCAACATCGCCCTGGACTATCTGTTCATCGGCGCCATGGGACTGGGCCCCGCCGGTGCGGCCCTGGGCACCACCCTCTCCCAGGCCATCAGCGTGGTGGTATCCCTGGTGGTGATCCTCAAGCGGGAGACCGGCATCAAACTCCACCGCCGGGACCTCCGTCCCCGGCGGGGCGTTCTGCAGCAGATTCTCAAGATCGGCCTTCCCGTGGCGTTCCAGGACGGGTTCATCCAGATCGCCTTCCTGGTCATCACCATCATCGCCAACCGCCGCGGCCTGAGCGACGCCGCCGCCGTGGGCATTGTGGAAAAGGTCATCAGCTTCCTGTTCCTGGTGCCGTCCTCCATGCTGTCCACCGTCTCGGCGCTGGGCGCCCAGAACATCGGCGCCGGCAAACACGACCGCGCCGCCCAAACCCTGCGGTACGCCATCCTCATAGCCACCGGGTTCGGCTTCTGCGTCAGCATCCTCATGCAGTGGATCGCCGAGCCGGTGGTGGGACTGTTCACCACAGATGCCATCGTCGTGGTGGCCGGCGGGCAGTACATCCGCGGCTACATCTGGGACTGCCTGTTTGCCGGTATCCATTTCAGTTTCAGCGGGTATTTCTGCGCCTACGGCCGGTCGGAGATCTCCTTTTTGCACAACATCTGCGCCATCCTGCTCATGCGCATTCCCGGCGTCTACCTGATGTCGGTGCTCTTCCCCGACACGCTGCTGCCCATGGGCCTGGCCACCGTCTGCGGCTCTGTGCTCTCGGTGCTCATCTGTGTGGGCGCCTACCTCTATCTCAAACGGCGCGGCTGCTTCAGCGGCGCTGCCGTGCGGGCCTGATTCCCACAAGATAACAAAATCCTCCGCACACGGCACTGTGTGCGGAGGATTTTGTTATCAGAAAGACCGATCAGTTGATGAAAGCGTCATGGATGGCCGCCACAGCCTTGTCGGCATCCTTCTTGTCGATGATGACGCTGATCTTGATCTCGCTGGTGGAGATCATCTTGATGTTGATGTTCTGGCTGAACAGCGCCTCGAACATGGTGGAGGCCACGCCGGAATGGCTCTGCATGCCGGCGCCCACGATGGAGACCTTGGCGGACTCCTTGTCGACGCTGATATCGCCGCCGCCGAACCGGGAGGAAGCAGCCTGCAGGGCGGAGACAGCCGACTCGGCGTCTCCCAGCGGCACCGTGAAGCTCAGGTCCTTCTTGCCTTCCTCATTGCCGGAGCTCTGCAGGATGATATCCACGTTGATGTTCTTCTGGGCCAGCAGGCTGAACACCTTGAAGGACATACCCGGCACATCCGGGACATTCTTGATAGAGACAACCGCGACATCGTTATCCTTCGCCACGCCTTTGATCAGCATACCTTCCACTTTGGTTTCCTCCTTTACGATGGTGCCGGGCACCGGGTTGATGCTGGAGATGACTTCCAGCTCCACGTTGTATTTCTTGGCCAGTTCGACGCTGCGGTTGTTGAGCACCTGGGCGCCCAGCGAGGCAAGTTCCAGCATCTCGTCAAACGTAATTTCCTTCAGTTTGGTTGCCTTGGGGATCTTGCGGGGGTCAGCGGTGTAGACGCCTTCCACGTCGGTGTAGATCTGGCAGCGGTCGGCGTGCAGCGCTGCGGCCAGCGCCACAGCGGAGGTATCGCTGCCGCCGCGGCCCAGCGTCGTGATGTCGTCCGAACGGTTGATGCCCTGGAAACCGGCCACCACCACCACACGGTTGCGGGCCAGCTCACTTTCCACGCGCTCGGTGTCCAGACGCTTGATGCGCGCCTTGGAGTAGGCACGGTCGGTGTTGAAGCCTGCCTGCCAGCCCGTCAGGCTGATGGCGGAAACGCCCAGTTCCTGCAGCGCCATGGTCAGCAGCGCGATGGAAATCTGCTCGCCGGTGGCCAGCAGCATATCCATCTCCCGGTGGGACGGATCCGAGGTGATCTCGGCCGCCTTGGCGATGAGGTCATCGGTGGTATCGCCCTGGGCGGACACCACCACCACCACGTCGTTGCCGGCGTTGCGCGTATTCATGACGATGCGCGCCACGTTGAAAATGCGGTTGCGGTCCTTTACCGACGTACCGCCGAATTTTTGCACGATCAAAGCCATAGGTATCCTCTTCCTCCTCAATCTATGCGCAGGCTTTTTACTCCACCACCGCGCCGGTGTTGTCCGCCAGCAGTCGATGCACGGTAAAATGCCGGAGCAGCTCACTCTGCTGCAGTGCCGCTGCAGCCCGGTCAAAGAAGGCGGTATCGTCCTTGTGGACCACCGCCATGATGGTGGGGCCGGCCCCCGAAATGTACACCGCCAGCGCCCCCAGGTCCAGGGCCAGTTCAAAGACTTCGTCGCCGCCCTGAATCAGCGGCAGCCGGTACTGCTGGTGCAGCGCATCCTTGGTGGCCACCCCCAGCAGCGCATAGTCGCCGTCGCAGAAGGCGGCCGTGGCCAGGGCTGCACGGGACAGGTTATACACCGCATCCTTGTGGCTGACCATCTGGGGCAGCGCGGCGCGCGCCTTGGCGGTCAGCAGCCGGAAATCCGGCACGAACGCCGCAAAGGCCAGTTCCAGGTCGATGTCCTTCTTGACGGTGTAGACCTGGCCTTCGTCGATGACGCTGGTGACAAAACCGCCCAGCATGGCCGGAGCCACGTTGTCGGGATGGCCCTCGATGGCGGTGGCCAGCGTCAGCATCTGGCGCTTGGTCAGCTTGTTGCCCAGCAGCGCATTGGCGCCCAGGATGCCCGCCACGATACAGGCGGAACTGGAACCCAGGCCCCGGGCCATGGGGATATCGTTGCGCTGGGTGATGCGCAGGCCCCGCATGGGAATGCCCAGCTGGTCGTACACCACCCGCGCCGAGCGATAGACCAGGTTGTTGGAGCCGGCCGGCACATGGGTGCCGTCCACAGAGGAAATCTGGATGCCGCTGCACTCCTCGAAGGTGAAGACGTTGTGCATCGAGACCGCCAGGCCCAGCGAGTCAAAGCCCGCGCCCACGTTGGCGCTCGTCGCAGGAACCGTTACCTTTACCATATGAGAGCTCCCTCTCTTTCGTGATTTGTATTCAGTCCGCCAGCTGCTTGAGCACCAGCGCCACTTTCCCGCCGAGGACCTCGATCTTGCCGCGGATCTCCTCCAGCTGGTCCACGGTGGCCGCATCGATGCGGTAGGCCGCCTGGTCCTGCTCCTCCAGCACCACATGGCCCGCGCCCGCCACCTTGGGCAGCAGCGCCGCCGCCACACCGCACACCCGGATGTACCAGGCGTAGGTGCCGGGGTCCTTCACCATACCCTCCAGCTTGGGGGCGGGTTTCCAGAAGAGGCTGTCATGGACTTTGACGCCCTCCTTGAGGGCATCGATCACATCGGCCACCACGGCGCTGGCCGTGGGCAGCTTGCCGGCGCCCTTGCCGTAGAAGACCACATCGCCCAGCATATCGCCCTGCATGAGCACCGCATTGAAGACATCGTCCACGCCCGCCAACTGGTTGGAGTTGGGCACCAGCATGGGCTCCACGCCCACCGCCATCCGACCGTTCTCCCCCTCGTCGTACCAGGCGATGAGTTTGATGGCGCTGTCCAGCTTTTCCGCCGCCTTGATGTCGGTGACGGTGATGTCCCGGATACCCCGGGTGGGGATGTTGTCGGGATAGATGTGGTGCCCGCAGGCAAGGCTGGCCAGAATGGCGATCTTACGGCAGGCGTCGCGGCCGTCCACATCGTCGCCGGGGTCCTTCGTTTCGGCATAGCCCAGCTGCTGGGCGATCTTGAGGGCTTCCGCAAAGCCCATATTCTCCCGCTTCATCTTGGTGAGCATGAAGTTGGTGGTGCCGTTCACAATGCCCTGGATGCGGCTGATATGGTTGGCCGCCAGGCACTGATGCATCGGGGTGATGATGGGGGTGCCGCCGCCCACGCTGGCCTCAAACAGGAAGGCCACACCGTGCTCCCGCGCCAGCGCCAGCAGTTCGGCGCCGTAGGTGGCCACCATCTCCTTGTTGGAGGTGCAGACGCTGCGGCCGCTCTCCAGGCACTGCCGCACATACGGGTAGGCAAACTTGGTGCCGCCGATGGTCTCCACCACCACCTTGACCTCCGGATCGGCCAGGATGGTGTCCAGGGAATTGGTGAACAGGGCCGCATCCGGCGAACCGGAAAAGTCCCGCACATCCAGAATGTATTTCACTTCCACCGGCTCGCCGGCACGGCGGGCAATGGATGCCGCATTGCGGCGGCAGACCTCCAGCACGCCGCTGCCGACGGTGCCGAAGCCCATGATTGCGATTTTAGCCATCTATGTTTCCCCCTTACTTGCTTATCAAAGGCCGGCTGCCCCCGCTTCAGGCCCCCCGGTGGATCTCCACCACACAGGGCTGATGGGACAGGCGGGTGAGCATCTCCTCCACCGGCATCTGCATCGTGCCGGTGCGCACCGTGACTTCCACCTGGGCCGCGCCGTTCTCCGGCCGGGACTGGGTGATGGTCACGATGGAAGCGCCGGCGGCGGAAATGCCCGACAGCAGCGCCTGCAAAGCGCCTGTTTTATCCAGCAGGGTGGCCACCACCGTGATGGACTCCCGCCCTGCTTCGGCGTCAAACACCGTATCCTTATATTTATAAAAGGCACTGCGGGAAATGCCTGCCTGACGAGCCGCCGTAGAAATGTTGGTCACCGCACCAGAAGCCAGCAGTTCCTTGGCCTGCAACACCTTGAGAAACACTTCCGGCAGAACGGCCGCATCCACCAGCAGGAATCGGCGATCCGGCATGTTGTCCCCTCCTTGCGTACAGTTGTAGTTTCGACAAGCATCATCATACCACCGAAACCACCACTTTGCAAGCCTCTTGCCCCGCCTTTTGCCCGTTTTTGGCATTTTGCACAGCGTTCCACCACTTTGCCACCTGTTTTTCTACGGCAGCTTTTTGTGCGCGAGTGAAAAACAGACGACCACCCCGATGCAGTGCATCGGGGTGGTCGCAAAGAGTTACAGCATCAGGCTGCCGGCTGGGCGGTGGCATCCGCAGGCTGGGTCGAATCCGTAGCCTGCGCGCCCTCCGCCGCCTGCTGTGCCAGCGCCGCGTAGGGATCCACTTCCGGCGTCGAATAGCTGTCGTCGGGGAGGTTGTCCTCGGTGTAGTAGCCCGTGGCACCGCCGCCCGAAACAATCGCACCGGTGGAGGTATCGAACTGCTTGGCCACAACGCCATCCGGCATGGGGAACTCTGCCGCCTCCTTGTCGGCCTGCAGGGTTTCCATCAGCGACTTCCAGACCAGCTGGATGGGCTTGCCGCTGCGGCCCGCACGCCCCAGCTCATACAGGCTGGTGGGCTTGTCGCAACCCCACCACAGCGTGGTGACATAGTAGGGCGTCAGACCCGCAAAGGTGTAATCCTTGTAGTCACTGGTCGTACCGGTCTTGGCCACCGCCTCGATGTCGCCTTCCGGCGCCATGCCGCTGGCCGTACCGCCGCTCTTCAGGACGTTGGCCATCATGCGGTTCATGATATAGGCCGTGGTCGGGTCAATGGCCTGAATGGTGTTGATATACTTGGTGTTATCCAGCACCTCGTTGCCCTGGTAGTCGGTGATCTCGGTGTAGTAGTGCGGCGTGGTGAAGGTGCCGTCATAGAAGATGCTGTAGGCACCGGCCAGCTGCACCACCGTCATACCGTGACTCTGGGAACCCAGCACCAGCGGGCCCAGGTCCATATCGGTCTCAGCGTCGATATAGGTGCATTCCAGGGTATCGTGGACAAAGTTGTACAGGAAGTCCACGCCCACCATGTTGCCGACCCAGACAGCCACCGTGTTGTAGGACTGACGCAGGGCGTCGTACACCAGCATGGGGTTGCCCTGACCGCCGGCGCCGCCGTAGTTGGTGGGCCAGGCACGCCAGACATCCGAACGGGACTGGGCCGCTTCGGAATACGGATCCATATAGGAATACTGATCCTTCAGCACCCGCTTGTCCTCCGCCGCATAGAAAGGCGCATCCAGCACCTGGGAGGAGTAGTTGATCAGCTTGTAGTCCAGCGCCAGGCAGTAGGCACCGATGGGTTTCATGGTAGAACCGGTCTGGTGCGGGATGGTGGCGCGGTTGGTGCCCAGGTCGTATTTCTTCTCACCGACACCGCCGCCAATACCCAGGATGTTGCCGTCATAGTCCAGCGTGGCAATGGCCGCCTGGGTGCGCACCGTTTCGTACACGCAGAGGTACTCGGTATCATCGTTGGGGTAGTTGTCGTCGGTGGAAGTACCCATCTTGAGGGTGGTATGCTCGTCATCGGTGTAGACCGGGATGTCGTCCACGCCGTACACTGCCAGACCATCCTTGGTCAGCGGCAGACCGGTGTTCTCGTCGAACTGGACTTCGTCCCAGCTGCTGGTATCCGCCGGGTAATCCCGCAAGCAGACTGCCTCCTCATGCCACAGCGCCGGGATGTTGCCCTCCGCGTCGTACATGGCATTCTCGATGGCCGTCTGGACCTCGGGGTCCACGGTGGAGTAGACGCGCAGACCGCCGTTGAAGATCATCGACTTGGCCTCGTCCGCCGTCATGTTCAGCTTCTCCTGCAGATCGTTGAGCAGCTCATAGTAGAGCGCATCGGTGAAGTAGGAGTTCTGGGAGGAACGGGTGGCGTTCTCGGTGGAGCTGCTGGTCTCGGTCAGCGTGATGGTCTCGGCACAGGCGGAATTGTACTCATCCTCGGTGATATACCCCTGGGTATACATCTCATACAGCACGTGGTTGCGCCGGGTGATGAGGTTTTCCGGGTTGGTGAAGGGATTGTACGCCGTGGGGTTCTTGGTGATGGAAGCCAGCACCGCGCACTCCGACAGGGTCAGATCCTCCACATGCTTGCCGAAATATTCCTGGGCGCCCGCCTCCATGCCGCAGACAATGCCCGTCAGCGGGATGGTGTTCAGGTAGGCTTCCAGGATGGTCTCCTTGCTGTAGCGGTTGGCAAGACCCAGGGCGCGGAAAATTTCGCGCACCTTACGCATCTTGTCCACCTCATCGTCGCCGGTCAAGTTCTTGACCAGCTGCTGCTCCAGCGTGGAAGCACCCTGCTGGGAGCCGTAGATGGCGTGGTCGGTGAACTCGTTGAGGGCCGCGCCGATGGTACGCTTGATGTTGATGCCGGGCTCGTGGTAGAAGTCCTTGTCCTCGATGGCGATGACCGCATGCTGCAGATTCTCCGGCATGGCCGAAAGTTCGCGCCAGATACGGTTTTCGCCCTGGGTCAGCGTGGCGTACTCGTTGCCGTTCTTGTCGTAGATGATGGTGGTCTGCTTGTTTTTCTGGTTGTCCAGGTCCAGGACCTCGCCGTCATCCGCGGTGACCTGCACGATATACATCGACAGCAGCACACCGCCCACACTGCAAAGCATGATGCCCACGCAGAACACACAGCCGATGAACCGAAGAATCATGCCGGGAATACTGCGGCGTTTCTTCTTCTTTTTCTTCTTGGGGTCCTGCGGATTGACCGGGTCAAACTGCCCCGTGGCACCGTTTCCAGACTTTGCGCCACCCATGGAAAGATGACGCTCCTTTTTGGGTTCTATGGGAACCGCCTCCTTTGATACGATCCGAAAAAGCATTGCCGGCAGAGCCGGAACACAGAATTGCAGAATGTTATAGAATGGATTATACCACAAAACCATCGCAAAAGTACAGTCTGTTCCGCAAAATTCACAAGTTTTTGTTTTTTTGCCGCCATATCGTCCCATACTAACGCAAAAGGAGGGCTTAGGATGGAAAACAAACACAGACGGGGTGCTTCGGTGTATCTCTGGGCGCTGGGCGCGGCGGCGCTGGTGTGTCTTGTCATCAGCGTATGGTTTCTCTGGCGGGGCAGCGCCCGCAGGGCAGAACCCCTCTACCTTTTAAAGGACAACGCCGGCCATCTGGCGCTGTACACCGGGGACGGCACCGGACCGCTGGCCCAGTACGACGAGATCTACACCCGGCTGCTGCCCGAGGCAGACGTACTGGCCCTGCAGCAGGGCGTGCCCGTCTACAGCGAGACCGAACTGGAAAAACGGCTGGAGGATTACGGTTTCTGAAGGGCAGAATTCCGCCGCTCTTTTACAACTTTTCTTGCGCCGCGCATGGATTTATGCTATAGTATGGGTAATTACCAATCTTTAAAGGAGAAACATTATGACCGAACAGGATATTTTGACTGCGGTGCAGGATATTTTCCGTGACAACTTCGACGACGACACGCTGGTCATCACCCGCGATACCTGCGCCGACGACATCGAGGACTGGGACAGCCTGGAACAGATCAACCTGCTGACCGCCATCGAAAAGAAATTCAATATCAAGTTCAAGCTCTCGGATGTCCGCGGCCTCAAGGACGTGGGCGACCTGCTGGACCTGGTGGCCCGCATGGTCTGATGAACCGGGAAGTGTAACACATCCTGTAAGGGGCGGCTCTGAGCCGCCTTTTTTCGAAGGAATAAAGGAGTCTGCGATGAACCACTATACCCTGGCTGAGATGGTGCCCGGCCTGACCGAGGAATTCACCGTCACGGTCACCGCCGAGATGATGGAGGCCTTCCGGACCATTACCGGTGATGTCTCCCCCATCCACATCGACGCCGACTACGCCAAGGACCGCGGCTATCCCGGCCGGGTGGTCTACGGCATGCTGGGTGCCAGCTTTTTCTCCACGCTGGCCGGCGTGTACCTGCCCGGCGAGCACTGCCTGCTCCACGGCGTGGAGTGCAAGTTTGCCAAGCCGGTCTTTATCGGCGACACCCTGACCGTGAAAGGCACCGTCCTGCGGGTCAGCGAGATCGGCAGCGAGGCCGAGATCAAGGCCGTCATCACCAACCAGAACGGCCAGCGCGTCACCCGGGGTATCATCAAAGCAGGCCTTGCCAAATAAGGGAGGTTTCCGCTATGTCGTATACGTATCTGATCACCGGCGCCACCAGCGATGTGGGCCGTGCCCTGATCGCCCGCCTGCTGAACGGCGCCCCCGACGCGCTGGTCCTTGCCCAGGGCTGCGGCGATCTGGACAAGCTGGCGTCCCTGTGCCAGCGTTTTCCGGGACAGGTCCGTCCCTTTGACGTGGATCTGTCCGACCGGGCCAAGGTAGACACCTTCATGCAGCTGCTGGAGACCTCTGCCCCCGCCCCCACCCACTTCATCCATCTGCCGGCGCTCCCCGTGATCAACACCAAGTTCAAGGCCTTCGACCAGACCCGCTTCGACAAGGACCTGGAAATTGAAGTGCACAGCGCCATCCGCATCTGCCGGGGCATTCTGCCCGCCATGGCCCGGGCCAAGTTCGGCCGGGTGCTCTTTATCCAGACCAGCTACACCATCGGCTGCCCGCCCAAAAACACCGCCGCCTACGTGATGGCCAAGAGCGCCATCGGCGGCCTGGTGAAGAGCCTGGCCGTGGAGTATGCCAAGTTCGGTGTCACGGTGAACTGCGTGGCCCCCAGCATGATGGAGACCCACTTCCTCAAGGACACTCCCGACCTCATCGTGCAGGCAGCGGCGGCCGACAACCCCATGGGCCGCAACGCCACCCCAGAGGACGTAGTGCCCGCCATGGCGTTCCTGCTCTCCGACGAGGCGGGCTTCATTACCGGCGTGACGCTGCCGGTGACGGGAGGTTCGGCCATTGTCTGACGTGACATTCCGTCTGGCCCGACTGGGCGAAGACCGGGCCATCATCGACTTCATCAATGAGCACTTTGACATGCGGCTGCCGCTGCTCAATCGCCCTGAACTCTACCACCACTACTATGCCGGGCGCGGCGGTGTGCCCCAGTTCGCCGTGGCCGAACAGGACGGCCGCTATGTGAGCGCCGCCGGATACATACTGGCCAACACGGCGCGCCGGCCCGATGTGTGGGTCAGCGTCTGGGTGGCCGCCAAGGGACACAACGGCGTGGGCCTGGAACTGATGAATGCGCTGCCCGGCCTTTTGCACGCCGACGTGCTGGCCTGCAACAACATCCGGCCCAACACCTGCACCTTCTACCAGTTTCTGGGATGGCAGGCCGGACGCATCCCCCACTACTACCGGCTGGGACGGCGCTCCGATTACCAGCTGGCCAAGCCGCTGCGCTATACCCTGCCCCCCGTGCAGCGGGACCTGGGGCTGGAGAAAATCGAGTCGGCCGCTGACCTGATCCCCCTGGGCATGCCCCCCACGCCCCATACACCCCGCAAGGACACCTGGTATCTGCGGCGGCGGTATTTCCACTATCCCCACTTTCACTACGATGTGTGGGCGGCCCGGGAGCACGGCAAGCTGCTGGCCTACGTTGTCACCCGCACCGTCACCGCCCGGGAGACCGGCTGCGTGCCGGTGGTCCGGCTGGTGGACTACATCGGCGAGGACCGGGTCCTGCCGCGGCTGGGCGGCGCCCTGGACGCCATCCTGCACCGCACCGGCGCCGAGTATATGGACTGCTACAACGTGGGTATTCCGGCGGCGATCTGGCAGGCGGCGGGCTTCACTGAGCGGCTGGAGGGAGACGGCTGCATCATTCCCAACTACCTGACGCCCCCGCTGCGGGAGAACACCGAATATTACTATTTCACAAACAAGCCGGAAAACTTCGTGCTGTTCAAGGCAGACGGCGACCAGGACCGGCCCAACCTGAAATGACGAACCCCCCCCCCCGCCCGGATGGAAATCTGGGCGGGGGTTTTGTTATGGGCTCACAAAAGAAGACCGCCTGCAAGGGCGGTCCGAACGGTGGGGTAACAGGATTTACTGGGCGACCTTCTCCTTGAGGCGGCCGCTGGCCTTGAAGCCGGGGATGGCGGTGGGCTCCAGCTTGCTGGTCACCTTCGTCTTGGGATTGGTAAAGTTCTTGGTCTGGCGCTCCCGCATCTCAAAACGGCCAAAACCCGCAATCGTAACCTTGTCGCCGCCCTTGAGCACGTCACCGATGGTGCCGAAAATGCAGTCCATGACCTTTTCCACTTCGCCGCTGGTCATGCCGGTGTCGTTTGCAACTTTGGTAATCAACTGAGATCTCGTCATAATTCCTTTATACTCCCTATTGCTTAGGCATGGTGCCTGTTATTGTTACGCCCCATATTATAGAAAAAATACCGCGCAGAATCAAGCGTTTTTGACCAATTGAGACGGAAATCGGCAAATGGTCTAAAATTCCCCAAATACAGCCGCGCAAATTCCGTCATTCAGCGAATAGACGCTGCTTTTTCTGCCAGCCCGGCGCAAATTTTATCGCAGAATCCACAAAAAATGTGCCCGCACCACACGGTACGGGCACATTTTTTCATAAAATCAATCCTGTTTGGCGTCCTGATGCAGGCGGGCGATATCCACCAGTTCCATCTGGCTGATATCGTGGTCGCCGCGCAGGGCGTCCACCAGCACGCGGGCAGTATCCAGCGCCGTGATGCACGGGATGGACAGCTCGGTGGCCTTGCGGCGGAACTTCACCGAGTCGCGGTGGGGGTCACGGCCATGGGGGCTGGTGGAGATGATGTAATCCACCAGACCGCTTTCCAGCAGGTCGATGACGTTGGGACGGGCGCCGCTCATCTGACGCACCACGCTGCAGGGGACCATCTGGCTGTTGAGATAGCGGGCGGTCTCGGAGGTGCCGTAGATCTTGTAGCCGTAGTCATGCAGCTTCCAGGCCAGCTCGGCGGCTTCCTTCTTGTCGCTGTCCTTCACCGTGATGATGACGCAGGAACCGGGGCCCGGCACCTTGAACTGGTAGCCGGCCGCCACGAGGCCCTTCATCATGGCCTCGTGGAAGGTGGGCGCGATGCCCAGCACTTCGCCGGTGGACTTCATCTCGGGGCCCAGCATGGTGTCCACGCCATGCAGCTTCAGGAAGCTGTAGACCGGCACCTTGACGGCGTAGTAGGGGCTCTTGCCGCCGCGCCACAGGCCGGTGCCGTAGCCCATATCCTTGAGCTTCTCACCCAGCGTGCAGCGCACCGCCAGATCCACCATGGGCACGCCGGTGACCTTGCTGATGTAGGGCACCGTGCGGCTGGAACGGGGGTTCACCTCGATGACGTAGACCTTGCCATCCTGCACGGCGTACTGGACGTTGACCAGGCCCACCACCTTCAGTTCCCGGGCAAAGCGGCCGGTGTAATCCACCAGCGTGTCGATGACCTTCTGGCTGAAGTTGTAGGGCGGGTAGACACAGATGGAGTCGCCGGAATGCACGCCGGTGCGCTCGATCTGCTCCATGACGCCGGGCACCAGGTAGTCGGTGCCGTCGCAGATGGCGTCCACTTCACATTCGGTGCCGTAGATGTATTTGTCCATCAGCACCGGGTGGCTCATATCCACGTGGGCGGTGATGACGCCCATATACTCCACCACGTCGGCGGAGTTGTAGGCCACGATCATGTTCTGGCCGCCCAGCACGTAGGAGGGGCGCATCAGAACCGGGTAGCCCACCTCCTGGGCGGCCTTGAGGGCCTCGTCCAGGGTGTAGACCGTGCGGCCCTCGGGACGGGGAATGCCGCAGCGCTCCAGCAGTTCGTCAAAGCGCTCCCGGTCCTCCGCCTCGTCGATGGCGTCAGCCGGCGTGCCCAAAATGGGCAGACCGATGTCGTCCATATGCTTGGCCAGCTTGATGGCGGTCTGGCCGCCGAACTGCACCAGGCAGCCGTCCGGCTTCTCGGTGGCGATGATATGGTCCACACTCTCGGGGTTCAGAGGGTCGAAGTAGAGGCGGTCGCCGGTGTCGAAGTCGGTGGAAACCGTCTCGGGGTTGTTGTTGACCAGAATGGCCTCGCAGCCGTGCTGTTTCAGCGTCCAGACCGCGTGCACCGAGCAGTAGTCGAACTCGATGCCCTGGCCGATGCGGATGGGGCCGGAACCGAAGACCAGCACCTTTTTCTTCTTGGGGTCGCTGCGCTCGGCGATGAACTGCTCCGCCTCGTTGTCCTCGTCGAAGGTGGAGTAGAAGTAGGGCGTCTTGGCGGCAAACTCCGCCGCGCAGGTATCCACCATCTTGAAGGAAGCCTTGGGAGCTGCCGGCAGCTTGTCCACCTTGGCCAGCCGCTGGATGGTCTTGTCCAGGAAGCCGTACTTCTTGGCCTCCAGGTATTTCTCCCTGGTCAGCTCGCCCCGCTGCAGGCCCATCTCAATGTCGGCCAGGTGCTGCATCTTGTCCAGGAACCACCAGTCGATCTTGGTGATGTTGTAGATTGTCTCGTGGGAGACGCCCCGCTTCAGGGCCTCGTAGACGCAGAAGGCGCGCTCGGAATCCTGCACGTGGAGGTGTTCGATGACTTCCTCGGTGGAGAGCTGCTCAAAGGCGGGCAGCGTCAGGGTGTCCATGCCCAGCTCGATGGAGGACACCGCCTTCATCATGGCGTGCTCGAAGTTGTTGCCGATGGCCATGACCTCGCCGGTGGCCATCATCTGGGTGCCCAGGGATTTGTCGGCGTAGACGAACTTGTCGAAGGGCCACTTGGGGTATTTGACCACCACGTAGTCCAGCGCCGGCTCGAAGCAGGCACAGGTCTCGCCGGTGACATCGTTGGTGATCTCGTCCAGGGTGTAGCCCAGGGCGATCTTGGTGGCCACCTTGGCGATGGGATAGCCGGTGGCCTTGGAGGCCAGCGCCGAGGAACGGGACACACGGGGGTTGACCTCGATGACCGCATATTCGAAGCTGTCCGGCTTGAGGGCGAACTGGCAGTTGCAACCGCCCTCGATGCCCAGCTCGGTGATGATATCCAGCGCCGCAGTGCGCAGCATCTGGTATTCCTTGTCGGAAAGGGTCTGGCTGGGGGCCACGACGATGGAGTCGCCGGTGTGGATGCCCACGGGGTCCAGGTTCTCCATGTTGCAGACGGTGATCACGTTGCCCTTGGAGTCACGCATGACCTCGTATTCGATCTCTTTCCAGCCGGAGATGCACTTCTCCACCAGGATCTGGTGGATGGGCGACAGGCGCAGACCGTTGGTGGCGATCTCATGGAGCTTTTCCCGGTCCTCGCAGATGCCGCCGCCGGTGCCGCCCATGGTGAAGGCGGGACGGACAATGACGGGATAGCCGATGACATCGGCGAAGTCCAGCGCATCGTCCAGGTCTTCCACCACCTTGGAGGGAATGACCGGCTGGTGCAGCTTTTCCATGGTATCCTTGAAGAGCTGCCGGTCCTCGGCGCGGTCGATGGTCTCCGGCTTGCAGGCCAGCAGGCGCACGCCGCTGCGGTCCAGGAAACCGTTGCGGGCCAGCTCCATCGAGAGGTTCAGGCCCATCTGGCCGCCCAGGTTGGGCAGGATGGCATCGGGCTTTTCCTTCTCGATGATGCGCTCGACCACTTCCGCCGTCAGCGGCTCGATGTAGACATGATCGGCGATATCGGGGTCGGTCATGATGGTGGCAGGGTTGGAGTTGACGAGGACCGTCTCCACGCCCTCCGACTTGAGGGCGCGGCAGGCCTGGGTGCCGGAATAGTCAAACTCTGCCGCCTGACCAATGATGATAGGGCCGGATCCGATGACCAGCACCTTTTTGATCCGCGGGTCTTTAGGCATTGTCGGTTACTCCTTTCGCTGCCAGCATGCGGCTGACAAACTCGTCAAACAGGAACTCGGTATCCTTGGGGCCGCCGTTGGCCTCGGGGTGGAACTGCACCGTGAAGCAGTTCCAGCGGAAATAATCCACGCCCTCGCAGGTGCCGTCGTTGGCGTTGCGGTAGCTCACACGGCCCACCTCGGCGGGCAGGGTCTCCCCTTCCACCGCGTAGCCGTGGTTCTGGCTGGTGATGAAGGTGCGGCTGCCGCTGATATGGCTGACCGGCTGGTTGGCGCCGCGATGGCCGTACTTCAGCTTGCAGGTCTTGGCGCCGGCGGCCAGCGCCGTCAGCTGATGGCCCAGGCAGATGCCGAAGGCCGGAATGCCGCTATCCAGCATCTCGCCGATGTTCTTGATGATCTCCACGTTTTCCGCCGGGTCGCCGGGGCCGTTGGACAGCATCAGCCCGTCGGGGTTCAGCGCCTTCAGCTGGGCGGCGGTGGTGTAGCCGGGCAGCACCGTCACACGGCAGCCGCGCTTCTGCAGGCAGCGCACGATGTTGTTCTTGCAGCCCAGGTCCAGCAGCGCCACATGCAGCGGCGTTTCGCCCCAGGCGCCCTGGGCGGTGGGCTCGTAGGTGGTGGCCTGCCGGCAGGTGACGGTCTTGACTGCGTCCACCACGGCGTAGGCCTGGATCTGCGGCATGATCGCCGCCACCTTCTCGGGCTCCGCGTCGGGATCAAACTCGGTGGTGATGGCACCGTTCATGACGCCGCTCTCCCGCAGGGTGCGGGTCAGGCTGCGGGTGTCGATGCCCTCGATGCCGATGATGCCATACTGTTTGAGGAAAGAATCCAGCGTTTCCTCACTGCGGAAGTTGGAGGGCGTCTTGCACGCTTCGCGGACAATGTACCCCTGCGCCCAGACCTTGGTGCTCTCCACATCCTCATGGTTCATGCCATAGTTGCCGATGAGCGGGTAGGTCTGGGTGATGATCTGCCCGTAGTAGCTGGGGTCGGTCAGCGTTTCCTCAAAGCCGACCATACCGGTGGCAAACACCACTTCGCCGATGGTGGTGCCGGGGCAGCCAATGCTCTGCCCGCGGAACACCCGGCCGTTTGCCAGTATCAGATATGCCTGCATATTCTAAACTCCCTGTTTCTTATTAAAGAGTCTGCTTGGCCGCTTCCTTCATCTTGCGGCTGCCCAGATGGACCAGCGGCAGCTTGCCCTCCTTGCAGATGGGGCATTCTTCCGGGGCGTAGTTGGGCAGGTCCAGCTTCAGCGCGCTGGCCACGATGGGAATGGGAGACGGCGCTTCGGCCCGGGTGCGGTCCACCACACAGGCAATGCCCAGGCAGACGCCGCCCGCTTCCTCGATGACGCGCTTGGTTTCCAGGCTGGAAACTCCGGTGGTGACCACGTCCTCCGCGATGATGCAGCGCTCACCCGGATGGATACGGAACCGCTTGAGGGTCATCACGTTGTCCACACGCTCGGTGAAGATGGCCCGCTTGCCCAGCTGGCGGCCCAGCTCGTAGGCGTAGACGATGCCGCCCATGGCGGGGCCCACAACCACATCCACGTTGAGTTCCTTCAGCTTCTCGGCCACCGGCGCCATGACCTCGGCGCAGCGGTCGGGATACTGCTGCAGAAACGCCATCTGGCAGTAGGCGCCGGAATGACGGCCGGACGACAGCAGAAAATGCCCCTCCAGGAAGGCTTCACATTCCTTCAAAACTTCAATTGCTTCTCTCGCCATGATAGGTTCCTCCTGTAGTTTCTCTTCCTTTTATCCTAGCACAGTCTGTATATTATTACAAGATAGATGCATAAAAACTCAAATCAGCTGCGGGCGCAGCCGCGGATCTCGTCCAGGGTCCTGACGCCGTGGGCATCCATCCACTGGCCGATCTCGGCGGTGATGCGCACACAGGCCTGGGGGTCCAGGAAGTTGGCCGTGCCCACCTGCACCGCGGCCGCGCCGGCCATGATGAATTCCAGCGCATCCTTGCCGGTGAGGATGCCGCCCAGCCCCACCACGGGGATCTTGACGGCGCCCACTGCCTGCCAGACCATCCGCAGGGCGATGGGGCGCACCGCCGGGCCGGACAGCCCCGCAAAGGTGTTGTTGAACACCGGGCGACGCTTTTCCAGGTCGATGGCGCAGGCCTGGAAGGTGTTGCACAGGCTGATGCCGTCGGCCCCCGCCGCCTCCACCGCCTTGCACATCTCGGGGATGCTCTCCGCCTGGGGGCTGAGCTTGACCACCAGCGGCACCGTGCAGACCTTGCGCACGGCGCTGACCACCTCGCTGGCATCCTGTGCCCGGATACCGAAGGCGAGCCCGCCCTGCTTCACATTGGGGCAGCTGATGTTCAGTTCCAGCACATCGATGCCGGCGGCGCAGAGCATCTCCACGCCCTCCACATTTTCCTCGATGGTGTGGCCGCCCAGGTTGGCCCAGACGGTGGTGCCGCATTTGCGCATGGCCGGCAGCTCGTTGTCAATGAAATGCTGTACGCCGGGGTTCTGCAGCCCGATGGAATTCATCAGACCGGAGGGCGTCTCGTAGAGGCGCTCGCCCTCGTTGCCGGGCTGGCCGTGGAGGGTCAGCCCCTTGCCGGAGATGCCGCCCAGCACCCGCAGGTCCTCGATGTCGGCGTACTCCGGGCCGAAACCAAAGGTACCGGAAGCGGCGATGACCGGGCCGGCCAAACGCTTGCCGAGAAAATCCACATGCAGGTCTGCCATCAGTCAAACACCTCCTCGGCTTTGAATACCGGTCCGTCCTTGCAGACCGTGCGGGGGCCCACCTTGGTGTGGCAGGTGCAGCCCAGGCAGGCGCCCAGTCCGCAGGCCATCTTCTTTTCCAGGCTGGCCAGGCAGGGCGTGCCCGCCGCCGCGCAGAGTTTGGCAACACCGCGCATCATGACCATGGGGCCGCAGGTGAGCACCACATCGTAGTTGGCGGCGTCCAGCAGGTCGGTGAC
This sequence comes from uncultured Subdoligranulum sp., assembly GCF_963931595.1. Lineage (GTDB taxonomy): Bacteria > Bacillota > Clostridia > Oscillospirales > Ruminococcaceae > Gemmiger. The sequence continues at coordinate 1,543,981 of NZ_OZ007030.1, forward strand.
CAGGCCGTGGTGGCCGTGGGCGCCGGAATCGGTGGCCAGGTGGATGGTGTGGCACCAGGGCACGAAGCTCTCCATGCCGTAGGGCTCATCCCGGAAGCCCACGAACAGGTCGGGGCGCACGCCGGCGCGGCAGAGCTGCTTGCAGAGCAGCAGCAGCGGCGCAGTGCCGATGCCGCCGCCTACCACGGCGATTCTCTGATATTGTCCGGCCAGGGCCGCGGCATCAAACCCGTTGCCGCAGGGGCCGGTGACGGTCACCGTCTGGCCCGGCTGCAGGGCCGCCAGCTTCTGGGTGCCCTCCCCCTTGACCTGATACAGGAAGGTCAGCGCGCCGCTCTGGTTGTCAAAGTCGTGGACGCTGATGGGCCGGGACAGAATGGGGGTGGCGTCGGGCGCCCAGGCCCGGAGCATATAGAACTGACCGGCATGGGGTTCGTGGCGGGGGTCCTGCCACTGCACCACCAGGCGGCGGATGTCCGGCGCCAGGGCTTCCTGGGCCAGCACCTGAAGTTTACAGCTTATTGCACTCACTCTGGATATCCTCCCGCATACGCACGCATTCGTTGTAAGCGGCCTCGTCAAAGGCCACGCCGGGCTGCTTCTTGTAGGCCAGCAGGATGCCGCGGCTGGAATTGACCACGCCGCCGTTGCCCTTGGTCAGGTACTGGGCGATGTCGGCCGCCTTGCCGCCCTGGGCACCGTAGCCGGGGATCAGGAAGAAGGTGTTCTTGTAGGCCGTGCGGATGGCGGTGGCTTCCTCGGTGTAGGTGCCGCCGATGACCAGACCCACGCTGGAATAGCCGTGCTCGCCCATGTAATCCTTGCCCAACTCGGTGAGGCTGTCGCCCACCAGGTCGTAGATGTGGCGGCCGTCGGCCAGTTTCTGGTACTCAAAATCCTTGGCGCCGGGGTTGGAGGTGCGGCAGAGCACAAACACGCCCTTGCCCTGCTCCTTGCAGTAGGGCAGATAGGGGCTGATGGAGTCAAGACCCATGTAGGGGGCCAGCGTGACGATGTCGGCTTCGAAGTCGCCGGTGAAGTGGGCCTTGGCGTACATCTCGGCGGTCTTGGCGATGTCGCCCCGCTTGATGTCGGCAATGACCGGCAGGCCGGTGGCCCGCGCCATCTTCAGCGTCTCGGCGTAGGCGCGCATACCGTCCAGACCCAGGGATTCATAGTAGGCGATCTGCACCTTGTAGCAGCCCGCCACACCCTTGGTGGCGGCAATCAGCGCGCGGTTGAATTCCACCACATTCTCCCCTGCCGTCTTGGCGGTGTCGGTGGTGGGCAGGTAGCTGATCTCGGTGTCCAGACCCACGCAGACAGGGCCGTTGGCCGCGACGCTCTCGTACAGTTTATCCATGTTGGTCATGATGGTTCCCCCGTTCTTTTCTCGTTGTTATTCCTCAATCTGAAAGGTGACCTTGCCGCCCTTGATGGTGGTGATGACCTTGCCGTAGAGATAGGCACCGTCGTAGGGGCAGTTCTTGCTCTTGCTGTGCAGCTCCGAGGCGTCCACCTGGTACATGTGGTCCAGGTCCACCAGCACCACATCGGCGTCGTAGCCGGGCTGCAGCAGACCCTTATGGTCCGCCAGGCCCATCACGGTGGCCGGGCCGGCGCTCATCAGGAAGCTGAGCAGCTCCAGCGGCAGGCACTGTTCCCGGCAGAGCTTGGTGTAGCAGACGCCGAAAGCGGTCTCCAGCCCCACCATGCCGGCGGCGCCCTTTTCCTTCTCCTCCGCGGTGTGGGGGGCGTGGTCGGTGCCGATGCAGGTGACGGTGCCGTCCTTGATGGCCTCGATCAGCGCCGCCACATCATCCACCTTGCGGATGGGCGGGTTGACCTTGTACTGCAGGCGGCTGTCATCGAACCACAGGTGGTGGGGCGTCACTTCGCAGCTGACCCGCGCGCCCCGCATCCGGCTCACCCGGATGGCGTCCACCGCCTCCTTGGTGGAGACGTGGCACATGTGCAGCCGGGTGCCGTAGTACTCGGCCAGGTGGCAGTTGCGCACCGTCTCGATGTTCTCCGCCAGGCGGTAGTCCCAGGGGCTGATGTCGCTGTCCTCCGCGTGGGACATGACCGTCAGGCCCCGCTCGGTGGCCAGGGCAAAGACCCGGGCCATCACCGCGTTGTTCATGACGCCGTGGCCGTCCTCGGTGATGAACCTGATATCGTCGGGCAGAGTGGCCAGGTGATCGATGGTCTTGCCGTCAAAGTCCCTGGTGATGGAAACCGTCTGGTTGGCATCGCACAGACCGATGCGTTTGGCTTCCGCCTCCACCGCGTGGGCGATCTCCGCCGAGGAACACACCGGCTTGGTGTTGGGCATCAGATTTACGAAGGTGTAGCCGCCCGCGGCAGCCGCCGCAGAACCGGTGGCGATGTCTTCCTTGTACTCAAAGCCCGGCGTGCGCCAATGGCAGTGGGTATCGATGAAGGCGGGCAGCACCGTGCGGCCCTTGGCATCCAGCACTTCCTCCCCGTCCGGCACCAGAAGTCCCAGGCCCACGGCGGCAATTTTGCCGTCGCGCAGCCAGAGTTCCACCGGCTTCCCGTTATAGTCTTTTGCGTTGCGGATCAGCATGGCAAGACCTCCTGTTTTTCTTGGCGGCGCCCCACGCGATTCGGCGTGCGGGCAAAAAAAAACTTTTCCCGAAAAAGGGAAAAGTCAAAAAGCAATACCCCGTGCAGTGCCGGGAAAGAACACCCCACCGTAGATTTTGAAGCTGGCAGAACAGCTCATCATACGGCGCACCTCTCCCCTTACACAGATTTTACTTATTGTACCATGCCGGACCGTCAGTGTCAATGCAAAGCGGTCCTTTCCGCATCGAGGGATTTTATGGATTTTTGCGTCAACTTTTGGACATTTTGACAAAAATACACGTCCCTGTCCGGATGATTGCCTTTTACGGCAAAGTGTGCTAGTATTTAGATATGTATCGCTTGGTTTTAGGGAAAGGAAATCATCATGGGTCTTTGGGAAGACGCAAAAAACATCCGGGATAAGGACCCCGCCGCCCGCAACGTGCTGGAGGTCATCATCCTGTACCCCGGTTTTCACGTGCTGGTCACGCACCGCATCGCACATTTTCTCTATCAGAAGAAGCTGTTCTTCATTGCCCGGCTCATCAGCCAGGTCTCCCGCCATCTGACCGGCATCGAGATTCACCCCGGCGCCAAGATCGGCCACAAGCTGTTCATCGACCACGGCATGGGCATCGTCTTCGGCGAAACCACCGAGATCGGCGACAACTGCACCATCTACCACGGCGTGACGCTGGGCGGCACCGGCAAGGATACCGGCAAGCGCCACCCCACGCTGGGCAACAACGTGCTGGTGGGCGCCGGCGCTAAGGTGCTGGGCCCCGTCTACATCGGCGACAACGTCCGTGTGGGCGCCGGCAGCGTGGTCCTGAAGAATCTGCCTGCCAACGCCACCGCCGTGGGCGTACCCGCCGAGGTGGTGCGGGTGGGCAACATCAAGTGCTGCCCCGCCGACGACCTGGACCAGCAGGCCCTGCCCGACATCCTCAACAACCGCATCAACGAGCTGGAGGCGCGCCTGAGCCGGATGGAGGCCAAGCTTCAGGGCGAATACCCGCCCGACAAACCCGCCCCTGCTCCCACTGCCAAACCGTAACCGCCGCACAGGGTTCTGCCCTGTGCTTTTTTTGTGGCAAATTCCCGCCGGGGGCCGTTTGAACCGAACCAGTAAAAACAGACAATAGACAAAATCCCCCTGATGTAGGAAAATGGAAGTACTATGCCGGCTGGCTGCCTCTTTTTTGTTTCAGGAGACTTTCTCGTCGTTTTTGCCCAGTTCCAGGCGGCGGAAGCCTTCGCCCTGCACCTCGTTGGACTGCAGCATGATGATGAAGCAGCCGGGGTCCAGCGTCTGCATGGCGTGCTCGATCTCGTAGAGCTGCTTGTTGGAACAGGCGCAGAGCACCACGTCCTTGGGCTGGCCGCCGTAGCCGCCCCGCCCCTGCAGGATCGTGGAGCCGCGGTCGGCCACCCGGTCGATCTCCTCGCAGGCCGCCTTGCCGTCATCGGTGACGATGAGGGCAAGCATGGAGGAGGAGAAACCGAACATCATCTTGTTGATGACCGCCGCCACAATAAAGTTGAACATCAGACCGTAGATGATGGAATCCACATCCCGGAAGACCACCCCGTTGAGCAGGATGACCGCCAGCGCCGCACCGAAGGTCAGGTTGCCGAAGGGCAGATGGGGCCGCTTGGCCTTGATGGCCATCGTGATGAAATCCATGCCGCCGGTGCTGGAATTCTGCATGTAGATCAGCGCATCGCCGATGCCGCCCACCACGCCGCCGCAGATGGTGGCCAGCAGACGGTTGCCGGTGTACACCGGCATGACCGGCAGCAGGTAGTCGGTGAAGACGGCGAAGAGAATCATGCAGCGCAAACTGCGCAGCAGGAAGGACCGGCCCAGCAGCTTGTAGCTTAAAATGACGATGGGCACATTGATCAGCACGTTGCTCAGGCCCATGGGCAGGCCGAACAGGCGGTACAGGATGGCGGAGATACCGGCGATGCCGGTGACAGGCACCTCCGCCGCCACCGCGAAGCTGTAGATGCCCGCCGCCGAAATGAAACAGCCCAGGATTTCCAGCAGCAGGTTGACGGTCTTGTTCTGGGTCATGGCGTTCCTCCTTTTCCAAGAAAAAGACCGGGGGCATTCCATGATGCTCCCGGCCAAGTTCAGTCTCAGACGTTCTTTTTAATTTTGGAGGCGCTGTAGGTCTTCATGGCGCCTTCGTTCAGTGCGTGGGGCAGCGCGGCGCCGTCCGCGTAGAATTCATTCATCAGTTCTTCGCTCTTCATGGCGGTCAGCAGATCGTACATGCTTGTCAGCTGGGCGATGGTGTAGGTCTTGAACGGATCGATCCGGCGCGCCACCAGCAGCATCGTGCCCAGATCCACCACCGTCCACTGGTTCATGCCCGCCTCGTCCAGCGGGTCGGTGAGGTTGTTGTACTCATCATCCCCGTAGGTGGACAGATCATCCGGCGTATACAGCCGGGAGCTGGCATAATACAGGGCCTGGGTGGCATCCTCCATCGTGGCGCCCATCACTTCCATGGCCTGGGGCACGTAGGTGGAAGCCGCCTCATACAGCGCGCTGCTGGAGGTGGTGGCGCTGTCGGCCTCCTGGCTCAGCTCATCGCGGCACTGTTCCGCCAGCGCCTGCAGCTGGGCCTTCTGGTCGTCGTCCGCCATGGTGTAGGTGTTGTAATCCACCAGCGGGATCTCCACGCTCTCGATGTAGTAGCAGGAGTTATTCACAAAATCGGTGTATTCCTCATCGCTTACCGGCTCGGTACCGTCCGGGCCGTAGACCAGCTGCAGGATCGTGCTGGCCTTCTGGGCATTCGTCAGGTAGCTCGTCAGGCTGGTTTTGCCGATGCCGTTGGCCTCGTAGAGATCCCCGTTGGACTCCCACATGCTGTCCGCATTGTCGGCTACTTCCGAGGTGGCGGCATCTTCCAGCGTGGCACCCAGTTCCGCGAACTTGGTTTCCACCGCCGCGTAATACTCGATGGCCCGCATGGTCAGCTTTTCAATGTACTCCGCACCGGTGGCCGTGACTTCCTCGTCCCCGATGGTGCCGGTGCACTCCGCCTTCAGGACGGCCTTCACGTCGTTGGCGGTCTCCCCGGTGGCGAGATCCGCCAGGCCGGACGCCGTGTTATATGCATTATACTGGGCCAGCAGATACACACCCGCCGGGATTTCCACATCCCCGATGGTGCCCACACTGGACGGCGTGGACAGATTGCAGCCCGCCAGCGTCAGCAGCATGGAACCGGCCATGCCCAGGCTCAGCAGTTTGGTCTTGATCGAACGCATAGAGAATTCTCCCCTTTAATAAACTCTCCTGCGGCACAGTGCCGCAACATAAATGCTATTATACCGCGTTTGACCGCACATTGCAAGCCCTGCCTTCCTGTGGTATACTGGTGAAAATTCTATGGAAGGAAGATCGTTTATGCTGCTGCACGATCAACTGGCACCCCTTAAGGACAGTGACTGGGCTCCCTTTCTCGCCTCCGAGTGCGCCAAGCCCTACTTTCCGGCGCTGGACGCCTTTGTGACCGGGGCTGCTGCTTCCCGCACCGTCTACCCGGCACCGGAAAACATCTTTGCGGCGTTCCGCGCCTGCCCGGCCCGCCAGGTCCGGGTGGTCATCCTCGGCCAGGACCCCTACCATGAGCCCGGCCAGGCCATGGGGCTCTCCTTCTCGGTGCCCGATGACTGCAAGACGCCGCCCAGCCTCAAGAACATCTTCAAGGAACTGGAGGCGGAGTTCGGCCCGGTGCCGGTCCGCCACAACGACCTGACCCCCTGGGCCCGCCAGGGCGTGCTGCTGCTGAACACCGTGCTGACGGTGGAAAGGGGCGCCGCCTTTTCCCACGCGGGCCACGGGTGGGAGACCTTCACCAGGGCGGCCCTTGCCTATCTGACCTCTCTGGACGCCGGGCCGCTGGCCGCCATCCTGTGGGGAAAACCGGCCCAGAAATACGCACCCCTGTTCCGGGCCGCGGCAGCGCAGCGTCCCGTGCTGGTTCTGGAATCCGCCCACCCCAGCCCGCTGTCCGCCTACCGGGGCTTTTTCGGCTCGGCGCCCTTCGGAAAGGTAAACGCCTTTTTGCAGCAGCACGGGGCGCCGCCCATTGTGTGGCAACCCTAACCTACCTTTTATAATAACCGGCAAGGAGAATTTCCATGATTCGTGAAATCTGCAAGGATGTGCTGTTTCTCGGCCGCAAGGCGGAGGCCGCCACCCCCGACGACCTGCCCGTGGCCGCCGACCTGCTGGAGACGCTGGCCTACCACAAGGAGGGCTGCGTGGGGATGGCCGCCAACATGATCGGGGTGAACAAGCGCATCATCGCCTTCGACAACGATGGGCAGTATATGGTCATGTTCAACCCCGAGATTCTGCGCAAATCCGGCCCCTATGACACCGAGGAGGGCTGTCTTTCCCTGACCGGCGTCCGCCCGGTGAAGCGGTGGAAGACCATCAAGGTGCAGTGGCAGAACGAGCAGTTCCAGACCCGCATCAAAAATTTTACCGGCTGGACGGCGGAGATCATCCAGCACGAGATCGATCACTGTGAAGGCATCATCATCTGAGGAGGGAGTTTGTATGTTTACCGGCAAAGTGGCGGTGGTAACGGGCGGCGCCAGAGGCATCGGCAAAGCCATCGCCGATTCGTTCCGAAAGGCAGGCGCCCATGTCTGCGTCATTGACCTGCTGCCCAACGATTATTTTGTGGGCGACCTGGCGGACCAGAGCGTGCTGGAGGCATTCGCCCGCAAGGTGCTGGCGGACTATGGTCATGTAGATTACCTCATCAACAACGCCATGCCGCTGAAGAAGGGCATCGACCAGTGCAGCTACGAGGAGTTCAACTACGCCCTTCGGGTGGGGGTCACGGCGCCCTTTTATCTGGCCAAGCTGTTTGCGCCCCATCTGGCCCCCGGCGCCTCCATCGTGAACATCTCCTCCTCCCGGGACCGAATGAGCCAGCCCCAGACCGAGAGCTACACCGCGGCCAAGGGCGGCATCTCCGCCCTGACCCACGCACTGGCCGTGAGCCTGGCCGGCAAAGCCCGGGTGAATTCCATCTCTCCGGGCTGGATCGACACCGACTATACCGTCTATGAGGGCCCCGACGCCTGCCAGCAGCCCGCCGGGCGTGTGGGCAACCCCATGGACATCGCCAACATGGTGCTCTATCTCTGTTCCGATAAGGCGGGCTTCATCACCGGGGAGAACATCTGCATCGACGGCGGCATGACCCGCCAGATGATCTACCACAACGACTTCGGATGGACGCTGCAGGGAGGCAATGGGGAATGAAAATCGCCATTCTCTCGGACACCCACGGCCTGCTGCGCCCCCGGGTGCTGGAATTTCTGAAAACCGCCGACGTGATCCTGCACGGCGGTGACATCAACCGGCAGTCTATCGTGGACGAGCTGCGGCAGTATGCGCCCCTTTATGTGGTCCGCGGCAACAACGACAAGGAATGGGCCGAAGGTCTGCCCCACCACCTCACCGTGACGCTGGGAGGGCTGCGGTTTTTCATGGTACACAACAAAAAGGAACTGCCCGCCGACCTGGCCGATGTGGACGTGGTGGTGTTCGGGCACTCCCACAAATATCTGCAGGAGGAAAAAGACGGTGTGCTATGGCTCAATCCCGGCTCCTGCGGACCGCGCCGCTTCCACCAGGAGATCACCCTGATGATGGCCGATGTGGAGGACGGCAAGATCACCGTGGAGAAGATCACCATCCCCCATGAGGAATCCTGATGCAGCCGGTCCCGCTGCGTGCCGGGCCGGAAGGGAGGCATGCCTGATGGCACACACATACACGCTCGGTGGCAAAACCGTTACCGTCTTCCCCTGTGAGACGGCCCATGCCCCGGTAGTCTACCTGAACACCTTTGACGAGGAAGGGGCCCGGGTTCTGGCCCGGCTGCAAAGCCTCGGCCCGGTCCCCTGTTCCCTGGTGGCCATCAGCCAGCTGGACTGGAACCGCGATATGGCCCCCTGGGATGCGCCGTCCGCCTTCCGGGGCGGAGATGCCTGCACCGGCGGGGCCGATGCCTATCTGGAGCTGCTCACGGGGACCATTCTGCCCGCCGCCGAGAGGGAACTGAACGGCGCCCCCTGCTGGCGCGGGCTGGCCGGCTATTCCCTGGCCGGGCTGTTCGCCCTCTACGCTCTCTACCACACCGACTGCTTTGCCCGCGCTGCCACCATGTCCGGCTCCCTCTGGTTTCCCGGATTCCGGGACTACGCCCTCTCCCACCCTTTTTGCCGACGGCCGGATTGCGTGTATTTTTCCCTGGGCCGCCGGGAGAGCAAGACCCGCAATCCCCTGCTGAAAACGGTGGGGGAAAACACCGAGGCCCTCTACCGGCACTGCCGTGCCCTGGGCATTCCTTCAATCTTCCGGTATCACCCCGGCAACCACTACGGCCACGCCGTGGAGCGCACCGCCGACGGCATCGCCTGGCTTTTGAACCCTGATGCCGCAGAAGATGCCCCTGCCCTGTAATTTTGTATAGCAAAACCGCCGCAGACAGCCTTTTCTCTGCTGTCTGCGGCGGTTTGTTTTGTTTTTTTCAGAGGTCGCCGTCGGGGGCCTGGCCGTCGTGGGCCAGCCATTTGCATTCGGTCAGCTCCATATTGGTGAAGACCGCCCGGAAGGAGGAATCCTCGGGGCTACAGGCGTAGATGCCGAAACGGATTTCCCTGGTCGCCTCATGAAGGTGCGCAATGCGCATCTGATGGAAGGTAACGCCATCCTCGGAGCATTCGATACAGAAGTCATCCTCCCGGCGGCTCAGCCGGTACCACATGGATTTCACCGTGGCAGGAATCTCGGTGGTGGCCCAGTCGGAATAGCCGTGGTTGGTCACCACGCTGCCCAGGTGCTGGAAGCGCTCGTTCTCATACTCGATGGAACCCTTGAGCCAGTTCTCGCTGTCCAGATACAGCACCACGCCGCACTGGTCAAAGCGGTGGTGGCTCTCGGTGAATTCCGTTTTGACTACGAAGGAGAAGAACTTTTCCTCCGTGCGCATCTGTAAAACAGGGGCGTTGTCGTTGCGGAAATGGTAGTAGGTGCGCTGCCACAGATCGGTGTGGGGTCTGGTGACAATCTCGATGCGCTCCGGCGTGATCGTGCAGGCAGCCGGTTCCCTTGTCCATTGCAGTTTCGTCACATCAAAGGCCATTTTTGTTCCTCCAGTATTTCTTTTTGTCTTCCTCGGTAATCTTGCGCAGCACCCGGCAGGGATTGCCCACCGCCACCACCCCGTCGGGGATATCCCGGTTCACCAGACTGCCCGCACCGATGACGGTATTGCTGCCGATGGTCACACCGGGCAGCACCGTCACCGAGGCGCCGAACCAGACGTTATCCCCCACCGTGATGGGGTAGGCGTATTCCAGCCCCTGGTTGCGCTGTTCGGTATCCAGCGGGTGACCCGCCGTGGAGAATACGCAGTCCGGCGCGATGAAGACGTAATCCCCGAAGGTGACTTTGGCGCCGTCCAGAATCACACAGTTGTGGTTCGTGTAAAAGTGATCACCCACCGTGATGTTGTACCCATAGTCACACCAGAACGGTGCCGTGATGCAGACATGGCTTCCCATTTTGCCCAGAAGCTGCTTCAGGATTTCCTGCTGGCGCTCCCCCTGAGAGGGCGGGATCTGATTCAGGGCAAAACACAAATCTTTGCATTTTGCCCGCACCGCCAGCAGTTCTTCGTCGTAGTTGGCATCATACAACAGGCCCTGCTGCATTTTTTCTTTTTCCGTCACAGAAAGTCCTCCTTTCGGTCCATCGCGACCTCATACATCCCGGCCAGATAGTAGGGCGTTGCGTCGGGAAGATAGGCAAAATCCGGCATGTATTCCGTCGGGATGCATTTTTCACAGGCTGCGCGAATCGTATCCATGTCCTCCGCCCGGATCAGGTCACCGGTAAACAACAGATTGTGGGGGTTCAGAATGGAGATCAGCGCGATGGATGCCCGGGTGATCAGCGGCATGGCCATGGGCCGCTGCATTTTCTGAATCTGCTCGTCTATGCTGATCCCGTAATCCAGGAAACCGACCATACCGGCAAACAGATTGCGTCCCGTCAGGATGGATCCGTTGTAGACGGTCGCCGTTCCGGGCAGGACCCCGGCGGGATAGTTCACCAGTGTGACGATCTTGCCTTCCGTGCTTTCTTTCCGGTAGTAGCCGTACACCTTGTAATACATATCGTTGGCCAGAAATACAGGCCTCCCGCAGCGCTTTTCCAGTTCCGACACCAGCGGTACGCCCTCCAGTTCCGGGATGTCGCTGTGCCGGATCACACCGCCCTCCGCCACGCTGGGCGTTCCCACCACAAGCTGACTGGCATTGGGAAACTGCTCCAGCATCCGGGCCAGACGGGTATAGATGACCTTTTCGTCCAGCAGCGGGTAAGACTGCTTCGTCAGGTCCTTTATCCTCCCCGTTGGGGAGAATACCACGGTGGTGAGCGACTTGACACCGCCGATCAGCTCAAAATACAGGCCGACAAAACACTCATGGTCTTCATTCAGGCGGTAGACCACCGTATTCCGCCCCACCTCATGGAGCTTCTTCTTGGTGCCCAGCACCTCCCCCATTTGCTCCATCTCGTTGAGATAGGTATTGCAGCTGGCAACACTGAGCCCTGTTTTTCTCGCGATCTGCTGCTTGGAAAGTTCCTCCCCCGCCGCCAGCAGCCGACCGATCCGGGCTTTGTTTTGTTTTTTGATGTCCGCAGAATCTTTCATGTGCCATGCTCCGTCTGTTTCCGTTTTGATTATTATAACGGTTATAATAATCAATGTCAAGAAACATCCTCTTCCCTGCCGACCGGCAATCCAAGGGCAAAACCTGCCGTTTTTTCTTTCCGTCACTCCCCAAAAATGTTCGCACCTGTGCGATTCTACCGGGACTCAACCAGCGGTCGAGAGAAAGGAACCAACGGTCGGTTGATTATTTCATCTTCGGTGTGTACAATGAAAACAGCAAATCCAAGGCAAAGGAGCATACAGTCATGAAAAAGTCTCTTGGCCCATTGATCGCTGAAGCCCGCAGGAAAAATGGCATGACCCAGCTGGAACTGGCCGAAAAGATGGGCGTGACAGACAAGGCAGTCTCCAAATGGGAGCGGGATCTTTCCTGCCCCGACGTGAACTCCCTTCCCCAGCTGGCAGAAGTTCTGGGGCTTTCCATCGAAGAACTGCTGCAGGGCAAAAATGAAAAGCAGCCCGCCGACAGTAAAGTCGGCGAACTGCTGGATACAATTCTAAAGGCTATTGCCCTGGCGATGGGAGTGGCTGTCGCGGCACTCTCCGCCCTCGACGCACTGTCTTCCGCGCAGGCATTGCCTCTTTTGGGGTTGGGGCTGGCCAGTCTGGCGGTTTCGTCCTTGCGGAAATCCTGAATGCCTGGTTACCACAACCTGAACACTTTCACGCCTACCCGTGCGGCCTTGTACAGCGGCCCTTCCAGTTCCTGAGCAGCCTCTTTGAGCAGACGGCGAATCGGCAGATGCTGGGGGCAGTGCTGTTCACATCTGCCGCAGCCCACGCACTGGCTGGCTCCTGTCCCCTTGCGGCGCAGGCCGGTGGTGAGCAGATACTGCAGCCTGGCGTGGCTGCCTTCGGTGGCGGCGCGGTTATAGCTGGCAAAAACGCCCGGGATATCTACCCCCGCCGGGCAGGGCTGACAGTATCCGCAGCCGGTGCAGCCCACCCGCATGGACGCCTGCAGGTCCGCCCGCAGCCCCTCCACGAAGGCGTGTTCCTCTTCGGTCATGCAGCCCGGCCGGGCCGCATCCGCCTGGGCGGCGTTATCCCGGATCATCTCCAGGCTGTTCATGCCGGACAACACCACCGTCACGCCCGGCTGATCCCACAGCCAGCGCAGGCCCCAGCCCGCCGCAGACCGGCCGCTCTCCTTCACCCGTTTTTGGGCCTCGGCGGACAGGCCGGTTATCAGCCGTCCTCCCCGCAGCGGTTCCATGATGATGACCGGAATCCCTTTGGCTTCCGCCGCTTCCAAGCCCCTGCGGCCCGCCTGGGTATGCTCATCCAGATAATTGTACTGGATCTGGCAGAAGTCCCAGTCGTAGGCGTTCAGCACTTCCAGGAAGGTGGCGGTGTCCCCGTGGAAGGAGAAACCGATCCTTCCGATGGCGCCGCTGGCTTTCTTATCTGCAATCCACTCCCGTATACCCAGGTCGCACAGCTTGTTCCAGGCGGCCAGGTCGGTGAGCATATGCATCAAGTAAAAGTCGATGCGGTCGGTTTTCAAGCGGGACAGCTGCTCCTGAAAGCAGCGCTCGATCCCCGCTTTGGATTTGATCAGATATTGCGGCAGCTTGTCCGCAATATACACCTTGTCGCGGCAGTTCAGACGACGCAGCGCTTCCCCCAGAGCAGCCTCACTGCCCCCATACACGTAGGCGGTGTCAAAATAGTTGACACCCAGACGGATGGCCTCGCCGATCTGCTCCGTGACGGCATCCTGATCGATTTTTCCATGATTTCTCGGGAACCGCATACAGCCATAGCCCAGAACGGACAGATCATTCCTGTTTTTGTCACAACGATACTGCATATTCTTACGCTCCAGTAAAGGCCGACGCGCAAATCGCTCCGGCCTATTTTTCTTTCCAGTATAGCGGCTGCCGTGGGAAAATACAAGGCATTGCCGGAGCGATTTGTTTTTCGGGCACGTTTGGTTCCCCCTAACAACTGTAGCTTAACAAAAAATCCCCCTGCAGCTGAAATCAGCAGCAGGGGGATTGCATACTACAGGCAGATACCTAAAGTCGGTATTACGCCATACTGTGCTTCTTGAAATGCTTGCGCATCCTCCAAGAGTCCAACGGTTTTACTTGCGAGGATTCTTGATGGCTGCCTGTCCTGTGCCAATCCCGCCGCCGAAATGTCCCCATTCAGCCGACCATCCCTGTTGATCAGAAAGGGTTGACGGGAAGCCCCGGGGGGCGGCCAGGCCCCCCGGTATAAATTGCTTTCCAATGTAATGCGCGGATATTCTTTCCGCCCGTTGACCTCACAGACCAGCGTCTGGGGTTCGGGCGCCAGATCCAGCACCCAGGCGAACCGCGTATCGTCGATGGGTGTGATGCGGCGGACAAAGTTCTGGATGAACCACTCGCTCACCATACCGTCGGTGAAATCCACCGCTTCGCAGAGGCTGGCCTCGATGGCATCCATGTCCAGCGCCTTGTGGTCCCCCTGCTGGGACAGCAGTTCCGCCTTTTCCTTGTTGACCCGCTGCTGCTGGACACCAATCTCGTTGCTCTGCTCCACAAACTGGCTCAGGGTGATCTGGTTGGATGCCTTCATCATAATCAGGTTGTCCAGCCGTTGGTTCAGGGCGTCCATCCGCTTGTCCAGAGCTTTCAGCTTGGCCGGGTCGGCGCTTTCCTCCCGGTAGCAGGCGCTGAGCATCCGGCAGGCTTCCAACACGGCTTCCCGTCGGTTGCCCCACACGGTCTCGAAGATTTTCAAGGCCATCAGTTCCAGCTTCCATTCCGGGAAGGCTTTCAGTTCACAGATGCCCTCGGGCAGGCCGTGTTTCTTCAGATACAGGGCGGATTGCTTTTTGTGGCGGTAACACTCAAAGCCATAGACCTGGGTGCCGTCCGCCTTGGTGTTCCACAGATACCGCCGCAGCTTGGAACCGCAGTGGCACACCAGCTTGGTGACCCATACGTTCTTGGCAACGGTGCCGCCGTACTTGCGGGGCTTGCCGTTCTCGTCCAGCAGATTCCGCTGACGGCTTCGGCGGATGTCGTTGCACCGATGCCATAGTTCCTCGTCGATGATGGGGGTAAAATTTCCCTTTTTCAGGATGTAGGTTTCCTCGTCGTTGTTCTTCTCCCGGGTGTGGTCCAGCAGGTCGGTGGTTCGGGTACGGTTGTAGACGCAGTAGCCCATGTAGGTGGGGTTGCGCAGGATGCGGGTGATCTTGCTGGAATCCCATTTCATGTGCCCGCCGCCATCCTTGCGGCCTTTTGCGATCAGGGCCTTGGCTACCTTGCCCAGCCCGTCGCCGGTGGCGTACTGTTCAAAGATCATCCGCACCGTCTCGGCCTGTTCCTCGTTGATGACGTAGGTGTTGTGGGCCTTGTCCAGATCGTAGCCCAGGATGTTGCCGTTGCCGAATAGCACCCCTTTTTCCCGGCTCATCTGGATGCCGGCCCGCACCCGCTCGCTGGTCTTGCGGCTTTCCTCCTGGGCCATGGTGGCCATGATGGTGAGCCGCAGCTCTCCTTCGTTGTCCATCGTCCAGATGCTGTCCGCGGCAAAGTAGACCTCCACCCCCAGCTTGCTCAGCTTCCGGGTGTAGAACAGCGTGTCCATCGTGTTGCGGGCGAAGCGGCAGACCTCGCGGGTGACCACCAGATCAAACTTGCCGCGCTCCGCATCCCGGATCATCTGCATGAAGGACGGACGCCTGGTGGCCTGCGTGCCGGTGATACCCTCGTCCACATACTGGCCCACCACCTCCCAGTTGGGGTTCTTGGCTGCCAGCTCCTGATACCAGTCCATCTGATTGTCCAGCGCCGACACCTGGGCCTCGTGTTCGGTGGAAACCCGCCCGTAAAACACCACGCGGCGGGGACGGTTCCGGTATTCCTGTAAAAAGCTCATAGGATCAACCTCCTTTGGTGTACGCTCATTGTAGCGTATTGGTTTTTGTTTGAGAAATGTACAAACGGGTATTCTTCAACGCCGCTTCTTTCTCTTTTTGGCCGGGGCGGCAAGCGGCACTGCCGGGACCGGCGGATAAGTGGCCAGCACATTGTCGTAGGTGGCCTTGTTGATCTTGCCCTGCTCATACAGCCGCTGAATCAGCTTGTGGGCAATGTAGCGGGAATCAATCTGCAAACCCTCCATAGGGATTTACCTCCTTTCCATCGGGTGTGTTGGGTGTAAAGGGCGAAAATGTCCGGGGCAGCATGGCACCCTGCATGAGCAACACCGTGCTGTTCAATAGCTGGAGGGTGTAGTCCAGCTGCTCCCGGTTCTCGTCGGTGGACTGGCTGCCTGCCAGCTCTTTCAGCTGGGTTTCCATCCACTGCATCTGCCGCAGCAACAGCCGGTAATCGGCGGGCGGCAGTGCCGTGGGTGTCTTGTGGATGATGAGCAGACGAAGATACTGCTCCCGGGACAGCCCGGTGAGGGCCACGTTGTCGTTGAGCCGTGCCAGCTCTCCCTCGGTCAGGCGGACCTTCACTTCTTTGGTCCGCTGTTTGGTCTTGTTTTTCATGGGTTCTCCTTTTGGTTCGTAGGTTTGGTAAGTATGCAACAACGCAAGGGGCAGCAGCGGCGCATCCTTTTGCATGGTTGTCTCGATTCATGCGTTCAGCTGCCAGTACCACTTGTCGCCCTTGCGGACACTGCGGATGTTCAGCCTGCCTTTGACCAGATTCACCGTCCGGTCCTGGATGCCTTTGTTCTTGAAATGCTGGATGATCTCCTGATTGGATACAGGCCCCTTTTCCAGCAGCCGGGGCAGTTCTTCCTCCACCTGCTGTTGCTTGGTGGGAGCTTCCGGCAGACTGTCGCAGCCGTTCAAAAGGGATTCGGCGTCCTCGTCCAGCTGCCGCAGCCACTCCACATGGTCGCTCAGCTCAAACAGCAGCGCAGGACCGGCAGCGGCCAGATTGCTTTTCACCGGCACCAGCACCCGCTGTGTGGGCGAACGCTGGTATCGTGTCACGGTCAGAATGGACCGCACGGCTCCGGCAATGTCGATGGACCCGCTGGTGCGATACAGGGCGCTGATGCCGCTCATCTTATTCATGTGCGCCACGATGAGTACGGCGCATTTGGTGCGCTGGGCCATAGCGTACAGACTGCGGAAAGCACCCCGCACCTCGTTGGCCTGATTCATACTCACCGTAGGGCCGATGTAGGCTGAAAGCGGGTCGAGGATCAGCAGCTGGGCATTCTCCTGCAGGATGCTTTGCTCCAGCCGCGGATCATCGAAGGTCAGCGCCCGCTTTTCTTCATTGATGATCTTGATGCGGGTGCAGTTGGCTCCTGCGCTTTCCAGCCTCGGCTTGATGGTGTCGGCAATTCCGTCCTCCGAAGTCTGGTACAGGATGTTGATGGGCTCCCGGACGGCTTCCTCAAAGGGAAGGCTTTCTCCTTTGGAGAGCAGCGCTGCCAGTGACAACACCGCCATGGTCTTGCCACAGCCTGGGTCACCCTGTAATATGGTGATCTTCCCGTATGGGATGTAAGGATACCAAAGCCATTTCACTTCCTCTGCCTGGATATCCGCAAAACAGAGGATCTCTTGTTCATTCACAAAAGTACCTCCTTCATGAAGTTCAAATAAAAGGCCAGTCCGCCGAATCCGTTCCTATCCGGGTGTCTCCCCAACGTCGTCTCGCTCGCTTTGCAGGTCATGGCAAGATCGTATCTCCTTCAGCGGCCGGGTATTCAGTTTTCAAGGTTCCGTGGCAACAGAATATCACGCCTTGACGTTAAAAGCTATACATGTTACGATGTTTTCATGTAAAGATGAAATTACACGTTAGTTTTAGAACCATTACACAAATATATAACGATAAAACGTTGAATTTTTGACGTTGTGCATTTGAGGAAAATCCATCATGTCTACAGGTTTTATCTTCCGTTTTGAGGGCGATAAGCTGCTGCAGCCCTTTTTAATTCCCCAATCCTTGTTCACACCCCAACTTCAGGATAATCCCGCCGCCCGAGAACTGCGCCGCCAGCAGGAATTGGAAGCTAACCATATGCTGCTGGAGAATATCGAGAAGGCCAGGGTGTCTCTGGATAAAGCCCCTGAACCCGGGCCGCTGGATGCCGAGTTTGAAAAGGAGCCGGATTTTGAGCCTGACGAGGAAACCTTGCTGGACCGGCTGAAGCGGTGGGGCAGGATGTTCTTTGCTGATAAGCAAGTCCCGGAACCAACACCGGAGGAAACTTTGGAGGCGGAAGAGCCACTCTCTGAGCAGGCAGAGCAGTCATCCCGGCCCACATTCGTGCGCAGACAGCGTACCGGTGTAATCCATCGGTATGAACTGCTGGAACGATTGCTCAGCATGAGTCCACAGGAATACATAGACTATCTCCGGGAACATCAGAAAAACATCTGGATGGAAGAAAGCTACCCGCTGGGGATGCTGGTATTTGCTGCGCTGGATCTCCCCTGGGCGGAGCTGGCACAGGAAGCGAAAACACTGCTGGACGCAAACCTTGATGCCGAAATGCCCATCAATCCGGATTTGTTTACCACCTCTGACTGGCGGCATTATGTGGCGCCGGCTTCTTCGCCAGCACCTCCCGAAAGGAATCTGCGCACCGTGGCTGAGGGGCTGGCCCACCCGGAAAAGACACTCTACTGTCAGGTGGCAGCACTCTACAATAAGGTGCAGGATGCCTTGCAGGATTACCCAGCCATGCAGAGTCTGCTGAAAGATTACTGCACCCAGGCCGCTTCTGACTTTTACTATCAGGCGGTGCGGAAGCTGAACTTTATGGCCCTCTCTCAGGGAGACCAGGACATCATGAGAGAAAACAAATTCGTAAACGTGGCACTGCGGGAGCTGAACAGAGCCTTTGCTCTGGAAAGCGCCTCCGAGTGTATCGAGCGGTTTCTGGATTCCTGGCCGGAACCCGATGCGGTGTTGGTACGCTATGGGGATTCCGATGATCGGGAGTATTCCGCTGCCGCCTATACGATTCTCAACCGGTTGTGGGAACAGCTGAAAGGACTGTCTGATTTCCAGCCCGGTCTTGCAGATCTGGTGGAGTTCACTCTGGTGGCCGCCGACAGCCATCCTGAAAAGGATGCCACCCAGTTTTTGGGCGACGCCATGCTGTTGCGGTATTCCGGCATAAAGGCCGGAGAAAAACTGTATGAGCGGCTCCACATGAAAATGCTCAGTCGGTTGTCTTTGCCGGAGGAATCTCCAAAAGCCCGGAAACATCCGGATATCGCCAGCCGGAGTTACTATGTAGCAGACAATCTGGCCGAGGTTGTCATAGTGGATTTTCTGCAAATGTGCGGTCAGCATAAGACCGCCCGCAGATGCAAGCAATGTGGAATGCTGTTTGTACCGTTCAGTTCAGCTGCAAAATACTGTGACCGCAAATCGCCCAACGGCGGGCAACGCACCTGCAAGGAAGTGGCCGCCGAGGAAGTGGCAAAAAGTCGCACGGTGGACCCCGCGGTGGCACTCTATACCAAGATCGGCAACAAGCTGAACGGCAGACTCAGCCGCTTTTTGTACATGTCCGATGCCTGCCGCAAAGCCACCATCACCCGCTGGCGGGCAGAAGTAAAGCCCCTGGTATCGCAGGCATCGGAGCATCCCGAAACCTTTGACCCAGAGGCTTTTGACAGAGAACTGTGTGCGATTTTTGATAGTATCCGGCAGGAGGAGATGAAAAAGGAGCAAAGCAAGAAAGAAGCTGGTTCCAAGAAGCGCAGGCATGGAAAAATGTGAAAGATGGCCTTTCAGCCTACAATCACCAGAGCGCCCCTATCAAAGCTGTTACTTTACCATATATCCGAATTGCTCAAGTCTCTCCCGGCACATTCTGCGTTCTTCATCAGTAAACAATTCTGCATATTCATGCTTTAGAACATGGGCCTCTACGGATAAATCTAATCGCCCGTGCTCCATAAGAGTGGTGAATCCGTCCGTGCCGCCAGGTTTACTTATGAGCTGTTTTGCCGCAGCCAATCCGCCCTTAGCGCCCACTATTTGAAGAAAGCGACTGGCGTTATACCCACATTGTTTCTTGGCGGTCACATAGATATCAATCATGTCCTGTTAAAAACGTTTCTCTAATGTTGTCACACATAACCTCCTACTTAAACATATCCCCATTCCATACCAAGTTGACAAGCTGCACCAGCAATGTCACTCTTTCGGTAATTTCAGCCTTACCAAACTGGTCATAGGCCCTGAAATCCAAGCTGTTATCAGTAATAAATTTCTTGAACTTCGGGTTGTTTTGGTATGCGAGCTGGCCCAAGGACTCAGTATAGATGTTGCCCTCGTTGGAACAATATTTGCTCAGTTTATAACCGTAGCGAGCGTCATTCAAACTAGCATTGATGCTCTTGCGCAGCAACAACAATGCACCCACGCTATTTCTCCAACGTCTGAAGTCCTCCTGATCTGTATACTCATAAGTAAACCACTCATAATGATCGGTGATAATATGCTCGATTTCAAACGGATCCTTAGTCTGAGTATTCATGTAGTCGCAGTAGTTGGATGCAACGCCAGTGCTTTCTTCGATAAATCCGGTAACACGAGCCAGAATGTTTTTGATGTACTTCTTGGTAAAACTGTTCAGTCTTAAATCTGGCAGTGCTATTTCCGGTTCAAATCCAAGATTGTCGTATTGCTGCTGCAACTTCCGCTTTAGCGTTGCAACATCGCACATACGAATGTCCTTTGTCACGTTGAACACGAAATTCTTAATGGTGCTATAGTCCACAGAACGATAACTGGTCACTCTGGATACTATGAGAATATCGATAAATCTTGCTGTCAAGTTGATCTTTTCAATAATTACAGGCCACATATCTTCATAGCATATAGGCGCAAGAAGCAATTGAGGCTGTAAAGTGAAATTCACCTGAGCATTGTAGTATACATATTTCGTTTCTTCCGCAAAAACAGTCTCGGCCTGACGAATGCGCTGATAAACCTCAGCAAATTTAGCGAGCTTTTTTATGAACAGTTCAAAATCCGTAGAGGAAACCAGTCCCAGCTTATCTCGCTCATCACGGACCCATTTGTGGAATGAGCCACCAATGATATCAAAATCCTTATTGACCGCACCAGCCTTGGTTTCACGGATAGTTTCGGCATAGTGCGCACGGAGCCATGCCTTGATAAAGGTCTCGTCGCCTTTATCGTCATCCTTTTTTAGCATGAGGACCATGTCTTTCCACACGCCATTCATCTTTTCACGGACGGCATCGTCTTTGATTTCAGACAGAATATAACCTTTCAGCATTTCTGTAGATGTCAGGCTCAAACCACGGTCATTCATTGTAACGAAAACTTTATGAGCATCCTGCTCTGTGGTGGCCACGATCTCAATGAAGAAAACCTTCTCTGCAAGCCAGTCACAGAAATGCAGAAGTATATCATCCGTAATGTCCGCCGGAAACACATCAACGATATCCGTGTAGCGGCCATACAGATTACGAATGGATTCCCCGCAATTTGTTATGTCAAAGTCCTTGTTATTAAAGATGGCCTCCATGCATTCCTGACGGTCATCCACATTGATATTAAAGGACTTCGTACCAAAAGACTCCGAGAAAATCATAGTCTCAATCATGTTATAGCTCTGACCGATTTTCTTCAGACGATTGTTCAGGTACATCAACAGTAACGTCAAAGATGAAAAACGCTGCTGCCCGTCGATAATAGCGTTTTCACGTCCTGCTAAAACGATGGATCCCATAAAATATGCGCCATACTCTGCTACAGCCTGACGGGAATCACCCGGTTTATAGTTATCCAAGAATTCAGATGTGAGGTCATCGATGAGTTCTTCGATATGCTTACGCTGCCACATATATTCTCTCTGATAATAGTGGATAGAGTATTTTGTGTTTTGTAATAGTTGTTTTAGATTCTTCGGTGAACCTTCTATCTTTTTCATCGTTGTTCTCCTCAATATCTATGTTGTGTTAAGATAGGTAAGACCGGGAAACTCTGGCTTCCAAAAATTCTTCCAAGACTGCAAAAAGCAAAGCAAGAAAGACTTTGGCAAACCACAAAGCAAAATTGCACTGATGGAAAGGAGCCTGTGTAACTGCACATTGTCATATATAAGTTTTGTAGTATTTTAGTATCTGTGGCTTATCAAATCTTACTTTTCGTGTAATTTGTAGGCCCAGTGACTTTTTATGCGAAATTTCGCAAGTATTCTTTCCATTGTCATGTTAGCAAGAATTCTATTCGCCGTCGCAGCCGATACACCACACAGTTCCCGCACATCGGCGTTCATAATGTAGTCGTGAGTTTGGAGATATTCCTGAATCTTGTTCCAGCGAAGTGTTGTTTTATCAATCTTTCCATCGCTCATTTCATCATTCAAGTTGATGGCCTCTATGAGCGATGCTTTGATAGCTGAGAGCATGAACTCAATAAATACCGTAGACTCTCCGGCATCATTGGAGGTGTTGATGGCATCATAATACTCCTGCTGGCGGTCATGGATGATAGACTCTACAGGGAGCCAAGCAAATACGGGATTCCATTTAGAAAGCAGCAGTGTGTGCCACAGACGGCCAACGCGGCCATTCCCATCAGCAAAGGGATGAATAAGTTCAAGTTCATAGTGGAACACACAGCTGCGAATAAGCATATGAACCTCACTGGTCTTTGCCCATTCCAAAAGCTCCATGACCAAATCAGGGACATATTGTGGAAGGGTCCCAAAATGCAAGACATGACCTTCGCTATCCACTACGCCTACCGGTCGGGTGCGGAACATCCCTGATTCTTCAACCAAGCCACGAGTCATTATGCCGTGGGCGATCAGTAGGTCATCTACAGAATAGGGATCAAGCTCATCAAGTCGCTCATAAATCTCATAGGCGTTCTTGACTTCGGCAATATCTTTAGGCGGCGCCAGAACACGCTTTCCATTCAGTACAGCAGTAACTTGCTCCAAAGAGAGGGTGTTCTGCTCAATCGCCAATGAACCATGAATCGTGCGGATTCGGTTACTGCGGCGCAGTGTAGGATTGGCAGTAAGTCGGTTTGTCACATTAAGGTTTCCGACCAATTCAGCAATTTCCGCTACATAGTCAATCATTTGATTTGTAATTTCAAAAGGAGGCTGTTTATTTCTCATTTCAATACCTCGTAATGTAAGGGGAATGATTTTATTATATCATCCATCACTCATTTCATCAATCAAAACAAATTTCCTTTTGAGAGATGCTTTATAGCACAAACAAAATGAGATAGTGAGTTTTACACTGCAATACCAGACATACTGGGCGTATTTTATGTATAGAAAGCAGCGGCGGACTTCCCGTCCGGGAAATCCACCGCTGCCTTTATTTTACCGATTGCTGCACTCGGCCTGCCAGAGCGCTTCCTGCTCCGGCGTGATCTGATAGCTCTTGTACTCCCGCAGAAATCCCTCATGCCCCATAAAGGACTTGGAACCTTCAAAGTACAGATAAATTGCCTTGGCCCGTGCCAACGGGTCGGGGTAGGAAGTGAAATGGACCTCTTTGGTGGCCCAGCCGGGAACGCTGGCGATGGGCGGTTCCCCAAAAGGAAAACGGTCATAGAAGGTGTTTTCATCAGAAACCCAGGTGACCAGATCCTGGTCACCGCACAGCAGAACCCAAACAGGGCGTTTCCCCTGCGGGCAGGCAAAGCAGCCCTTGCCGATCAGGGCACGGAAAACATCACTGAAGCGGGTGCTGCTATCCAGTGGGAAGGTACAGAGTCCGCCGCTCCCTGGGAGCCGGATCTGGATCTCGGAATTTTGGGATGTTTGGTTCATAGTACACCTCTCATTCCATGACTTTGACAAAGCGGAACATTTCGTCGGGGCCGTCCTGCTCCTCGTCGTTCTGGGGCGGCAGATCAAGCGGGTGCTGTGTGGTGAAAAACTCCACGATCTTGAAACCGCATTTGTTGAGGTAAAAGTGGATATTCCGCTTTTCAAAATATGGAGTAAAGGTTTCCCACACCTTGGTTTCGGGATGCAGTGCCTCCACTGCCTGCCATGCGCCGTATCCGATGCCCCGGCTGTGGACTTCCGGGGCGGTGAACAGGATCTCCAGCTCATTGTGGTTGGTGGCCTGATCGATTTTCAGGATCACGCCGCCTACTTTCTGCCCGTCGCAGATAATGCGGTAGGCTTCGCTGTCCGGTGAATCCAGACAGGCTTCGATGGTCTTGCGGGAGATGATCTCGCCCTAGCTGTCCAGATGATCGTCCCGCATTCCAAATTCCTGCATGGCACCATACCAGAAGGCCCGCTGATTGTCCAGGATGAACTGTTCCCGGTCGTTGGCCTCCAAAGGAATCAGACTGACGGATGTGTGTTGCATTATTGTCCTCCTAAAGAAAAACGCCCGATCACTACAGCAACTGTAATAATCGAGCTCGCTCGACATCTTATCCGACTGGCGGCCTGCAAGCCTTTGCTTACGATCCCCTACACTACGGTGTACTGTCCTCCGATGACAGCACCATCATAGCGTATTTGGAGCGGGATTGCAAGATGAATAGATAGGCTTTTCCCGCAGAAAAAACATTCCTGCAAAGCCAAACATGACAGACAGTTGTCCGGTTGCTATGGTATAATACAGGCAAAAGAACAAAGGGCGGTGATTGCCATGAAAATGGATCGGCTGATCGGCATTTTGTCCATCCTTCTCCAGCGGGAACAGGTTACCGCACCGGAACTAGCGAAGCAGTTCGAAGTGTCTCGCCGCACCATCCAACGGGATATTGAAGCCCTCTGCCGGGCAGGCATCCCCATCACCACCGCACAGGGCGCTGGCGGCGGGATCTCCATCATGGAGGGATACCGGGTGGACCGCACGGTGCTCACCGCCCCGGAGATGCAGGCTATTCTGGCGGGGCTGCGCAGTCTGGACAGCGTCAGCGGCACCCGGCGCTATGCTCAGCTCATGGAAAAGCTGTCCGCCGGAAACAGTACCCTGATATCCGGCGGCACCCACATGCTCATTGATTTGTCCTCATGGTACAAAAGCAGCCTTGCCCCTAAAATCGAAGCCATACAGAATGCCATGGAGCAGCACCACCTTGTACATTTCACTTACGACGCGCCCAAAGGTACTTCGGTGCGCAGCGTGGAGCCTTATTATCTGGTCTTTCATTGGTCCACCTGGTATCTGTGGGGCTGGTGTCAAATCCGGCAGGACTTCCGCTTGTTCAAGCTCAACCGCATGACAAACCTTTCTACTGGAGATCCCTTTACAGCACGCCCGGCCCCTTTGCCGGATTTGGACCCGGAGCGGATTTATCCCACACAATATCAGGTGTGCGTTCGCTTTGCCCCGGCCTGCCGTTGGCGGCTGGTGGAAGAATACGGTGCAGACAGCTTTACCGTACAACCGGATGGCACCTTACTTTTCCGCCGAGGGTTCCCAGATGCGGACAGTGTAATCAGCTGGATTCTCACTTTTGGGGACGGTGCTGAGCTTCTGGAACCTGCTGAGTTGCGGGAACAGCTGGGGGCTCTTGTCAGTCGGCTGGCCCAGCGCTATGAAAAACGGAGGTAGCTATGGCATCCCATCCTGATTTTGTGGAATATGTGGTGGAACAACTTCGAGGGGCCGGAAGCGTCCGTGCCCGCAAAATGTTCGGAGAATACGGCCTGTTCTGTGACGGGACCTTCTTCTCTGTTATATGTGATGACCAGTTGTTTATCAAAATCACTCCACAAGGAGAAGTAGCCTTTCCCGACCTGCCGAAGGCCCCATCTCATGAAGGAGCCAGCGATTCCTTTGTGATAGAGGACGTGGACGACCCAACCATGGCGGTGGAATTGACCCGCATCACCTGTGAAGCGCTGCGCAAAGCGGCATCCCAAAAGCGGAGGAAATGAGTATGGCATTCGACTACAAGAAAGAATACAAGGAATTCTATCTGCCGCCCAAAACACCGGGCATCGTTACAGTACCTGCCATGAACTTTCTGGCGGTGCGCGGGCATGGCGATCCCAACGAGGAAAACGGTGCTTACAAACAGGCTATCGGCCTTTTGTATGCGGTGGCCTACACCATCAAAATGAGCAAGATGGGCAGCCACAAGATGGATGGTTACTTCGACTATGTGGTGCCGCCGCTGGAGGGTCTGTGGTGGCAGGAAGGTGTCCGTGGCGTGGACTACGCCCGCAAGGAGGACTTCTGCTGGATTTCTCTGATCCGGCTGCCGGACTTCGTGACCAAGACAGAGTTTGATTGGGCTGTGCAGGAAGCCTCCCGGAAAAAGAAACTGGACTGCTCTCCGGTGGAGTTCTTCACCTGGGAGGAAGGTCTGTGCGTCCAGTGCATGCACATCGGCCCTTATGATGACGAGCCCGCCACCGTAGCCGCTATGGCGGAATATGCCAAAGCACACGGCTATACGGCAGACTTTGGTGAAAAACGATTCCACCATGAGATTTATCTGAGCGATGTGCGCCGGTGCAAACCGGAAAGCCTGAAAACTGTGGTGCGCCATCCGGTGCGAAAGGTGGAGCATGTATGAAAGGCTTCACACGGGAACATACCGAGTTCAGCCTGTGTGGTCTGAACTGTCTGCTCTGCACCATGCAGGTAGGCGGCTACTGCCCCGGCTGCGGCGGCGGACCGGGCAACCAGAGTTGTGCCATTGCCCGGTGTTCACTGGACAAAGGCGGGCATGCCTTTTGCAGTGATTGCTCCTCTTACCCCTGCGCCCGGTATGACGAATTTGATGCAGCAGATTCCTTTGTGCCTCATAGCCGCCGTGCTGCCGATCTGGCCCGCGCCCGGGAATTGGGGCCGGATACCTATATAGACGAACTGCGGGCCAAGCGGACAATTCTGGATAAGCTGCTCGCCGGTTATAACGATGGCCGCCGCAAAACCTTCTACTGCGCGGCGGTGTACCTGCTGCCGTTGGAAGATCTGAAAAACGTTGTGGCCAAGCTGGAGGATCAGCCGGAATGTTCCGTCAAAGAGCGGGCTGCGGCTGCCGTGAAGCTGCTGCAAGGGGCAGCTGATGGCCACGGTGTCTGTCTGAAGCTGAAAAAGAAGAAGGGGTGATTGTATGGCGGTTTCTAAAGTAACACGCTCGTTTCCCTGTACTGTAGAACAGCTGTGGCAAATCGTGACCGACCTGACGCATACCGACTGGCGCAGCGATCTGGCGCGGGTGGAGGTTCTGGACGAAACACGCTTTGTGGAGCATACCAAGAGCGGCTATGCCACCCATTTTACGGTTACAACCTGTGAACCAAAACAGTTTTGGGCCTTTACCATGGAAAATGGGAATATGTCCGGCTTCTGGGAGGGACGGTTCGAGGCTGTGGAAAGTGGTTCCCGGTTGACTTGCGTGGAAACCGTCAACGGCAAGCGCTGGTGGATGCACCCCTTTGTCCCTGGCTATCTGAAACGACAGCAGAAACTGTATATGGATGATCTGGTGCGGGAAGTGAACCGCATCACAGCCGGAAATGCTGCCCGGTAACCAGTCCAATGCAACCCGGAGGTGAATCCCTTGATCATCAGCGCCAGCAGGCGGACCGACATTCCCGCCTATTACTCCGATTGGTTTTACAACCGTATTCAGGAGGGCTTTGTCTGCGTCCGCAACCCCATGAACTTCCATCAGGTCAGCCGCATTTCCTTGTCGCCGGATGTGGTGGACGGCATCGTATTCTGGACCAAGAATCCGCTGCCGCTAATGTCTCGGTTGGAGGAACTGTGGGCGTACCCGTTCTATTTTCAGTTCACCCTGACCCCATACGGAAAAGACGTAGAGCCGGGCGTGCCCAGCAAAAATGATGTAATCCTGCCTGCCTTTCAGGAACTTTCCCGTAGGATCGGCCCCGAACGTGTGATCTGGAGGTATGATCCTATCCTGTTCACTGACCGGTACACGATGGACTATCACATTACCTTTTTCAGACAGTTGGCCCGACGGCTGGAGGGCTATACCCACAAGTGTATCATCAGCTTTGTGGACCTGTACCGCAACACACAGACCAATATGGATGGTCTGGGCTTTGCACCGCTTACGGAAAAAGAAATCATGGAACTGGCACAGCGGTTGGCCGGTATCGCGGGCAGACACCACCTTGTGCTGGAAACCTGCGCGGAACAAATAGACTTAGCGCCATACGGCATTGCCCACGGCCACTGCATTGATCGTTCCTTGCTGGAACAGATTGCCGGGTGCCGCCTTGCGTTGGTGAAAGACAAGAACCAGCGCCCGGAATGCGGCTGCATGGCCAGCATCGACATTGGTATGTACGACACCTGCCGTCACGGGTGTAGGTATTGTTATGCTACACACAGTATGAAAACTGTTGCGCGCAATACGCAAGCCCACGCTCCGAACTCACCGCTGCTCTGCGGGCAGATTCTGCCGGAGGATGTGGTAAAGGAACGGGCGGTAAAGTCATATAAGGAAGAGTTTCCGCAATTTTCTTTATGGAAACCGATTTGTCAAGGGGAGATTACCCCGGAGTTATACATTTTTCTTTTTTGAGCTTCTGAGCCGTCGCCTTTCACCGCGGTCCTAAAATTTTGCATAAACACGACACAAGATCAGCAGCGTGTAAGCAATCAGAAAAAACTAAACCGCCTGTCCCTATGGCCGAGATAAGGGTCACTAGGACAAGCGGTTTTCTTTGCCTTAAATGATGACTGGTAAGATGTACATATTCCATGACGTTAGTCAGAACGGAAATAAGCCTGGTGGTGTACCATAACATTGTCTAGAATGCCTGAATCATCAAAACCAAGCTTCCAAGAGGCCGGGTCAAGAGGGTCATCAATTTCGTATTTCAAGCTATATCCACCATAGGTTGCCTCAAAGCTATCGTTCGGTTGGCCATACAGTTTTAAGACATCTTCTCTGGTAGACCATCCCAGCATCAACCCACCGGGAAGGCGTAGTTCTGTGCCGGAAAAGTCGTAGTTGCCATATATTACATGAATACCTCCCACCGTGCCCTCGGCGACGGGGATCGTGCTTTCGGTGGTGTTGAAGACACAGACGCTGATATCCTGTTCGCGGTCGTTGGTCAGCGAGACCCATTCCCATTCATAGGACGCATACGGGCCTTCCGCGCCGGGCAGAGAAAGCCCGGCATCCTCCTCGGAAATCACCCACCCGTCGTCAAGAAAATCCGCAAGGGGAAGCGGCAACGTATACACCGCGTCATTGATCTGGATGGAAAAACTTTCCCAATCATCCGAAAGTTCGGGGGATGTGGGGTACAATTCGGCCTCCGGCGCGTCGAGTTCTGTCATAAATTCGAGCGTTATCAAGGTGGAGGTGTGCGGCAGGTAGGTAACTTTCGCAAACAGAGCAAAGTCGTTCTCGCCCCACAGCGCGCGCCCTTCCTCGTACCTCTTTTCACTGATTTCAAAGGAATGCCGTTCGCCGGTCATATCTACGCCGCGCAGATAATAGTCGTCCGAACCATAGTCCCCGATCCCTCGCGAATATTCAAACTCCAGCCGCTCCAAATAGGCTGCTTCCGGGCGCTTGAGATAGGGAATGTCCAAAACGAGCGGCCGGACAAGGAAGAAAGCGGCGGCGAGGCAAAGCAGAATGCCTGCGGTTCTGCCAACCTTTTGCAGGAACGTTGTGTCCGGCTGAATCAGCAGTATGAATAAGACAAGGGCGATGATCACCGCCACCAGCCCCAAGCCGCCATAGACAATGACGGCTTGCATAAACCCTGTGATGCCGATGGCAAAGGCATCGGCGCTTGTAAACCATTCCACCACCGCGAGGATGGTGATCGGCAGAAAAAAGATGACGGCAAGGAGCAAAATAAACCATTTTAACTCCGCCTTGCTTTTTTCGCCGCCGGGCGCTCTTTTGTCTGTTCGGTTCTCATTTATATTGTTCATTTTCTCTCTTGCTTTTATGAAAATCAGTGTTTCAAACGCTCCAGCGTCTCGCAAATCGCAAGCATCCCCTGTTTTTGATCTTTGATTTTGGCGGTGATGCTGTTGTTGACCAGCGACAATTTTATTTTGGTTTTCCCGCTTTTCGCTTTGATGATCCGCTGGGAAGGCAGTAAACCTTTTTGTACCTTCAGTTCGTCAAACTGGTCAAACGGAATGCAGATTTTACCGTAAATATGCGAGATATCAAAAGTTTCCAACACTGCGATAACCAATGTTTTTCTGTCACGCCAACATAACAATATACATTACTCAAAGCTCCCAGTGCCAACATTTCAGCCGTCCCAGACATCAAGGTCCCCCATGCTTTTCCCTGGTACGTTTCCCCGTCCGGGCAAATACTGGCTAACATTTCATTCATATCTTTCTCATTCATGAATAAAGTCATATAGTTCACCTCGTTGTTTTGTTCATGGGTCAGTGGATCCGATTCCATCTTAATTATAGCACTTATCTTATTTTACGATGTGAAATCAGGATAAAATACCCGTAAATATTAGGCGAGAAAGGCACAAGGTTACCCAATAATTTGGCTGCGACGCGGTTCTGGAAGATGTGATGCTCGCTGGGGTGTAGGAAGGAAGCTCATGAAAATGTCAGGAATGCTTGTTCTTAATAATGACAGCATTTTCTCTAACCTTTTGAATCGGTTTCGGGATCATGCCATAATTTTACGCAATCTTAACCTGCTCATGATAGATGCCAAACACGAATCAAGATATAATTATACTGAATTGTTGTACCTAATTGAGGAGGTGTTTTTTACGGGGGCTTTCTTTGACTGGCTGCTGTCAAATTTGAACTGGATGATTCCTGTGATCTTCATCCTGGCGTTTGCACTCCCGATTCTGTCCGTGATCCGCAGGCTGACGAAAGGGCATGTCAGCAAAAATTCCTGCACCGTGCAGACAGTAGGATTTATCCGCTCCACCCAGCAGACCGGCATGTATGTCAACGAAAACCCGCAGCTGCTTTTTGGACTGGATGCCCTGGCGGAGGACGGAACGGTGTTCCAGACCAGCGTGCGGAAAATCATTCCCATGACGGCGATGGCCGGTATGGTTCCCGGCAGAGCGATCCCCATCCGCTATAACCCGGACAACAGGACGCAGGCAGTGTGGGACAATCATCCGGACGAGTCGCTGGCGCAGGAACGCGCCGCCCGCTATCAGTGCCGGAAGCACCCGGGCGATCTTTCCTATGAACAGCGGATGGAACTGTTAAAAAACGGCGTGATGAAAAAAGCATTGCTGAAAAGCTTCCGGCTGACAGGGAAAGAAGAAGCCGGGGACTATGAAGCAGAGGCGGCCATCCAGCTTGCTGGCGAGGAGCAGGACGGTCACACATTTGAGCGAACGCTGTATGTACCCAATACAGCTTTGGAATACCTGATCCCCGGCCGGTATGTGGACGTGCGCGTCATCCCGGACAGGGAAAATCTCTTTGTTTTTGTACTGGATACCTCCGTGGTGTCCGGCATCAGTTAGGAGGGATACGGCATCCGTTTGATACAGAGAAAGGGGTTGACCGTTTCGTGGAAAACGTATGGAGTCTTTTTTTCAACTGGATGGCTGAAAATCCGATTCGGGCCATCGTGATCATATCTGCGATGGCCATTGCGCTGTGTATCCTGCTGGGATTTGTGCTCCCGGCCAGATCCGAAAGGCGGAAAAGGGAGAAGGAGCAGCGCTGGAGGGATGCCCGCACAGTGAAGACCTTGGGTTTTATCCGTTCTGCAAAGCATACGGGACGATGCGTCAATGACAATCCCGAGATCCGTTTCGTGGTGGACGCGCTGGCCGAGGACGGGACATTTTTTGAGACCACCGTGACGGAGGTCATCCCGCGGGCACAGCTTTCCATGTGCGCCGTCGGAGATCCGCTCTCCATCCGGTATGACCCGGCAGACCGCTCCCATGCCATCGGTGATGATAATCCGGATGCCGATGTACTGAATGAGCGCATCGCCCGCTACCAGTGCCGCAGGCATCCGGGCGAGCTGACCTATGAACAGCGCATGGAGCTTAACAGAAACAGCGTGGTCAAAAAAGCGCTGCTGGAAAACCTGCGGCTGACCGGGAAAGAGGAAGCCGGGGACTGGGAAGCGGAAGCGACGGTTCGGATCACGGACAATGCGGCGGGAGACACGGTTATGAACCGCACCCTTTATCTAAACGACAAGATGCTTAAGCATATGGTTCCGGGCAAATACATCGACATCAGCGTTGTGCCGGGCAAAGAGGACGTTTTCGGTATCGTAACGGATATAGCCACGAAGGTCGTTCCTGAGAAAAGCGGGGCTTGAATGGTGAGTGCTCTTTCCTGTCCGGGATAACGCCGCAAAAGAAAGGATTGCGTTTTGAAAACGATCATTCATGATCTTAATAAAGCAGACTTCTCTGCTTTTGAACTTCCAGATGAAAATGTCGTGGTTTTCACTGCGGACGGCCAGTATGCTCCGTGCAGTGGCTGCTTTGCATGTTGGCTGAAAAATACCGGATTCTGTGTGATGGACGACTCCTTGAAACATGCGGGCGCATTGATCGGGCAAAGCGACCCGCTGATTATTATCAGCCGTTTGTGCTACGGCGGCTACAGCCCCGGCGTCAAGGCTGTTTTGGACCGCGCTATTGGAGTATCCCTCCCCTTCTTTACCTGGCGGGGCGGCCAAACCCATCATATAGGGCGCTACCCGCAGCGAAAACTGCTGCGGGTTCTCTTTTACGGAGATTCTACGGAATCGGAACGGCAGACTGCCACAGAGCTTGCCGAGCGTAACCGGCTCAACCTTGGATACAAAACAGCGGAAACGCTGTTTTTCCAAAATCCTGCACAGATCAGGGGAGCAATATCATGAAGCTGCTGATCTTCAATGCAAGCCCCAAAAAGAGAGGCGGCGCTTCTCAATTTTTCTCCGGTATCCTCCGGCTGTTTCTTCCCAGCCTTGTCAAAAAAACGGTTCCTCTGCGGAGCCGGAAAGACTTTGACCATGCGCTTTCCCAGTTGGGCAGCGCGGACGCCGTATGTATCTCTTTCCCGCTTTATGTGGATGGATTGCCCTCTCATTTAGCAGAGTTCCTATCGCTGGCAGAAGAATATTGTAAAGCCCGTTCTCTTCGGTTCCGCCTGTACGCCATTGCCAACAACGGCTTTATAGAGGGACAGCAAAACCGTACTGCACTGCGGATACTGGAATCCTGGTGCCTGCATTCCGGCGCCGTCTGGAGCGGCGGGATCGGGATTGGCGGAGGCGTCATGCTGCGGGTGCTGGGAATCGTCTATCCTGTTTTGATCGCGCTATCTATCGTACAGATCGCCGTTTCGTTTCTTACGGCAGGAAGCGTACCGCCGGACATGCTTTATACCCTCGCCATTCAGGCGGGAAGCTGGCTGTTTTTCAATTTCGGTGTATTGTTTTGCCTGGCCCGGTTGTCTGCGGCCATATACAAGCGCAAAACCGTAAAGAGCCGCTACACCCGTGTGCTGCTTCCATCCTTCCTGTTTGTTCCGATTGCCGATCTGTTTATGATTCTATCCTCTCTGTCTTGCGGCCGGTTCCTGTTCGCACTTTTAAAACAGGACGATTGTTCTCGTAATAAGGGGTAAGGTGATTGCATGAAGTCTGTCATTTTATACGGAAGCAGGTACGGAAGCGCCCGCCGGTATGCGCAGGAGCTGTCAAAGCAAACAGATATCCCTGCTGTCAGCTATCAAGAAGCACCGCCGCTTTCCAAACTGGAAACGATCGTGTATATCGGCGCGCTGTATGCCGGTGGTGTTTTGGGGCTGGCCAGGACATTGCGCAGTCTGTCCTTGCGGGACGGGCAGAGGCTGGTGATCGTTACGGTCGGGCTGGCTGATCCGGATATACCGCAAAATCGGGAGAATATCCGGAACTCCCTGCCAAAACAGATTCCCGCCCAGCTATATGGCAGAGCAGCGGTTTTCCATCTGCGAGGCGCCATTGATTATCAGGCGCTATCTCTGGGACACCGAACCATGATGGCGCTACTGCACCGATCTCTGCAAAAGAAACCGGCGGAAGAATGGAGCGAAGAAGACAAGGCGTTAATGGAAACCTACGGCAAGCAGGCAGATTTTGTCGATTTCGCTTCCCTGCGGCCGATTATCAATGAGATGCAGAGGGAAAGCAGGTAAGAAAAATTATTTGAATGCATAGCTTAGCCAGTTTGGCTTTCTCTGCTGCGAGGGATTCTATGTAGGTGCCACGAGCGCATTATTTTACGCTCTCTTATCAATCGGGTGCTTTCACGCGTATCGGAAAGGAAATGGTTTATGGCTGAAAAGCGAACTGTCCGCTTTGTAAAATGGCTGATTAAGGTTGTGATATCTTATGCGGTGTTTATCGGGATCGGCTGGCTTCTCGGGCGGATCCCCGCTGAAAGAATTGGCCTTTCCGAGGATATGTTTTTCGATCTGCGGATGTTTTTCATGCTGTTTGGCCCCATTTATCTCTCTCTGATCGTAAAAATTGTTTTGACAATTCTGGCCGCAATAAAGCATAAAGAAAATGACACCGCCGAACAAAACAGGGGAGTTCTGCTTGCCGTCACTGCCATATTGATGCTTGCAAATCTGTCCAATGCCCAGACCGCAGCGGATCTGAGCAGCGGACTCATCGAAAGCAAAGGGCTGAAAAGCCTGAACAGGAGCAAACGGTACAATCTGAAAGGCAAGCGGTTTTTAAATATTTTCCTTCCCATCGCCTTTTATATGCTGATCCTGGAGATATTGACGCTGCTGGTCTGCATCGTCACCTTCGCACCGTTATCCAACGCGGCAAGCAACGCTTTTATTTTTACCATCGCCCTGACCGCTTTGCTCCTGCTGTTGATCCCACTCATTCTCACTTTTATCTCCGGGTTTAAGGGAGACAAGGCGGAACATGAAATAAAGCGGGACAAGGAACGGCAGGCCGCAGTTGTGTCCAGCAACCTGGTCCTAGAAACCGATCCCATTCGCCGCAAACAGTATCTGCGGCTGCCGAAGCTGCTTGTGCTGGCGGTTTGCCCGGGCTCGTTCCTGCTTTCTTTTCTCGTGCTGTATTTCACCAAGAACCATCAGGACCAGTTGGCGGTCTTGATGCTGCGTCAGCCGTTTATGGCTCTGGCGGCCGCCTCGATCTTCGCTGTGATCCCGCTTCTGATGTACTGGGCAAACTGCTCAGGGACGTCTTTGGTTCAGCGCGTGTATCTCTCGGAAAACCGGCTGTGCTATACCGGTTATAGCGGCAGCATGGACGAGCGGGTGGAATTTGCCTTTGTGCTGCTCCGGCTGAAAGAGTATTCTGTGGGAAGACGATCCATCTGTATCCGGGGAATATTTACCCGGAAGACAAAGGACGCCTACGGTACGCATCAGAAAAATGCCTTTTCCAAGACGCTCTGGATTCCCCGCACCTTTCCAGTGGAGCAGGAACGGATCCTGCTGGATTTTTTAAGAAAAGCGTAGCCGTAAAATGATTTGTGCTCACACACTCCAAAAAAGATAACAAAGGAGGCTTCAGAATGTATAAGACGATTGTTGTAAAATACTCTCCTAAAGCAAAGGAAATGGCGGCAAGAATCGAAGATGTAGCCAATCAAATGGAACAGGAAGGATTTGAACTGGTTTCTTGTTCTATTACACCTTCTTCCAAGGGGATTCTGGTTTTTAGACAGATAAAGGCTCCCCAACCGACCGAAGTTTGTGAGCACGAAAAAGGATAAAATAAAAATTCCACCCAATTTCCGCTGCTTACCTGTGAATAAGCTTATCCTGCTACACACACAGCAAAAACATAAAATCCCTTTTCAGGTTGTGCTGAGCAGTCAGTTTTGCAACCTGAAAGGGATTTTGCCATTTTGTCTATTACTGCTGCGCAGCTTCAAGTAGCGCCTTTTTAAGCTGCCGCTCGATCCTCAGGAGGTCCGCTTCCGCACTCTGGCGGGCAACGCGGCCCTCCTGCCGGTGCAGTCCCAGAGCGATCTTGATCTGGCTTTCCCACAGTGGAACGGTGCTGAGAGCCGCCATTTGAATTTTATCTGCCGGCATTTTATCGTTGCTCTGGATCAACCGGATCTGCGGCGCAGTCTGGATGGCGACGTTTTTGCTCAGCTTTAGGCCGTGAATTTTCTTTTCAAAGCGGTTCACGGCGTCTACAAAATCTCATACCACCTGGGCGCTCATAGGATCGTCCTCGTCCGACGCCTCGGCATGAAGCTTCGGCAGGTTGGAAGCTTTATCCAGTATATCATCGCCTCCGGATGAAGGACAGCAGGACTGCAAGAATCCCAACAAGAAGGATGCCGGCCGAGAGACCCATGAGGATACCGGAGGTGAAATCCTGGGACGGAGATCCGCCCGCCGCCCTGGAAACAATCCCCAAAACAATACCGAGCAGGATCAGCAGTACGCCGATACATCGTTTCCGGCTGCTCCTGAGCTTTTGCCTTATCCGTGCGATGGTCTCCTGAAAAGAACGATTTTCCTTCATATCGCTAACAACCTTTCCTGTGCATATATAAAATCCAATCCATTTACATCCTTTTTACCGCATCCATAGCCAGTGCGGAACGCTCACACTCTTCGGCGGACATGGTGACCTGCCAGCACAGCGGACTGCCCTTCATTTTTTCCGCTGCGTAGCTCAAGCCGTTGGTGCGTTCGTCCAAAAGGGGATGGTCAATCTGCTGCGGGTCGCCCAACAGGATGATTTTCGTACCCATCCCGGCACGGGTGATGATCCCCTTGGCCTGCTTGGGCGTCAGGTTCTGCGCCTCGTCAATGACCAGATAGGTTTTGGAAATCGACCGGCCACGGATGAAGTTAAGGGCCTGGGCATCCACAATGCCCCGGTCGAACAACTCCTCTACTTTTCCGGAAAGGCTGCGCTCGTCGGCAAACCGTTCCTTTTCATTTTGATCCACCAGGAGCTCCAGATTGTCGACGACCGGTCGGAGCAACGGGGCGATTTTTTCCGATTCATCTCCAGGAAGGAAGCCGATGTCATCGTCAAACTGGGCGTTGGGGCGGCTGATCAAAATGCGCCGGTAAGCCGGTTCCTCCTGTTCCAGCATGGCGTGCAGGCCGACCGCCAAGGTGTAGAAGGTTTTGGCTGTGCCGGCCATCCCCTTTACGATCACCAGCGGCGCTCCCTCCGCATCGGCCATCAAGGCCTCCTGTAAGAATTTTTGGCCGATATTTCTTGGGGAAACACCGTAGGGCTTTTTCTTATGAAAAGAGAGCGGAACGATTTTCTTCCCGTCAAAACGGCCGAGCTGGGTTTTCCTGGCGGATTGGTCCGCTTTGAGGATGACGAACTGATTGGGCATGAGCGTCACAGGAAGCTTTTCACCGGCTTCGTCCACCTGATATACATCCTCCGGCGTAATATGCTTTTTTTTAAAGTCCTCGAATTTCTTTTCCGCTACAAATACCTCGCACCGGCCGGTATACTGCTCCTCGCTGACAGGCGCCTGCTCGGTGGTGAAATCCTCCGCCTGAATCCCCAGCATCTGTGCCTTGACGCGCACCACAATGTCCTTTGTCACCAGGATAACCGGCGTTTTCCTGTTTTGCAGGCCAAGGCAGACTTTTAAAATCCGGTTGTCGTTTTTATGATCCGGGAAGCCTTCCGGCAGCTTCACGTCCACGCAGTTGACCTCCAGGCGCAGCGTGCCGCCGCCGGGCAGGGGGACGCCTTCCAGCAGGTTTCCCGCCGTGCGCAGCGATTCCAGATACCGGATGACCTGCCGCGCATTGGCGCCCCTTTCCCCCTCTGCATTTTTCAATCCATCCAGTTCCTCCAGGACGGCAAGAGGTAAAACAAGATGGTTGTCCTCAAAGGATTGGAGGGCATAGGGCGCCTGGATCAGAACATTGGTATCCAGAATATACGTTTTTTGCATGGCGTCTTCTCCTTTTCATTACAGAAATTTGATTCTCTTCATAACGAAAACAGCCGGTTTTTCAGAAAAAGCGGCGCAAAGCAACGCACTTCCTCCGGAAAACCGGCTGATGCTATACAGGCAATATGCCAGGAAATCATATAGGGCAAAAAGCATAGGCAATCCACTCCATATTTCTATTATACATTTGATGCATTTGGTTTTCCATATAACCGGAGTTAATTATCTGTAAAATACAAGTAAAATAAATATATGAGTACCTCCGGCTTTCTTGTAGAGCGCATGTGAACTTTTTAAATGATAGTTCTGTCTTTGAATTTCAAATTTCTGATAAAGCAAAAGCGGAAATTTAAATGGGTAAGCCTGTCCTTTTTCAGCCAAACCGGCACATATTCGCTCACCGCCTTGGTTTATCATGACGAGAGTCTGCAAGGCATTAAAAAATTGTACACTTATATTTAATTTTCATGGTATAAAACCATCGAACAGGAACGGCATTTACCGTTCCTGTTCATAGTGTTTGGGCTTTCTTTGCCGTTGCGTCTTTGTCTGTTGTTTCTGTCGCAGGCGCTCCCGGACGGAGCGTGTTTCCGCTTCCTCGTGGAGCAGATTTGCGACATCCCGCTTGCTGTCAAACATCATCAGCGAATCGTATTTCTCGCCATAGGTGTCCTGCACACGAGTAACCGCAGAGCGTTCTTTTTTCCCACGGATGGAAAGCCGTGCCTCCATCAGCTCACCAGCGTCAAATTCTGAAGCCTGTTTCTTCAATTCGCTGTATTCCTTCAGTGCGGCGTCCAGTTCAGCAGAATACTTTGCCTCCTGCGCTTCCAGTTTTTTCAGCGCACTTTCCATTGCAGCAATAACGGCGGCTTTCAGTTCATGAAGCAAAGCGTTGTCTGCTTTGATCTGTCGGTTTATCTCGCAGCGGTCAGAGATGACTCCCTGCCGTTCCAGCGAACGGGCGAAAACGCCCTCATGAATGGTTGGCTGCTCGTCCAATCCCCGTTCTGCATGGCTGCGGTGGTCAATGCGTTCTTCATGTCCGTACCGTTCCAGATAACGATTCGCTGCATCTGCCCACGCCTTGCGCCACTGGACAAGTTGTTCTTCGCTGTTCCAACGCTCGGAGATAGGATTTTGCCTTCCGTATTTCGTGCTTTTTGGGTATTTGCTGACCCGTTCATATCCGTGTTTTTCTGCTTCGGAGGACGGCAGATATTCGCCTCGCAAAGTACAAATACAATACAGTGATTGAGGATTCTCTATCTAAGCTTTCTTCTTTTAAGGGGTTGGAAATATACCGGTCGAGTAATGAGTATCGAAAAAAAGCAGATGAAATACGGGAAACAAATGAAGCGACTTGTGAGATAGATCAGCTTCG
The DNA here is from genome assembly GCF_963931595.1 of uncultured Subdoligranulum sp. Taxonomy (GTDB): domain Bacteria; phylum Bacillota; class Clostridia; order Oscillospirales; family Ruminococcaceae; genus Gemmiger. Next base: position 1,582,567 of record NZ_OZ007030.1, read on the forward strand.
TAAAGTCGGCATGGGTAAGGAATGCCTAAAATCCTTGTTGGGTTGGCTAAATTCAGAAAAGCATTTGAAGATTTCAAAGAAAGCCTTAATCAATGAACTCATGGTGGATGAAATTCCAGAAGAAATAAAGAGCTTTTTTGAGTCAATTCAACAGGCCATGCAATAAGATCATGTGTTACCTTTTTGATCGTCCCCTTGATTAGAATATTATATAAAAAGTCTTACCTACAGAAAAATATTTTATTATTTCCCTTACAACCGTGCGGATAGCTCCGCACGGTTTCCGTTTTATTGATTAATTTGTCAAATATAGCCTTTAAAATGCACAAAGCTAAATCATAAAGAACGGCAAAATTTCCTCATAATAAAATACTTTCTAACCGTTGCTAATTGTATTGTTCGCTCAAGAGATGTATAATTTTTATAATTAAATATAAGGAGCTTACACAATGGAGTATGTAACACCCAAAGATAAATCCGCTGAATGGGGAATTTCACAGCGAAGGGTTGAAGTCCTTTGTGAATCTGGACGTGTTTTGGGCGCTTACCGTCTGGGACGTGTATGGGCCATTCCCAAGGAAGCTGAAAAGCCTTTAGATGGGAGAACACGGGAAGCAAGAAACGGCAAAAAAGGAGAATCCTCATGTTTTACCGAATGATCACCAATGCGCGAGACCGTTGGTTTGCATCCTCTGAGTGTACGGCTCAAGGAATTATCGATTATATACTTAAAACCAATCAAATGCGTGACGCTCAAATAGATGCTATTAAAACTTATCTATTTCTGAAAATTGCCTGTGGTTGTGCACCGTTGGCAAAGTTGTTTTCTCAAGGAGCATTCAACACTCTGGATTTAGAGCAAGAGGAACTTTCTGCGAAAACCAGAGCTTTTTTAGTTGATCATCCTGCTGCTGCAGCACTGTTTGAATATTCTTGCCTAAAAAATGAGGGAAACGAGCAGGTTTCTGCAAAGCTAGAGAAGCAGATTAGAAAAAATCCGGAAAGCATCAATTATGATAGCTTTTTCCGTTCTGCCTTTTACGGAGTATCTTATACGGATTATCTGTTCAGCCTTCCGATGGGCGCAGGTAAGACCTTCCTGATGGCTGCATTTATTTATTTGGATCTTTATTTTGCTCAAAATGAACCCCATAATCCGGCCTTTGCCCATAACTTTATTATTTTTGCACCTTCCGGCCTTAAATCCTCAGTAGTTCCCAGTCTGAAAACTATTCAGAGGTTCGATCCTTCTTGGGTCATCCCAGAGCCAGCGGCATCAGAAATTAAGCGCCAAATTTTCTTTGAGGTACTGGATCAAGGAAAATCAGCTAGTAAATCTAATAAGACAAAAAATCCAAACGTTCAAAAAATTGCTAACCATCAACCGCTATCTGAACTGTTTGGGCTGGTGGCAGTCACTAATGCTGAAAAAGTGATTCTTGACCGTATACAGGAAGTTGAAGGACAAATCAGCTTTTACGATGAGAGCGACGATGAAAAAGACCGGCAAGCAAATGAGCTGCGCAACCTGCTTGGAAAACTCCCTGGCCTATCCATTTTCATCGACGAGGTACACCACGCGGTTAGTAGTGAAATCAAGCTGCGAGCTGTGGTAAATAAGTGGATGCAAAACGAAACAGTTAATTCCGTAATTGGTTTTTCCGGAACTCCATATCTAGAAAAGCTGGAAAAGATTAAGGTAACAGAAGAACTCTCAGTATCATCTTCTGAAATCTCAAACATTGTCTACTATTACCCGCTAATTGATGGTGTAGGAAATTTCTTGAAACGACCAGTTGTAAAGATTGCAGATATAGCTGATAGTAGCCGTATTATTGAAAACGGTATTAGAGAGTTTCTAAATACGTACCATGACACTATCTATCCTGATGGGACTCGAGCCAAGTTGGGCATTTATTGTGGCAGCATTGAAAAACTGGAAGAGTTAGTCTACCCTCTTGCAGCACGCATTGCAGCAGAATACGAACTTTCCAGCGATACAATTCTGAAGTTCCATAAAGGCAACAAGCAGTATCCTCAACCGGCTGATAGTCAAATGGAATTTGATAGTCTGGATCAGCCTTTTTCAAAAATTCGTATTGTGCTATTGGTCCAAATCGGAAAAGAAGGATGGGATTGTCGAAGCCTAACAGGAATTATCCTCTCTCAAGAAGGCGACTGCCCTAAAAACATGGTGCTTCAAACTGCTTGCCGATGCCTACGCCAAGTTCAAAAGAATGCATTGGAAAGTGCGCTGATTTACCTTAACAGTAGCAATGCCGAAAAACTTAACAGCCAGCTGCAAAAACAACATCACATTTCTTTGCAGGAATTTGCGCAGGCAGATCATCACAAAGTACCTCTTGCCCGGTATGATCGCACAAAGTATCTTCATCTACCCAAAGTTGAATTTTACCAACTAAAAATCAATTATGAAACATTGACTTTGGAAGCCGCGCACCCCGAAGAGACTCTTTGTGATGCATATAAAGGCACAGAAAATGCAACAGGCATTATTAAAACCACGGATTTGTCAATGGAAATAGTAGATACAAAGATGGATGACGAAGAACGTGGAATTGTTCCTGCTGCCTATTATGCTTGGCTTTATAGAATTACTCGGGATTCTTTCGGCTCACTTACCATGGAGGAATTACTTTCCTACGATATTCAACTTCGAACCATTTTTGAACTCATCACGTATCAGAAGGAAGATTCCAGATATTTTAGTTCTCGATTTAACCTACCGCAAGTGGAAGCAAATATACGCAAGGCATTTTGCGACCGCCGCTCCTACAAAACAAAGGAGGAACAAATTCCCTTGTCCGTAAGCTTGCTGAATATTACCAACTTTACGCAAACGGTAGAAACGGAGCACCCCGATAAATATTACCCGTCTCAAGAGGATGTCCAGAAAATTGTTTTGGACGATCAAGGCAAACTTAAAGTGGACAAAAAGGCGCAGGCTATGATGGATTTGGCTCAAGAAATGGGGCAGGAAGATGTTCTGGCTATGCTGCGCAAAAAATATTCTTCTTACCCCAGAAAGAACCACTCCTTCCATTACCTGCCCTATCATACGGATAGCGGTTTTGAACAGACTTTCCTGCGTGATGTGCTTACTTTTCCTGAAATTGAACGCTTGGGGTTGGAGGTCTACTATAATGGTGACCGGAGCATGACAGAATTTAAAATCAAATGCTACAAGCGTAACAGTGATGCTTGGCAATATATTGGAATGTATACGCCGGACTTCCTAATCCTTCAACGTGAAGATGGCAGAATTCAAAAAGTCATCATTGTTGAAACCAAGGGCGATGCATACGCTAACGATCCTAAATTCAAGGATAAAAAGGACTTTGTGCAAACAAAATTCCTTCGCCTGAACAATAGTGCCTTTGGGTATGAAAGGTTTGAATATTTGTATTTGGAAGATACTATGCCTGAACGAGACAGGCTCACCCTTACAAAAGATACAATCAATAATTTTTTCAAGGTGTAGGCAATGAAAAGAGACATGGATTTAATCCGAAATATTCTGTTAGAAATTGAAAAGCAGGATATAAATAGCACACATATTAGGCCTATTGTCGTAGATGGATATACTCCAATGGAAATTATGCAGCATGTTAAACTTATGGAAGGTCATGGACTGGTGCGGGATTGCATATATGACCGGTGTTATAACACTTATGTGCGTACTATAACGTGGGAAGGCTATGACTTTCTGGAGAAGATACGTGATCATACTATGTGGGAAAAGACCAAAAATGTAATTGTACAAAAAGGGCTTCCATTGGTTTTTGATACAGTTAAAACTGTTTCAACCGCACTTGTAACGGCAGCAGCAGAAGGTGTCGCAAATTCGATTATTAAAAACGGAGGGCAAATCTGATGCCGATCAAATATGTACCGTTTGTTCCCGAACCGGTAGAGGGACAGGCTGTGTTGGGAAACTTTAACCGCATCCTTAAATATAAGGGTTCAGACGATGTGTCTATGGTTTTACAACGTGGAATGCCTCTGTATGAAATGGAAAAGCAAGAAACGGTTGGCGACAATCAAGATGGGAACTTGGTAATTCGGGGAGAATGCATTTCTGCTTGCGCTTATCTTAAAGAGCATGGCATTCAAGTTGATCTTGTGTATATTGACCCACCTTTTGCCAGTGGTGCAGACTATGCCAAGAAGGTTTATCTTCGCCGTAACCCTAAAGTTGCTGAGGCTATCGCTCAGGCAGAGCAGGAACTAGACATTGATGAGTTGAAAGCCTTTGAGGAAAAAATGTATGGTGATGTGTGGGATAAGGAAAAGTACCTCAACTGGATGTACGAGAATCTCATGGCAATTAAAAGTGTAATGAGTGAAACTGCATCCATCTATGTGCACTTGGATTACCACATCGGACATTATGTAAAAATCCTAATGGATGAGATTTTTGGTGAAGAAAGATTCAGAAATGAAATTGTTTGGAAACGAAAGCAAGGAAATCTCGGACAATCAAAGCAGTATGGTATTGTAACAGATTCTATTTTCTTTTACACAATGTCTGAAGATTATGTCTTCGAAACACCACTAACAAAAGATGGACAAGAGGACTATATTAAACGATTTAAATATGATGATGGAGACGGCCGAAAATATCGCCTAAGCCCATTAGTTAGCCCGTCATATAGTCCGTCATTAGTATATGAATATAAAGGATATGCTCCTCCTAAAAATGGCTGGTCGGTATCGCCTGAAACAATGGAACGTTATGAAAAAGAGGGAAGATTAAAATTCCCACGCGATAAAAAACAGCGGATTGAAAGAAAGCAATACTTAGATGAATGGGAAGGTAGCCCTATACAAAATTTATGGACGGATATTTTTGTCATTAATCCAGTTGCTGAAGAACGCTTAGAGTACTCAACTCAAAAACCCGAGGCACTTCTTGAACGCATTATCAGAGCATCTTCCAACAAAGGTATGCTCATTGCCGATTTCTTCGGCGGCAGTGGTGTCACTGCGGCGGTGTCCAACAAATTGGGACGCCGTTTCGTTCATTGTGATATCGGTCTCAACTCTATTCAAACTACACGAGATCGACTGAAAGCAGATGGGGCGCAGTTCGATGTCTTGGAAATCAAGGATGGCGTGCAACTCTACCGTAACCCTGTCCAAACCATGGACAAGATCAAATCCTTGATTCCAGGTCTGAAAAACGAAGATTCTCTGGATTCCTTTTGGGAAGGGGCTATCACCGACAGTAAGCTGGGGACTATTCCCGTCTATGTTCCCAACCTAATGGATAGCACCTCCAAGCTGCTGGATGTTGTGCTGATGAACCGCATCATCCATCAGGCTATCCCCGACCTGGATCCTAGTATCAAAAAAGTTATTGTCTACTATATTGACATTACTAGCGAAGAAGAAATCCGCAATTTTATTGCCAAGGATGATAGCACCACCGTAGAAATTGAACTACGGGACCTCAAAACAATTCTAGACGATGTGGTTATAGGCGACTATGCCAAATTCCATGTTGATGAAGTGCAACAGGAGCATTCCCTTGGTTATACTGTTGTGATTGATACATTTGTTAGTGACCGTGTATTGCAAAAGATAACGGAATTTAACGAAAAGAGCAGGCTAAATTCGACAGCTAAGAAGCCCTTTAAGCCTATTGAAATTAGCGATAACGGTTTGGAACTAATCGAGTACTTAAGCTTGGACTGCACTGCCCCCAAAGGGGAATGGCACTCCGACAGTGAAATCAAAATTGACAAAAATGGCTATATTAGCAGAAACGGTGAAAAGACCAAAGAGTTTTGGGATGGCTCCATTTGCAGCGGTAAGAAACCGCTGCGCCTAAAAGTTCGTAATATTTGCGGGGATGAAACTGTTTGGGAGGTATAAAGATGGGAGAAACTGTTATTCCTGAAGAACGACTTCGTGTCTTTATAAGTTCCGCCCAAAGCAACGAAAATGGGTTTGCCTGGAGTGATGTGCGTCGACGTATAAAAGAATGTTTGAGTGCCTGTCCCTACCTCAATCCGTTTATTATTGAGGATAATCCGTCTACCACTCCTTCCCTGCAATTTTTTCAAAGTCAATTGAGGAAAGCAGACCTAACTGTTTTGTTAGTAAAAGGTGAGGTTAGAAAAGGAACGGCTGTGGAGTATGCACAAGCCACCAAATGGAAAAAGCCTCTCCTAATATATTTTTTAAAAGATGATCATCCTGACTTGGACGTTATCAAATTGAAGCGAGAACTCCAAACCACAGATTATTGTACTTACCGTGAGGTGGACAATTTTGACAATATAGCACCTATGGTCAGAAATGATGTCATTGAAGACGTGATTCGATGGTTTCAGGATAAGCCATACATTTTGGAGGCGTATAATCATAAAGAAGATTCTGGAACCGCTTTAATTCTCGAAGAACAAGTATCTTCGAAATCTGGTGTTCCGGAAATCACTGCAATTTCCCTTTTCTCAAGCAGTTACGAGTATCTACTGGATCTGTTGGGTACACGCTATCTGAAACGCAATCAAAACAGTGCTATTTCCGAATTGGGAGATTTGGGAAATGAGTTGTTGGAGTGGCTTGTAAATGGTAAGCCCCTCCAATGCGATGATAAAATCCTAAATTTACTTGAGAAAAGCACGTCTTTATATGCTAGTACGGACTGGTTGGAAAAACGATGGGACGCTATTCGGTGCTGTGTGAATGGAAACCTCGACAAAGCTCTTGAATATGAGCGAGAAGCTCTACGGTTGTCGAAAAATGATAAAATGCCAAGCTGGATCACAACGGATATTCTCATTGATTGCAGAAACATGGAAATCGATTGTGCCAAGGCAAAAGGAAAGCGTCTCATTGAAGGACCTGCCCAAAAAGAACTTAATGAACTGGACTCGATTGTTTATCTTCCGGTATTGGATCGGTACAAATCTAACATTTACAGTACCATCGCAAAAGAAAAGTTCAAAATAAGCACTGCCTCCCGATACACAACAATTTACGGAAATAGCATTAACGAGGTACTTTCTGATACATGTAACTATCTGTTTTCAGCAGCATTATACGGCTCTTATACGCACTTACTTATTGCCAGAAAAATATTGATTTATGTACTGTGCGAATATTTCGATATCCTAAACGATGTGGCGTTAATCCAAAAGTGCGTAAGTCTGTATATATTGCAAGGTGATGTTAAGGAGCTTGAGCTCTTTGTTCAGAAAAATTGGGATACTGTGTATTCGTTGGTTACAACAGAGGCCGATGCTCTTTGGAAATTGGCAAAAAGGACTCCAATAGTAAACCAGAGTGCAATGCAACAAGCTGTTTTGAAAATCTTGGGGCTTTACTTTTCTGATGACACTTTTCAAGAGGCAGAGGAATTTATATTATCGCGCGCAGATCAAATCTATTGGGGAAATTCGCAGGAATACCTCGGCTGCATAAAGAAAAATCTTATCCGTCTCAATCAGGATAAGGTAGTGACTGTTCTTATAAATATTATTTCACAGAAACGATATATAAGAGGCAAGGACATCACTAATATTATTTGGACATTAGATCTAAATAAAATTTCAAAAGGCAACATTCTTGCGCTTCGTGATGCCTTGGATCAAAGTTTAGCTACCATTGTAGAAAATGGCGGTTCACCACAAATTATCGCATGCCTTGTGCGTTTTGATCCTGCCGTTTTTGGCTGTTTAGAGTCAAAGGAAAACAATGGTCTAACCGGAATTGAGGAAAAACTATATAAAATCAATATGGGCGGTGATGCTTGGGAGGCCATCCTACAAGATGAAATTACACAAGCTCAAAACCATTTTAGCGCATATAATAGTGACGGTGTATATGCTGCATTTGCATCGGACCCGTATGCTATGATTGGCTATATCTCGCGTAAAGCTTCTGACACCAACGCCCAGGCCATTTGCAATATCCTTTCGGAAAAATTTGTACCGTTAGCGGTCCAGGTTCTTAACAGTCATGTGGCTGTACCAACAAAAGAAAGCTGTGCCAACGCGCTGTGCGATGTTGTGGCGTTATTTATTCAGCATAATATTTCTTTTCCCTCAACTCTTATAGATTCGCTCCGTGACATTGATACAACACAGGGATATGATTTTGTGCAGTATAAGTCAAGGGCAATGTTGGAAATTCGAATTTTCATGGCCAAGTTAATGGTGGGCCTTTTAGGCAAGGAGTCGTTACTGACTTGGTGTGTAGAATACAATAAGCGCTCTCTGAACGAACGTGTCGGTCTGGCAGAATGTATAGAAAAATATCTATACTACCATAAAGGTGAGACAGCAGATGCTTTAATTCTATCAATTGTTTTTCAGTGCGCAGATGATGAGTCCGATGAAATACGAAGGATTGCTTATCAAACATTAAGCTATTTATTAGATAGCAATGCTAAGTCGCTCGTTGAAAATCGTATATACCAAGCTATGACAGACCCTTCATCCTCCGTACGGAACAAAATTCTCTCTCTTTGTGAAAAGGGCCTATTCGAATATGATATGGCGCGCAGCATTGTTGAAGCGTTGACTACCGATTCTAATTATGCTATTCGGATACGTGCATTAGCAGTAAAAAATGATATGGGGCATCCCGAATCATGAATTTACCCATTTGGGGGTAATGCGATTCCGATATAAATACCGTCTAAATCAAAGGATATATTTTCTTTCCTCTTTTCTTAGAGAGCATAGAGAATTTGGCAGCTCCTCCGGAAGGCTTTAAAACATAAGTGACTACGAAGTCCGCATGTTCGATCATCCATTTATTGCGCCAGGGAATAGCGTACCGCTTTGGGACTTTTTCTATCCCTTCTGGCAAGATGGTGTCCGAGAAATCTTCAGGAACAGCCGTGGCTTTGGCAGACGGCATATAAGCAAGAACAACGTCGTATCCAACCTGTGGATACGCCGTTGTTACTTCTTTCAGAACAGAACGCACCATACGATCAAAATTGCCCTGATTACCAACATAGAACATGGTTACTCCGTGATTTTCGATCAAATCCACCACCGCCGTGTGAATTTTCGGTTTGATGGTTTCTGGACAATCCCGATGACCAAAGAACGTACAACTTTTCAACTAGTCCACCTCCCGGTACTATTTTCATCATATCATAATAGCCTGAAATAGTACAGCTACAGGGACTATTTTGCCGTTCCGTACTCCTATAATTGTGGTAGTACAGTAAAAGGGACGGTGGTCACATGAAACTGAATGAAGCGGTCAGCCAGCGACTTCAGGAATTGCTGAAAGAGCGTGGCATGACCCAATATCAGTTATCTATGAAAAGCGGCGTTCCTAAGTCTACCATTGGCAATGTTGTAAACTGTATGTACGACTCCGTAAAACTGCGCATCATCCACGAATTGTGTCAGGGCATGAATTTGAACATCAGCGAATTTTTCAATTCACCCATGTTTGAGGAAGAAAATCTTGAACCGTAAGGCTGTCGGTGTGAACCGGCAGCTTTTTTATATATTAGCTATTCCGGGTGCTTTTTCACACTGGCCCGTGCTTTTATGGTATAATTTTCATATCCCCAATAGCATCCTTTTTCTTTTTTAACACATGGTTAGGAGGAATTATTATGTCAAATTCATCACCTTTTTATAGAAAATATGTTCAAGGGGTTGTTTCTAAAGCCAATTCTCAAAAGGCAGCCCTTCAACGCGACATTGTATATATGCAGTTAGTGAAATGGTTGCGGAATCAAAATACTCGCTTAGAAAAAGAAATGTTTAATGCCGTATTGAATTCAAGCAAAAAACTTGCAAAAGACTATCTGTCATCTGGAACGGAGGATATTAAATCCGCTTGTGAGGAAAGTTTCTTCTTCCACACCTTCACTGCCTCCGACGGAACTCATACCGATGTAAAACAAGTCCAAAAGTATGTATCTGACTTCTGGAAGCATTTAAAGGTAATACTTGATGAAGAAAAGCTTCTGGGAGATGCTACGCTCCGTATGAGGCAGCTTGATGTGGTCCGGTTGGGCAAGCTTTTTGACAAAGTTCTCGATCTCGTTCCTGATGAAAGGAAATCAGATGCGATTGAGCTGATGGATGAATTTGTGCGAAGCGATCTTGAGGAGCTCTAATTTACAGCGGCTCCGCGTCGATCCAGTCAATAATACCGTACACGTTTGCTGCCAGAGTGCAGCGCCAGCAGGTGAGGTCACGGACCTTGGCGAAGTCAATGGTACATTTGCGGGGCGCGTAGCACTCCCCGGCGCCGCGCCAGCAGGCCAGACGGACCTTCTCGCCGGTGTCCAGGTCGGTGAAGTAGCAGAACAGGCACATGTGCTTGCCCCAGGTGCGGTGATCAAGGCGCAGGCGGAAGATACCGGCCTTTTCGGGGCGCTGGTACTGCTGCAGGTTGGCTTTCATGCGTTCTTCGTAAGTAGTCAAAATTCCATTGGGATTCATAGTCGTTGTCCTTTCTGTGATTGGTTGGTTATCGTTCTTTCTGGTGGGCGGCGCGCTGCTGCTCCCGGTCGTTCAACAGTTGGATATTCTCCCGCATACGTTTGACACGGGAAGGAATTTGCTGGGCAGTTTTCAGCTCCTTTCTGGTTTCGGTGATCTGTTTGGTCAGTTCATCCTTTTCCGCGTGGAGGGCCTCACACTCGGTCGGGTCGCGGCAGCGGCGCAGACGGTTGCGGCACTTGGTGCGCCGGGCCTCCAGATCACTCAGTTTCTGCTCCTGCTCCGATGTAAAAGCAGCTACGTCCTCTGCGGTATTCAGCGAATGCCGTTCCAGAAGATGCAGCTGCTTTTCAATTTCCGCCCAGCGGCGGTAATCCTCCCTCATGGCTGGATGAGGTGGGCGGTAGTTGGGTGTTGTGGTGGGCAGCTTGCCCAGCAGGTAACAGTAATACAGGTAGGTGCGGTAGATTCCGAACGCTTCCATGATAGCCTTGCGGAAGTCCTGCCGCAGCTTCTGGTAATGGGGATGCACCGGAGGATACCGCTTGTTGTAGATCTCCATGCGTTTGAAAATCCCCATCGCATGATTCTGCTGGATGCGCTGGGCCATAGCTTGCGGGGTGTACTCCTCTCCCAACGTCTTGAAGCGCACGGCACGGCGGTCATGGGGCAGTTTGATAGTCGGGTATTTGTGGTTGGGATTGAAATCCACCTCATAGCCCATCTTGCGCAGGATGCGGGGCAGATCTCGGGGCGTTTCGCTGCGCAGGATGGCCAGATCAATGTCCTGGCGCATGACGTTATACCGGGTGGGCTCTCCGGCTTTCTCGGCCAGATAGAGGTTGCGAGGCACCCGGTGGGCATCCTTTTTGTCTACCACCGAAAGTCCCTGCTCCCGGCACAGTTCATCCGAGGCGTCCTGCAGAGTACGGTAGGTCTTTTTGCAATCGTTGTACCGCTTGCCGTCCACAAAGGACACTGAGTTGATGACGAAGTGATTGTGGCAGCAATCGGTGTTCAGGTGGGTGGCTACCAGCACCTGAAAGCGGTCACCCCACACCCGTTTAGCCAGTTCCACTCCGATGGCGTGGCACTGCTCCGGCGTGACCTCGCCGGGGCGGAAACTCTGGTAGGCGTGAAAGGCCACCGTGCCGCCGGTCTTGCCGAACTGCTGTTTGGTCAGTTCCATCTGTTGGCGGGCAATCTCCGGCACACAGTTGACACCGCTGACAAACAGCTGACTTTCCCGGGTGGTTTTGGCGTCATTGGCGGCATACTGCAGCACGTCGCTCAGATCGTCCTTGCCCGCAGACAGACCGGTCAGGTCCGGCAGCCGGGTCTTTTCTTCGTTTCCGGCATAGCGTATGACCGCATCCAGACGCCCTTTCACGGGCCAGATCTTGGTGACAGCCATCTTCTCATTCCTCCTTCTGCGGCACTGTAACCGCCCTCTGAACGGTCAGCAGCGTGTCCAGAATTTCCCGCTGCACCTCCGGTGTGTTGCCCTTGTGGTAGAGGGCGGTGAGAGCATCCAGCACCTGCCGGTAGTCGGCGTTGGGCAGTTGCCGGGGCATCTGGTTGTGTAGCCGCATGCGGATGTATTGGGAGAGTGTCAGCCCACATCGGGTGGCTGCCTGTTCAAACAGCTTCTTTTCTTCCGGTGTCACCCGGATGTTCATCTGTACGTTTCGAGTCAACATAATTCCACCTCCATATAGCAAAAGACCGGGCATCGCTGCTCGGTCTCTGCATTGTTGCGTTGTTGGATTTTCGGGGGGTCATAGGGGCTGCGCCCCTTGCCAGCGTCCTGCGCTGGGGCGGCGTATGGCTTGCAAAAGCTATACAAAGCCAGTGCTCGTTACCCCTGCGGACAGGCCTTTTTGTACGTGCTGAAAAGGAATCACTCCAGTGCGTCCCCGTATAGAAGGTCCGGCAGGACCACTTCCTCGGCTGCATTCTTGATTGCATTCATGCGCCCTGCCCAGGCCAGCGGATCGGCCTGTTTGAGGGCTTCATCCACGCCCTGCTGGCGGGCTATCTGGTTGATGGTGTCCTCTACCATCTGTCGGGCTTCGGTGTCTACATCGGCCAGGTGGCTGTGCAGCGTACCTTCCAGAAGCATGAGGTCGAATAAGTCGGGGCGATGCTTCTTCAAGAACTGCCGCCGCAGTTCACCGTATTTGCCGATGGGCCGGGTATCGGTTTCGGGGAGAACCAGATCGGGAATGAGATAGCCATCGGTCTCGGTGTAAGTCAGTTTCATGGTGTGCCTCCTTCAGCGTTCCTGAGTATCCTTGTTGTAGCCGCGTTTGTGCTGCCAGGTGTGAAGCAGATGGAGGATAACCTGCTGCATCTGCTGCGGGGTGTAGTGCTTGGGGAAATACCGCTGCACGTCCTCCTGATTGAGGAAGAACTTCTGCCTCTGGTTGGGCTTTTCCTCGGTGAGCAAGTGATGCAGGTATTCTCGGGTCAGGGTTCCCTCCTTGCTCATTTGTTTGAGGGTGCGGGACTGGGTGAGGGACGGTGTGGCCTGACAGGCGTCCATCTCCTCTTTGAGCGTTCGCTGGTGTTCCTCGGTCAGGTAGGAGATCTCCACCGCCGGATTGAAGGCAATCTGGTATTCGTCTACCATCTGGAGGATGGAGGGGATCAGGTGGGTCAGGCGGATGTAGCGATGGACTTGCCGTTGGCTGTCGTTGCTATTTTGACTGACTTGTTCCACACTCCATGACTTCTCGCCAACTTGGCGAGAAGTTGTCTTGCCTTGGTGTGTGATGGCTTCCATCTTCATCTTATAGGCAAACGCCTTCTCGCTGGGCAGGATATGCTCCCGCTGAATGTTGCTGTCCACCATAAGGATCACCGCCTCGTCGTCGGTCATATCCCGGACCAGTACCGGCAGTTCGGTGATGCCCAGGGCCTCGCAGGCGGCCTTGCGGCGGTGCCCGCTGACGATCTCGTAGCGGCCATCACCACGGGGCCGGACCAGCAGCGGTGAGAGGACACCGTACTCCCGGATGCTTTCCTTCAGTTGTTCCATCTCCTCGCCGCTGGCCACCCGGAAGGGATGCCCCTGAAAGGGTTCCAGCAGACAGGCTGAAAGAGTGATTACTTTTTCAGCCTGTGGGTTTTGGACTTGGTTTTCTGCCATGACAATACGCTTCCTTTCTTGGTAAAAATAAGGCTTGCAAGAGGCGTTTTGTGCCCAAAAATGTATACGAAAAACCGGGTACATTTTCAGAAAATCCAGATTTTCCGGGCCCAAAATCGCCTTCTGAACAAAAAGTAGGCATAAAAAATCCCCCTGCAACTGAAATCAGTAGCAGGGGGATTGGCGTATTACAGGTAGATCTCCAAGTCGATATCACGCCATCGGCTTGGCTTTATCACGCTGTTGTGTGCTTTTTGGAATGCTTGCGCATCCTCTAAGCTGAGCGTGAGCTCCAAGAGTCCAACGTAATTACTTGCGAGGATTCTTGATAGCGGCCTGAGCAGCAGCCAGACGAGCGATAGGCACACGGTACGGAGAGCAGCTGACGTAGTCCAGGCCAACATTGTGGCAGAACTCGACGCTGGAGGGATCGCCGCCATGCTCGCCGCAGATGCCCAGACCCAGGTTCGGGTTGGTCTCGCGGCCGTCGTGGGCAGCCATCTTGATCAGCTTGCCAACGCCAACCTGGTCCAGATGCTGGAACGGATCGCTCTCGTAGATCTTGGTGTCGTAGTAGGCAGTCAGGAACTTGGCAGCGTCGTCACGGCTGAAGCCGAAGGTCATCTGGGTCAGGTCGTTGGTGCCGAAGCTGAAGAAGTCAGCTTCCTTGGCGATCTCGCCGGCGGTCAGGGCAGCACGCGGGATCTCGATCATGGTACCGATCTGGTACTTCATGTCAACGCCAGCCTCAGCGATGAGCTTGTCGGCGGTCTTGACGACGACATCCTTGACGTACTTGAGCTCCTTGACCTCGCCAACCAAAGGAATCATGATGTGCGGGGTGATCATCTTGCCGGTCTCGGCGCTGACCTTCAGGGCAGCCTTGATGACGGCGTTGGTCTGCATCTCGGCGATCTCCGGATAGGTGACGCACAGACGGCAACCACGATGGCCCATCATGGGGTTGAACTCGTGCAGGCTGACAACCACGTTGTTCAGCTCTTCGGTGGTCATGCCCATGTCCTTGGCCAGAGCCTCGATCTCCTCGGGCTTGGTGGGCAGGAACTCATGCAGAGGCGGATCCAGATAACGGATGGTCATCGGACGGTCGCCCATGATGCGGTACATGGCGATGAAGTCGGCCTCCTGGTAGGGCTCGACCTTGGCCAGAGCGGTCTTGCGCTCTTCCACCGTACGGGCGCAGATCATCTCGCGGACAGCCTTGATGCGGTCCTCGGCGAAGAACATATGCTCGGTACGGCACAGACCGATGCCTTCAGCACCCATGTCGACAGCGTTCTGGGCGTCGCGCGGGTTGTCGGCGTTGGTCAGGACCTTCATCTGACGGGCAGCGTCAGCCCAGGCCATGAAGCGCTTGAAGTTGGCGTTCTCGGTGGAAGCCACGGTGGCAATCTGGCCCTCGTAGATGTTACCGGTGGAGCCGTCGATGCTCATCCAGTCGCCCTCATGGAAGAGGTGACCGTTGATGGAGATGGTCTTGGCGTCGTAGTCAATGACAACATCGTTGTCGTTGCCGCAGCCGGAGACACAGCAGGTGCCCATGCCACGAGCGACAACGGCGGCGTGGCTGGTCATACCGCCACGGACGGTCAGGATGCCCTGAGAAACCTGCATGCCGACGATATCCTCGGGGCTGGTTTCCAGACGGACCAGAACGACGCGCTTCCAGGCCTCGTCCTTGACCTTCTCCTCGGCGTCCTCCGCAGAGAAGACCACACGGCCGCAGGCAGATCCCGGAGAAGCAGCCAGGCCCTTGCCGATTGCCTCGGCGGCCTTCAGAGCGGCAGCGTCAAACTGGGGATGCAGCAGGGTGTCCAGCTGCTTGGGCTCAACGCGCAGAACAGCAGTCTGCTCGCTGATAACGCCCTCGTCCACCAGGTCGCAGGCGATCCGCAGAGCAGCCTGGGCGGTACGCTTGCCGTTACGGGTCTGCAGCATGAAGAGCTTGCCATCCTCGATGGTGAACTCCATGTCCTGCATATCCTTGTAGTAGTTCTCGAGGCGGGTAGCGATCTCAACGAACTGATCGTAGACCTCGGGCATCTCCTCATGCAGCTTGCTGATGGGAGAAGGAGTACGGATACCGGCCACGACATCCTCGCCCTGGGCGTTGATCAGGTACTCGCCCATCAGCTTCTTCTCGCCGGTGGCGGGGTTACGGGTGAACGCAACGCCAGTGCCGGAACGCATGCCGGAGTTGCCGAACGCCATCTGCTGGACGTTGACGGCAGTGCCCCACTCGTAGGGGATCTCGTTCATCTTACGATAAACGTTGGCGCGGGGGTTGTCCCAGGAACGGAAGACGGCCTTGACGGCACCGATCAGCTGCTCCTTGGGATCCTGCGGGAACTCGCTGCCCTGCTTCTCGCGGTAGATCTGCTTGAACTCCTTGACGAGTTCCTTCAGATCGTCGGCAGTCAGCTCCACATCCTGCTTGACGCCCTTGCGCTCCTTCATGGCATCGATGCGCTCTTCGAAGAAGCTCTTGCCCAGCTCCATAACGACATCAGAGTACATCTGGATGAAACGACGGTAGCAGTCATAGGCGAAGCGGGGGTTGTTGGTCTTCTTGGCCAGGCCTTCCACAGCCTGATCGTTCAGGCCCAGGTTCAGGATGGTGTCCATCATGCCGGGCATGGACTGACGGGCACCGGAACGGACAGACACCAGCAGCGGGTTGTCCACGGAGCCGAAGGTCTTGCCGGTCTGCTCCTCCAGAATGCCCATGTATTTGAAGATGTCCGCTTTGATCTCGTCATTGATCTCGCGGTTGTCGGCATAATACTGGGTGCAGGCTTCGGTGGTGATGGTGAAGCCCTGCGGAACCGGCATGCCGGCGTGGGTCATCTCGGCCAGGCCGGCGCCCTTGCCACCCAGAATGTTCTTCATGGTGGTCTGGTCGCCGCCGAAGGCGTCATGGCCCTCTTTGAACAGGTACAAGAATTTCTTGCTCATACTAACCTCCCAAAAACGGTAACGTGTTTGCATACAACGTTTCGTGTTTGCACAGTCCATTATAACAGACCCTAAAACGAATTTCCAGTGGATTGTTAAAAAACTGCTCACTACTTTGGCTGAAAATCTAACAAACTTTTCTCCCCAGGGTATTGCAATTTGCACAAAAATCGTGTAAAATATACTGGGCGGAAAGTTCGGAAATTGTTCCTTACTCCGCTTTTTTTGTTATTTTTGTTCTCTTTGCATTTTTCCTGCCGACGGGGCCTTTTTTCGGGTTGCGTAATCGGGCCTTCTGGGGTACAATACAGAAATAAGGTATTTATATATAAGGGGGATTTTTATGTCTACCGCCAAAGAAAATTTTGAACTGGCGCAGCAGCGTTATACTGCCACCTTCGAGCGCCATCTGAATAACGGTGTGGAATTCATCAGCCGCGATGTCTACATCGACCCCGAAGTGGAGATTGCCCCGGGGGCCACCATCCTGCCCGGCTGCATCCTGCGGGGCAAGACCGTCATCGGCGCCGGCTGCGTCATCGGTCCCAACACCCTGCTGGAGGATACCGTGGTGGAGGAAGGTTCCACCATCAACGCCAGCCAGTGCTACCAGAGCCACATCGGCCCCAACAACAAGATCGGGCCCTTCACCCACGTGCGCACCGGCACCAAAACCGCCGAGGGCTGCCACCTGGGCGCCTACGTGGAGACCAAGAACGCCGACTTTGCCGAGGGCAACACGGTCAGCCACCTTACTTATATAGGCGATGCCACCGTGGGCAAATACTGCAACTTCGGCTGCGGCACCGTCACCTGCAACTACGACGGCGAGGGCAAATTCCACACCACCATCGGCGACTACGTCTTCATCGGATGCAACACCAACCTGGTGGCGCCGGTCACGGTGGGCGACCATGCCTTCACGGCCGCTGGTTCCACCATCGGCAAGGATGTGCCCGCCGGGGCGCTGGGCATCGAACGGGCCAAGCAGGTCAACATCGACGCCTGGGGTGAACACAAGCTGGAAAAGTACATTGCCAAAAAGCAGAAGCTGGAGGCCGACAAACGAAAGGGTTGATGCGGTATGATGTCCGTCTGGCTCATGATCCTTGGTTATGTGGAGGTGCTGTGCACCTTTGACGCCGCACAGTACGGCACTTCGCTGCAGGCGCTGCGCAAGGAAGGTATCGTCTGCCGCACCCGCACCATCAATTTCAGCAGCGCTTCCCGCCGCACCGGCACCATGTTTGCCGTGGGCGAGCAGACCGACCGCAGCATAGAATACCTGATCTTCGTGAAAAAAGCGGACGTGGCCAAGGCACAGCTGGTCTTGCAGAATCGTCTTGACAGCCTGTAAGGGCGGAAAGGGACCGGATCATGCGCCTTCTTGGCAATCTTCTGTGGTTTCTGCTGGGCGGATGGCTCAGCGCCCTGGGCTGGGCCGCGGCCGGTGTGCTGTGGTGCATCACGGTCATCGGCATTCCGGTGGGGCTGCAGTGCTTCAAATTTGCCTCATTAAGCCTGTTTCCCTTCGGGAAAGAGGTGCTGTACGGCGGCGGGGCTCCTTCCCTGCTGCTGAACATCATCTGGCTGATCGTGACCGGGCTGCCCATGGCGGTGGCCCACGCGGCGTGGGGATGCCTGCTCTGCATCACCATCATCGGTATCCCCTTCGGCCTGCAGTATTTCAAGATCGCGCGGCTTGCCCTGTTCCCCTTCGGAAGCCGGATCGTGGAAGTCTTGTAAGCGTCCCCCAAAAGTACATCAACAAGGAGCGTTCTATTCGTTTATGGCTTTCTTTTCTTCTCCCGCCAGTGCCGACTGGCTGATTGCCGGTCTGGGCAATCCCGAACCCAAATACGACGGCACCCGCCACAACGCCGGCTTTGAGGCGCTGGATTATCTGGCCGAGCAGTGGCAGTGTCCGGTGAACAAGAGCAAGTGGCAGGGACTGTACGGCACCGCACAGGTGGGCGACCACAAGGTGGTGCTGCTCAAGCCGCTGACCTACATGAACCTGAGCGGGCAGAGCATCGCTCCCGCCGCCCACTTTTTCAAGATCCCGGCCAGCCGCATCATCGTGCTCTGCGATGACATTACCCAGCAGCCGGGGCATCTGCGCATCCGGCCCCACGGGTCGGCGGGGGGCCACAACGGGTTGAAAAGCATCATCGCCAGCCTGGGCACCGAGGAGTTCAACCGCATCCGCATCGGCATCGGCGCCAAGCCCAATCCCCAGTACGATCTGGCGGCCTGGGTGCTGGGCAAGCTGCCCGCCGAGGACCGCAAGGCGGTGACTGACCGCTACCCTGATATTGAACAAGCCTGCAAGCTGCTGATGGACGACAACTTGCAATATGCACAAAACAAATTCAATCGATAAAGGAGATAGACCCATGAGCTCTCTTCGCAAACAAGCACTGGTCCGTTTGCTGGTGTGTGCGGTTGTATTCATCGCCACCATTGTGTTCTGTTTTCTTTTGCTGACCGGCGCCTTTGACGGCGGCAGCTCCGCTGACCCGTCCACCACCCCGGAGAGCGCCTCCACCGCGGAAGGCGTTGCCTCGGACAGCATCGCCCCGGAGGGAGAAGTCCCCGGCGACGCGGTGGAAGCCACGCCGGAACCCACCCCCGAGCCCACCCCGGAACCCACGCCGGTCAACTTTGACGGCCTGTCCGAGCAGCCCGCCACCGTCTATGCCGAGGGCGAGCAGCCGGCCTTTACCGTGACGCCGGACTCCAATATGAATCTGCGCGCCGGCCCCGGCACCGACTTTGACAAGGTGGCTCAAATCCCGGCCGGCACCGCCGTGACCGCCCTGGGTGCCAACGCCGACGAAACCTGGATCGTGGTCCAGTACGAGGGTCAGTACGGCTGGCTGGCCAAGGAATACCTGAACCAGGCCTGATCGGCCCGCTTCTCCGCCCTGCCGGTGCATTCCGGCAGCGGACCTTCTTTCCGTGTTTTGTGATCTTTGATCTGTGAGTTGTTTTCCCCTGCCGTCCCCTTTCGGGTGTGCGGCGGCGGGAAACGCTCTTCTCTGATTCTATGACACTGTTTACTTCCCGCTTTACCCAAACGAAGGAATATGAAAAACTGGCGCATGCGCTCTCCGAACCAGGGGCATGCGCCTTATTTGGGTTGCCCGGTTCGGGGCGCGCCCTGGTCTACGCCGCCCTGTGCCGCACCCTGGAGCGGCCGCTCTGCATCGTGACCCCCGGCGAGGCCGAGGCCACCCGCTTTGCAGGCGACCTGAACACGCTGGGCATTCCGGCGGCGGTCTTTCCTGCCCGGGACTATGTGCTGCGCCCCATCGAGGGCACCGCCCGGGAATACGAATACCGCCGTCTGGGGGTGCTGGGCGACCTGGTGGGCGGCCGTCTGCAGGCGGTCTGCGTCTCGGAGGAGGCACTGACCCAGTACACCACCCCCAGGGCGGATTTCTGCGCCAACACCCGCACGCTCCACCCCGGGGATTCCATCCCCCGCACCGAGCTCACCGCCCTGCTCCACGGCGCCGGGTACACCCGCCGCACCCAGGTGGACGGTCCCGGACAGTTTTCCATCCGCGGCGACATCGTGGACCTCTACGCCCCCGACATGAAGCTGCCGGTGCGCATGGAGTTCTGGGGCGACGAGATCGATACCATGCACACCTTCGATCTGACCACCCAGCGCCGGGAGGACCCGGTGGAGAAGATCTATGTGAGCCCCGCCCGGGAGGTGCTGTTCGGTGCCCCCGCCGAGGCGGCCGACCTGCTGCGGGCTTTCCTGAAAAAGCAGCGGGGCAAAAAGCGCACGGCGCTGGAAGCCTGCATGGCCTCCGAGCTGGCCCAGCTGGACGGCGGCGCCGTGCCGGTGAACCTGGACAAATACCTGGCGGTGCGCTATCCCCAGCCCGCCACCCTGCTGGACTACTTCGACGACCCGCTGCTGGTGCTGGAGGAACCCGCCTCGCTGCGGGAGGCCCAGCGGGCCACCGCCTACCGCCGGGGGGAGGAGCTCACCACGCTGCTCCAGGACGGGGTGCTGGCCCCGGGGCTTGACAAGCTCTACGCCGAACCCGCCTGGCTGTGGGCGCAGCCCGCCCGCTGCCGCACCATCTGCGCCGAAAACTTCGCCCGCAGCATGTCGGACATTGCCCTGAAGGAGATCGTCAACGCCCCGGCCCACGCCCTGCCCGCCTGGGCCGGCGAGGTGGCCCATCTGCTGGAGGATCTGCAGCCGCTGTGCGACGGCGGCGCCGCCGTGACGGTGATGGCAGGCACGCCCCGCGCCGCGGCCGGCCTGGCGGCCGATCTGCGGGTGAAGGGGCTCAACGTCACCACCGACGAAAACGCCGCCCCCGCCGCCGGTCTTGTGCAGGTGCTGCCGGGACAGCTTTCCGCCGGGTGCAGCCTGCCCTTTGCCAAGTATGCGGTGTTCACGGCCCGGGCCTTCGGGGTGAGCACCGCCCAGAAGAAGAAAAAGCGCAACAAGGACGCCCTGAACAGCCTGAGCGAGATCTCCCCCGGCGACCTGGTGGTCCACCAGAACCACGGCATCGGCCGCTACGCCGGCATCCAGCGGATGGCCGTGCAGGGGGTGACCAAGGACTACCTGCGCATCGAATACGACAAGAAGGATGTCCTGTATGTGCCGGTGACCCAGCTGGACCTGTTGTCCCGCTACACTGCCCCCGGCGGCAAGGACAACGTGAAGCTGAGCCGTCTGGGCGGCAGCGACTGGGCCAAGACCCGCAAAAAGGTGCGGGCTGCCACCGAGGCCATGGCCAAGGAGCTCATCGAGCTGTACGCCCGCCGCAAGCAGGCCAAGGGCTACGCCTTCCCCGCCGACGACACCTGGCAGGGGGATTTTGAGCAGCGCTTTGCCTACGAGGAAACCCCCGACCAGCTGACCTGCGCCGCCGACATCAAGCACGACATGGAACAGCCCTGGCCCATGGACCGGCTGCTCTGCGGCGACGTGGGGGTGGGCAAAACCGAGGTAGCCCTGCGCGCCGCCTTCAAGTGCGTGATGGGCGGCAAACAGTGCGCCATCCTGGCCCCCACCACCATCCTGGCCTGGCAGCACTTCAACACCGCCATCGCCCGGATGGAGGCCTACCCCATCCGCATCGGGCTGCTCTCCCGCTACCGCAGCAGCAAGGAACAGAAAGAGACGCTGCGGGGCCTCAAGGATGGCACAGTGGACATCGTGGTGGGCACCCACCGGCTGCTCTCCGACGACGTGAAGTTCCGGGACCTGGGGCTCGTCATCATCGACGAGGAACAGCGCTTCGGCGTCAAGCACAAGGAAAAACTGAAGGAAGCCTTCATCGGGGTGGATATGCTGACCTTGTCGGCCACCCCCATCCCCCGCACGCTGAACATGGCTCTTTCCGGCATCCGGGATATGAGCACCATCGAGCAGCCCCCCTTCGAGCGCCAGCCGGTGGAAACCTACGTGCTGGAATACGACGAGGGCATCGTCTCGGAGGCCATCCGCAAGGAGCTGGCCCGGGGCGGGCAGGTCTACTACCTGCACAACCGGGTGGACACCATCAACGAATGCGCCGCCCGCATCGGCAAACTGGTGCCGGGGGCCCGCATCGGCATCGCCCACGGCAAGATGACCGAGGAACAGATCTCCTCGGTGTGGCAGCAGCTGCTGGACAACGAGATCGACGTGCTGGTCTGCACCACCCTCATCGAAACCGGCGTGGATGTGCGCAACTGCAACACCCTCATCATCGAAAACGCCGACCGCATGGGCCTTTCCCAGCTGTACCAGCTGCGGGGCCGGGTGGGTCGTTCCTCCCGCAAGGCCTACGCCTACTTCACCTTCACCCGGGACAAGGTGCTCACCGAGGTGGCCGCCAAACGGCTTTCGGCCATCCGGGAGTTCACCGCCTTCGGGTCGGGGTTCCGCATCGCCATGCGGGATCTGCAGATCCGCGGCGCCGGCAGCCTTCTGGGCCACAGCCAGCACGGCCACATGGAGGCCGTGGGCTATGATCTCTATGTGAAGATGCTGGGCCAGGCCATCGCCACCGCCCGGGGCGAGACCCCAGCCCCCGACAAGAGCGACTGTCTGGTGGATATCTCCATCGACGCCTACCTGCCGGAGGACTACATCCCCGACCCCGCCGGGCGCATCGAGGCCTACAAGCGCATTGCGGCCATCGAAACCACCGCCGACGCCGAGGACGTGCTGGACGAACTCATCGACCGGTACGGCTCCCCGCCCAAGAGCGTCCAGGGGCTGGTGGATGTGTCGCTGGTGCGGGTCACCGCCGCTCGGGTGGGCATTGTGGAGATCGTGCAGCGCAACGATCTTCTGATCCTCTACTCCGACGTGATCGGCCCCCAGCAGCTGGCCGCCGTCATGGACCAGTATCCCCACCGGGTGCTCTACAACGCCCTGGGGCGGCCCTATTTCAGTCTGCGCGTCCAGAAAGGGGAAAACCCGCTGGTGCTTTTGCGGGATGTGGTCACCCTGCTGCCCGGCGCCACCCCCGCCGCTTCCTGATTCCGGCAACAAAAATCCCGGCTCCTGTGGAGCCGGGATTTTTTATTGCTTGGTTTCAGGCTGCCCCGGGGCCGCCGTGGTGCTGCGGATGACGTACTGGGGGCTTTTGTTCATCGTCATGTACATGCGGCCCACGTACTCTCCCACCAGGCCCAGCATCATCATGAGGATGCCGTCCAGCAGCAGCACGATGGCCACAATGCTGGACCAGCCCGCGTCGATCTGATCCAGCAGGATGATCTTGCGCACCACGATGATCACCGCAAACAGAAAGCCGATCAGCGAGAAGGCCACGCCCATCACGGTGGCCACCCGCAGCGGCTTCACCGAGAAGGCGGTGAACCCGTTGAGCCAGAGCCCCAGCAGCTTGAAGAAGGTATAGCCGCTCTCCCCTTCCGCACGGTCCTGGTGGTCGATGGGGATATTCTTGAACCGGCAGGTGGAACGCACGGCCAGGCCGTCCACATAGGGGAAGGGATTGTCGCATTTGACCATCTCGTCGATGATGAACCGCCGGGCCGCATAGTAGCTGGCCATGTAGAGGTCCTTGGGCTTGCCCATGAGCCAGGTGGCCATCCAGTCGTTGACCCTGCTGCCGAAGTTGCGGAAGGCACTGTGGTGCTTGGACGGGTAGCTGGCATAGACCACGTCGGTGTCCTCGTCCAGGGCGTCGATGAGGCGGAACATCTCGGCGGGCGGCGTCTGGCCGTCGTCGTCGAGACTTACCACAATGTCCCCGTGCACATGGCGGTAGCCCGCCATCAGCGCCGAGGCCTGCCCGAAGTTGCGGGACATGCAGATGCCGAAGATCTGCGGGTCCTCCTGTTTCAGGCGGCAGATCTCCCGCCAGGTATCGTCGGCGGGGTTGTCGTTGACCAGAATGATCTCGTACTCATAGCGGCCGTCCGCCTCTACGGTCTGCCGGATCTGCCGGGCCACCGCGCCGATGGTGGCCGCGCTGTGGTAGCAGGGAATGACAAAGCTGAGCAGTTGCATGAAATGCCGTCTTTCCTTCCTCTTATTTTTCCATCCAGGTGCAGATGCGCGCCGGGTCCTCCGCGGCAAAGATGTAGTAGCCGAACCGGGTGGAGGAATCCGTCACGATGTGGTCCATGGGGTCGATGGGGCTTTCCTCCACCAGGGTGATGCCCGGCACGGCGCGCAGGGCTTCCCGCCGTTCCAGGTCCCGGGGACCGAACACAAACTGAATGCCGCAGGCCCCGTGATGGGGCCCGGGGGTCAGGTCCGGGGCCTGGCCCAGGGCGATCTGCACCACCATCCCCACAAAATCCAGCCCGGTGGACAGCGGCACCAGATGGCTGCCGATGCAGTCGCCGCCCATCCGGCCGCCGATCTCGATGAGGCGGATGTTGCCCGCCGCGTCGATCTTGAGTTCACTGTGGGAGGCGCCGTTTTGGATCTCCAGCGTGTTCAGCGCATGGAAGACCGTCCGGCGCACCTTTTCCCGCATGGCATCGGTCAGCGGGGCCGGTTCCATGTGGCCGGTCTCTATGTACATGGGCGCTCCCGTGGTGTATTTGAGGGTGATCTGCAGAAGATGATGCTCTCCTTTCCAGGAGATACACTCCACGCTGTACTCCTGCCCGGTGGCGAACTCCTCCACCAGGGCCATCTTCTCAAAGCTCTGCTCCCGGGCACGGGCAAGGGCCGCCTGCAGCCCCGCCGGGCGGTTCACCTCGGTGATGCCGCGGCTGCCCGAACGGTCGGTGGGTTTGACGATCAGCGGATACTGCATGCCCTCCAGCACCGAAAGATCGGTTCCGGGAGCGATGAGCACCGACCGCGGGGAGGGGTCCCCCGCCGCCGCAAAGGCTTCCCGCATCTTGTGCTTGTTGGTGGATTTCTCGCAGCAGCGCATGGTGTTGCCGGTCAGGCCCAGCTTTTCCGCCACGTAGTTCACCGTGATGGCCGCCAGGTCGCTGGCAATGGTGCAGATGCCGTCGATGCCGATCTCGCGGCATTTTTCCAGGATGGCGTCCTTCTCCACAATGCTGATGGGATAGAAATGGTCCGCCATCTTCTCCCCCACATCGTCCGCCGCCCAGGCAAACACGTGGGTTTCACACCCCATATCCTTCGCTTTCTGAATCAGCGGCGCCTGCAGATAGGACGCGCCGATAATCGCCAGTCGTTTCATTTTCCCGTTCCTTTACCCCGGTCCGCCCGAAGCGGTCTGTTTGTCGTG
Organism: uncultured Subdoligranulum sp.; assembly: GCF_963931595.1. Taxonomy (GTDB): domain Bacteria; phylum Bacillota; class Clostridia; order Oscillospirales; family Ruminococcaceae; genus Gemmiger. The sequence goes on from NZ_OZ007030.1 coordinate 1,607,862, forward strand.
TACCGTGTATTATAGCACAGGCAGCCTCAAATGGGAAGGACCCTTTCTCTTGTGTTTTACCGCCTTGCAGGGTATAATGGTAGGCATTATGAGTGAGAGGATGTTTTTATGCAAACGTTGCAAACTGCACTGCGCGGCACGGTGCGCTACCTGCGGGTCTGTGTCAAATGGGTGGTGCTGGCGGCCCTGGTGGGCTGCATTACCGGGCCGCTGGGAGCGGCCTTCGGACTGGCACTGAACTGGGCCAACGCCACCCGCGGCGTCCAGGGCTGGCTGCTCTGGCTTCTGCCGGTGGGCGGCCTGGTCATTGTTTTTTTATACCGCCGGTTTGACCCCCAGGGGGGCGGCTCCACCAACCAGGCCTTTGCCGCCGTGCGGGAGCGCCAGGTGCTGACACTGCGCACCGCTCCGCTGATCTTCTTTTCCACCGTCACCACCCACCTGCTGGGCGGTTCCAGCGGCCGGGAGGGCGCGGCGCTACTGCTGGGCGGCTCGGTTTCCGGGCAGGTCGGCCGTCTGCTGCGCCTCAACCGCCGCGACTGCCGCTTCATGACGATGTGCGGCATGGCCGGGGCCTTCTCCGCCATCTTCGGCACGCCGCTGGCCGCCACCGTCTTCACCATCGAGGTGGTCAACGTGGGCTCCATGCAGTATGCCGCCCTGCTGCCCTGCCTGGTGTCCGCTTTGCTGGGCGTCTGGATCAGCAGCCAGATGGGCCTTGCCCCCACCGCTTTTAAGCTGGCCGCCACGGCGGAGCTGAACCCCGTCACCATCGGGCAGGTGCTGCTGCTGGGCGCGCTGCTGGCCGCCTTGAGCATCGCCTTCTGTGAGCTGCTCCACGCCACCCCCAGGCTGTACGCGAAATTCTTCCCCAACCCCTATCTGCGGGTGGTGGCGGGCGGTATCCTCATCATCGCCCTCACCAAGCTGCTGGGCACCACCGACTACAACGGCGCCGGCAGCGCGGTCATTGCCGCCGCCATGGCCGGCCAGGCCCTGCCCTGGGCCTTCGCCCTCAAGATGCTCTTCACCGCCCTGACGCTGGGCGCCGGGTACAAGGGCGGCGAGATCGTGCCCATCTTCTTCACGGGTGCCACCTTCGGCTGCGCCGTGGCCCCGCTGCTGGGCCTGCCCGCTCCCCTGGGCGCTGCTTTAGGCATGGTGGCCCTCTTCTGCGGCTGCACCAACAGCCCGCTGGCCTCCATCTGCCTGGGGCTGGAGGTCTTCGGCGGACAGTGCCTGCCCCTGTTTGCCCTGGTGTGCGCTGTCTCCTACATGCTGTCCAGCTATTTCAGCCTCTACCATGAACAGCATTTCCTGCACTCCAAGCTGCAGATCGGCGGCGTCCGCTTCCAGGAGGGCCGCTGGACCGAAGCTGTCCCCGAGGAGGAAAATTGAGTTGTACCCGAACCTTGAACATGGTATAATGAAACGTTAAGAAGGGAGGACGGTCATGGACGCCATGCAGCATATCACCGGTCTTGTGCGCAAGGCCGTGCAGGACTATGAAATGATCGCCCCCGGCGACCGCGTTCTGGTGGGGGTCTCGGGCGGTAAGGACAGCGTGGTGCTGACCGTCGCCCTGGGACGGCTGCGGGCCTACCTGGGCGTACCCTTTGAGGTGCAGGCCGTGACGCTGGACCCCTGCTTCGGCGGGGTGGAAACCGACTACAGCCCGCTGGTAGACCTTTTCGCGGCGGAAGGCATCCCCTACGAGATCCGCCGCACCGACATCGGTCCCGTGGTGTTTGACTACCGCAAGGAATCCAACCCCTGTGCCCTCTGCGCCAAGCTGCGCCGGGGCACGCTGCACACCGCAGCCCAGCAGCTGGGCTGCAACAAGGTGGCGCTGGGGCATCACCTGGACGACGCGGTGGAAACCTTTTATATGAACCTCTGGCGGGAGGGCCGCATCGGCTGCTTCTCGCCGGTGACCTACCTGTCCCGCCGCGACCTGACGATGATCCGGCCGCTGCTGCTGGCCACCGAGAGCGAGGTGCTCTCCGCCATCAAGCGGGCGGGTTTCCCGGTGATCAAGAGCCGCTGCCCTGCCGACGGCGTGACCACCCGGGAGGAGACCAAACAGTTTGTCCGTGAATTCAGCCGCAAGGACCCTGCATTCCGTCAGAAAACGCTGCACGCCCTGCAGGAAAGCGGCATTGACGGCTGGAAGCCGCTGCACACCGGCCGCAAAAAGGAGTGGTCCAAGTGAGTGATTTCATGCTGGAAAAACACTGCTGGGCAGAGATTGATCTGGACGCCCTGCGCCACAACTTTGCCTTTATCAAACGTACCGTCAACGGGCCGGTGTGCGCCGTCGTCAAGGCGGATGCCTACGGCCACGGCGACATCACGGTGGCCCGGGTGCTGCAGCAGGAAGGCGCCGCCGCCTTTGCGGTGAGCTGCCTTTCGGAGGCAAAGCACCTGCGCCGCCACGGCATTACGCTGCCCATCCTGATCCTGGGCTACACCGACCCGTCCCAGGCCGCCGTCCTGGCCGACCAGGACATCATCACCGCCTGCTTCTCCACCCAGTATGCCAAGGCCCTCTCGGAGGCGGCGGTGGCGGCGGGCGTCAGGGTCAAGGTCCACCTGAAAGTGGACACCGGCATGGGCCGCATCGGCTTTGCCGCCCGCAGCGACTGGCAGGCCGTGGTAAAAGAGCTGGAAGCGCTCTACGCCCTGCCCGGGCTTTCCATCTGCGGCATCTTCCAGCACTTCGCGGTGGCGGACAGCGTGAAGCCGGACGCCCAGGACTACACCGACAGCCAGTATGCCCTCTTCCGCCAGGTGGTGGACCGGCTGCAGGCCGACGGCTACGACACCGGCACCGTCCACTGCGCCAACTCCGCCGCCCAGCTGCGCCACCCCAAATGGCGCCACGACATGACCCGCGCCGGCATCATCCTCTACGGGCTGGACCCCAGCGACGAGCTGCACTTCCCCGTGCTGAAGCCGGTGATGACGCTGAAATGTCTTGTGACCTTCGTCAAGGACCTGCTGCCCGGTCAGAGCGTGAGCTACGGCCGGACCTTCACGGCGAAGGCCCCCATGCGGGTGGCCACCGTCTGTGTGGGCTACGCCGACGGCTACCCCCGGATGCTCTCGGGCACCCAGGGCCAGGGCCTGATGATGGTCAACGGCCAGCCCGCGCCGGTGCTGGGCAGGGTCTGCATGGACCAGACCCTGCTGGACGTGACCAACATTCCCGGCGTCGGGATGGGCGACGAGGTGACGGTCTTTGGCCCCGGCGCTGCCGACACCGCCGACACCATCGCCCGCAAGACCGACACCATCTGCTATGAGATCGTATGCGGCATCGCCCGCCGGGTGCCCCGCGTCTATCTGGAAAAGGGAAAAATCTGCAAGATCTGGAACGATTTGGAGGAAAATTGATGGCTCGCGACACCATTCGCAACTTTTGTATCATCGCTCACATCGATCACGGCAAGTCCACCTTGTCGGACCGCATGCTGGAGCTGACCGACAGTGTGGACAAACGCACCATGACCGACCAGGTGCTGGACGACATGGACATCGAGAAGGAGCGCGGCATCACCATCAAGGCCCGGGCCGTCACCATGCGCTACAAGGCCGACGACGGCAAGACCTACGAGCTCAACCTCATCGATACCCCGGGTCACGTGGACTTCCAGTACGAAGTCAGCCGCAGCCTGGCCGCCTGCGAGGGCGCCGTGCTGGTGGTGGACGCCAGCCAGGGCGTGGAGGCCCAGACGCTGGCCAACTGCTACCTGGCGCTGGACCACAACCTGGAAGTGGTGCCCATCCTGAACAAGATCGACCTGCCCAGCGCCGACCCCGACGCCGTGGCCAAGGAGGTGGAGGATGTTATCGGCCTGCCCTGCATGGAGGCGCCCCGGGTGTCCGCCAAGCTGGGCATCGGCGTCAAGGACGTGCTGGAATGTGTGGTCAAGGACATTCCCGCCCCTTCCGGCGACGCGGACAAACCGCTGAAGGCGCTGATCTTTGACTCCATCTACGACAGCTACAAGGGTGTCATCGTCTATGTGCGCATCTTTGAGGGCACCGTCAAGCCCGGCGACACCATCCGCCTGATGAGCACCGGCGCCGAGTTCCAGCTGGTGGAGGTGGGCCACATGGGCGCCACCAGCCTGACCCCCTGCGACCATCTGGAAGCCGGCGAGGTGGGCTATCTGACCGCCAGCATCAAGACGGTGCGGGATACCCGGGTGGGCGATACCGTCACGCTGGCCTCCAACCCCACGGCGGAGGCGCTGCCCGGTTTCCGCACCGTGACCCCCATGGTCTTCTGTGGCATCTATCCGGCGGACGGTGCCGACTACCCCGACCTGAAGGACGCCCTGGAAAAACTGCAGCTCAACGATGCTTCTTTAAGCTTCGAGCCGGAAACCAGCGCTGCCCTGGGCTTTGGCTTCCGCTGCGGCTTTCTGGGCCTGCTCCACATGGAGATCATCACCGAGCGTCTGGAACGGGAGTTTGACCTCAACCTCATCACCACCACCCCCGGCGTACAGTACCGGCTGACCCTTACCGACGGCACGGTGGAGATCATCGACAACCCGGCCTCCTACCCCGACCCCACCCGCATCGTCAAGCAGGAGGAACCCTTCGTCAACGCCCACATCTACACCCCCAACGACTACGTGGGCCCGCTGATGGACCTCTGCCAGGCCAAGCGGGGTGTCATGGTGGACATGAAATATATGGACGAAACCCGCGTGGACCTGCACTACCAGCTGCCGCTGGGCGAGATCGTCTACGACTTCTTCGACGCCATCAAATCCCGCAGCCGCGGCTACGCCAGCTACGACTACGAGTGGGAGGGCTGGCACGAGAGCAAGCTGGTCCGGCTGGACTTTTTGCTCAACGGCGACCCGGTGGATGCCCTGTCCATGATCGTCTTTGCGGACAACGCCTACGCCAAGGGCCGCCGCATCTGCGAGAAACTGAAGGAGAACATCCCCCGCGCCCTCTTCGAGATTCCCATCCAGGCGGCGGTGGGCGGCAAGATCATTGCCCGGGAAACCGTCAAGGCCATGCGCAAGGACGTGCTGGCCAAGTGCTACGGCGGCGACATCACCCGCAAAAAGAAACTGCTGGAAAAGCAGAAGGAAGGCAAAAAGAAGATGCGCCAGCTGGGCAGCGTGACTTTGCCCAGCGAGGCCTTCACCGCCGTCCTGAAGCTGGATTCCGATTCTTAAACTGTATGGCAAGCCGCGCGGAACACCGTGCGGCTTTTTTGTGCGGGGACGGCGCATTTCATTTTGAAATCGGCGCCCCCTTGCCATTTTATAGGAAGTAGTGTACAATAAAGGGACACTAAAAATTTGGGGTGCGATTTATGGCAGAAGAAAAATTTTCCAACTTCTTGACGGATATCATCGATGCCGACCTTGCCGAGGGCAAGGTCGATACCGTGCATACCCGTTTTCCGCCGGAACCCAACGGATATCTGCATATCGGTTCGGCCAAGGCGATTTTCATCAACTACACCATCGCCAAGCACTACGGCGGCAAGTTCAACCTCCGTTTTGACGACACCAACCCCGCCCGCGAGGGTGACGAATACGTGCAGAGCATCCTGAAGGACCTGCACTGGCTGGGCGCCGATCCCAACGGCGGCATTTTTTACGGCAGCGACTATTTCGAGCGCTGCTACGAATACGCCGAGAAGCTCATCCGGGAGGGCAAGGCCTACGTGGACGACCTGACCCGGGAGGAGATGCAGGAATACCGCGGCAACGATGCCGGCAAACCCAGCCGTCCCAGCCCCTACCGGGACCGCACGCCGGAGGAGAACCTGGACCTGTTCCGCCGCATGCGGGCCGGTGAATTCGCCGACGGCGAAAAGACGCTGCGCGCCAAGATCGACCTGGCCAGCCCCAACATGAATATGCGCGACCCCGCGATCTACCGCATCAAGCATGTGGCCCATCACCGCCAGGGCGACAAGTGGTGCATCTATCCGCTGTACGACTTTGCCCATCCTATCCAGGACGCCATCGAGGGCATCACCTTCAGCCTGTGCAGCCTGGAGTTTGAAAACCACCGCCCGCTGTACGAGTGGGTCATCACCAACATCTTCGGCACCGAGTTCCCCAAACAGCGGGAGTTCGCCCGCCTGAACGTGACCAACACCGTCATGAGCAAGCGCTACCTGCGGGAACTGGTGGAGAAGAACATCGTGGACGGCTGGGACGACCCCCGCATGCCCACCCTGAGCGGCCTGCGCCGCCGCGGCTACACCCCCACCAGCATCTTCACCTTTGTGCGGGAGGCCGGCATCTCCAAGGCCGACAACCTGGTGGACATGCGCCAGCTGGAAGCGGTGCTGCGCTCCGAGCTGGAGCTGAACGCCCAGCGCCGGGTGGCCGTGCTGGACCCCGTCAAGCTCATCATCGACAACTACCCCGCCGATGCCTGCGAGACCTTTGAGCTGCCCAACAACCCCAACCGCGACGCCAACGACAGCTCCACCCGGCCGGTGGCTTTCACCCGCGAGGTGTGGATCGATCGCAGCGACTTCTTTGAGGTGCCGCCGCCCAAGTTCAAGCGGCTGACCCTGGGCAAGGAAGTGCGCCTGATGGGCGCCTACCTGGTGCGCTGCACCGGCGTGGACAAGGACGAGGACGGCAACATCACCGCCATCCACGCCGAGGCCGACCTGGAGACCCGCAACGGCAACCCCGCCGACGGCCGCAAGGTGCGCGGCACCATCCACTGGGTCAGCTGCCAGCACTGCGTGGAGGCGGAAGTCCGGCTGTACGACAAGCTGTTCACCGAGGCCAACATGAACAGCATTCCCGATGACGCCGACTTCAAGGACTACCTGAACCCCGAGAGCGTGGTGGTGGTTCCCCACGCCAAGCTGGAGGAAAGCCTGCGGGATGCCCAGCCCGGCGAACGCTTCCAGTTCGTGCGCACCGGCTACTTCACGCCGGACAGCAAGAACCCCGGCGTCTACAACCGCATCGTGACGCTGAAGGACAGCTTCAAGCTGTAACAACACAAAGCAAAAGACCGACGCAAAAGCGCCGGTCTTTTTGTTTTTATTCCGCTGCGGGGTGCCGCGCCGCAATGCAGCGGGTCAGCCAGCCGCCCTTTTTGTAGTAGAGAATGAAGAGCAGCGAAGCCAGCCCCCAGGTGATGGGGTAGCTCATCTCCACCGTGGCCACCGAGTGCCACACCGGCACCGCCGTGACCAGCCAGAGGATGCGCAGTCCGCAGACGCAGACCACCGTGATGAGGGTGGGAATCCGCACATCGCCGCAGCCGCGCAGCGCGCCGGACAGGATCTCGATGCAGACGTAGGTCACATAGGCGGGCACCAGCACCTGCATCATATGCACGCCCACCTCGATCACGTCGGGGTCCTGGCTGAACAGGGCAAACAACGGCCGCGCCCCCAGGTAGAACACCACGCTGATGCATACCGTGATGCCCGCCGCCATCTCCAGGCAGATGCGGGTGCCCCGGTGCACACGGTCGTACTGTTTGGCGCCGAAATTCTGCCCCGCAAAGGTGGTGATGGCAATGCCCAGCGAGTTGATGGTCATCCAGAAGATGAAGTCGATCTTGCCGTAGACGCCCCAGGCTGCGATGGTGTCGGTGCCGAAGCCGTTCATGCAGCTCTGGATCATCATGTTGCTCACGTTGTACAGCGCGCTCTGGGCCGCCGCCGGGATGCCGATGGTGCAGATGGCCACGAGAATGGTCCGTTCCATCCGCAGTTTGCCCGCCGACAGATGCCAGGGCATGCCATGGAACCCGGCCAGGCAGCGCAGCGTCAGCACCGCGCTGGCGATCTGGCTGATCACCGTGGCCAAAGCCGCCCCCGCTACGCCCCAGTGGAACCCGGCGATGAAGACCACGTCCAGCACGATGTTGACGAGGGACGCCACAATGAGGAAGTAGAGCGGACGTTTGGAATCCCCCGCCGCCCGCAGGATGTTGGTGCCCATGTTATAAAGGATCTGCGGGATCATGCCCAGGAAGTAGATGCGCAGATAGAGCGCCGCATCCCCCAGGATCTCCGCCGGGGTGCCCATCAGCCGCAAAACCGGCTCGGCGGACAGCAGCCCCAGCACGGTGAGCAGCGCGCCGATGACCACGCTGAACACCAGGGCGGTGTGCACCTGCCGGTCCACAGCGTCCAGGTCCCTGGCGCCGTAACTTTGGGCCACCACCACGCCGGCGCCGCTGCAAAGGCCCACAAACAGCCCCACCAGCAGGTTGACAAAGGCCCCGGTGGCGCCCACCGCCGCCAGGGCATTGGTGCCCACAAAATTGCCGACGATCAGCGTGTCGGCGGTGTTGTACAGCTGCTGGAACAGCGTACCGAACCAGATGGGCAGAAAGAAAACCAGCAGCTGCCGTGGAATGCTGCCGGTCAGGATATCCGTTTGTCTGACAGTGCGCATAATAAAACTTGATTTTCTCCTTTTCCATATTCCTTGCGCACCTATTTTATGCTATAATGGCCACAATGTAAAGAGGGGGAAACGGTTATGGCAGTGTTATGGCAGCCCTGCGGGGAGGGCGCGCGGATTCTGCGCGTGCTGGGGGATTCCCCCTGCCCCGTTTTGCCCGGCCTTGTGGCGGGACGCCCCGTCACCGAGGTGGGGCCCTACTGTTTTGCCGCCCGGGAGATCGAACTCCGGGACGGCGCCCTCTGGCCCGCCGACAGCACCGATACCCACGAGGTGACCGGGGATTTTCTGGAGGAAGCGGTGCTGCCCGATTCGGTGCAGGTGCTCCACAGCGCCGCCTTCTACAACTGCCACCGGCTGCGCCGGGTGGAGGCGGGCCCGGCCCTGGAAAGCCTGGGCAGCGACCTCTTCACCAACTGCCGGGCGCTGCGCACCTTCGCGCTGCGGGCCGCCCCCGATGCCGAAACCGGCCTGAAAAAACTGCTGGGGGCCGTCAGCGCCGATGTGGGGGTGGAGTTCCTGGGGGCGCCGGGGGCGAAGCTCTTCTACCCCGAATACTTTGAATGGCTGGACGAAAACACCCCCGCCCACATCTTCAACCACAGCATTGAGGGCGAAGGCTACCGCATGCGACAGTGCTTTTCCGGCGGGGCAGTGGACTACGCCGCTTACGACGCCACCTTTGCCCAGGCCTGTGTGGGAGAGAGCGAGGAAAAACTCTGCCGCCTGGCCCTGGGACGGCTGCTGGTCCCCTTTGCCCTGGGGGAGGATGCCCGCGCCGACTATGAATTTTACCTCACCGCCCACCCCGAGGGGGCCTTCGGGCTGGCCATTGCTGCCCGGGACGAGGCGGCCCTGCGGCTGCTGGTAAAGCTGGGGCTGCCGGTGCAGCAGGCCGCTGCCCAATGCGCCAAAGCCGGCTGGAGCGCCGGGGCCACCATTCTGCTGGCCCGCCCCAGGCGCGCGGCCAAGCGGTACGATTTTGACGATCTTTGACGGAGGGAGCTATGGCGCACACCGAAACCCAAACAGAATGGGAAGAGACGATGGCCCACCGGGTGATGGAACAGATCCGCAGTGAGCTCTACCTGGACCAGCGCTATCTCAACGCGGCCCTGGGCGCCCTGCCCCCTGCCCCGCTGCGCAGCACCCAGAAGGCCCTGGCCACCGACGGCGCCCACCTGTATTACCCGCCGGAATGGGTATTGCAGCTCTACCGCAAAAACCGCCGCTACCTGCCCAGAGCCTACCTGCACAGCCTGTTCCACTGTATTTTGCGGCATCTCTGGCTGCGGGACCGCCGGGACCCCGCCCTGTGGGGCCTTGCCTGCGACATTACGGTGGAGCATCTGCTGGATTCCCTGGGCACCCCCGCCACCACCCGGCCGGTGGGCTGGCTGCGGCAGCAGACCTACGCCCGGCTGAAGGCGGAATGCAAGCTGCTGGCCGCCGGGCCGGTCTACCGGGTACTGGCTGCCACCGACGCCGCCACCCTGCAGAAATACCGGCAGGAATTTATCAGTGACGACCACCGGCTGTGGCCCGCCGACCCTGACAGTGCCTCCGCCCGGATGCGGGGCAAGCAGTGGGAGCAGATGGGCCGACAGACCGAGCTGAGCATGGAGGAATCCGGCCGGCAGGCAGGCGAAACCGACGGCGCCCGCGCCTTGCAGGCCCAGGTGCAGGCCAGCCGCAGCCGCCGCAGCTACAAGGATTTTCTGCGCCGGTTTGCCGTCTGGCGGGAGGAATCCCACCTGGACCCCGATGAGTTCGACCTGGGCTACTACACCTACGGCCTGCGCACCTACGGCAAGATGCCGCTCATCGAGCCGCTGGAAAGCCGGGAAAGCAAGAAGATCCGGGACTTTGTTATTGTGCTGGACACCAGCGAATCCACCGCGGGGGAGCTGGTGAAGAACTTTCTGCGGGAGACCTTTACCCTGCTGAAAAGCCAGGACAGCTTTTTCCGCCAGTGCCGCATTCTCGTGATGCAGGCCGACAACGCCGTGCGGGAGGAGACCTGGCTCTACGACCTGGAAGCCCTGGACCGCTACACCCAGGCCTTCACGCTGGTGGGCGGTGGCGGCACCGACTTCCGCCCCGCTTTTGCCCGCATCGAAGAGCTGCGGGCCGAAGGGCCCTTGCGGGAGATGCAGGGGGTGCTCTACTTCACCGACGGCAAGGGCACCCACCCCGCCAAGCGGCCCCCCTTCGAGGTGGCGTTCCTGTTTCTGGAAAACGGCGAACCCCCGCCGGAGGTGCCGCCCTGGGCCATGCGGCTGGTGCTGCAGCCCGAGGAATTTTTACAGCAACCGAAAGGATGAGATAAATCCATGGACATCCAACGTGCCAAAGAGGAAATCAAAGATACCGTGCGGGCCTACCTGGCCTGCGACGACACCGGCTGCCCGCTGATTCCGCCCATCCGCCAGCGGCCCATCCTGCTGATGGGCCCTCCGGGCGTGGGCAAAACCCAGATCATGGAGCAGATCGCCCAGGAGTGCGACATTGCCCTGGTGGCCTACACCATCACCCACCACACCCGCCAGAGTGCCGTGGGCCTGCCCTTTATCCGGGAGCGCAACTTCGGCGGCAGGACCCGCAGCGTTACCGAGTACACCATGAGCGAGATCATCGCCAGCGTCTACGCCGCCATGGAGCGCACCGGCAAGAAAAACGGCATCCTCTTCATCGACGAGATCAACTGCGTCAGCGAGACGCTGGCCCCCACCATGCTGCAGTTTCTGCAGTGCAAGACCTTCGGCAACCAGGCGGTGCCGGAGGGCTGGGTGATCGTGGCCGCCGGCAACCCGCCGGAATACAACAAGAGCGTGCGGGACTTCGACCTGGTCACGCTGGACCGGGTGCGCCGCATCGACATTGAACCCAAGCTCAGCGTGTGGCAGACCTACGCCCGCGCCCACCGGCTGCATCCCGCCGTGACAGCCTATCTGGAACTGCGGCCCCAGCATTTCTACAAGATCGAAAACGACGTGGACGGCCCGCTGTTTGTCACCGCCCGGGGCTGGGAGGACCTCTCCGCCTTTTTGCAGGCCGCCGACAAGCTGGACCTGCCGGTGGACGAGGGGGTCATCGGCCAATACCTGCGCCACCACGACGTGGCCCGGGATTTTGCCGCCTACTGGGTGCTCTACCGCAAATACCACCAGGATTACGGCGTGGAGGATATCTTGCAGGGCAAGCCTTTTGACGCCGTGCTGGAGCGCGCCCTGAACGCCAGCTTTGACGAGCGCATCAGTCTGGTGAGCCTGCTGCTGGCGGGGCTGAGCACCCGCTTTGCCGCCGCCCGCAGCGCCGACGCCGTGACCGATGCATGCTACCAGCAGCTGCGCAATTTCCGGCGCGCCCTGAACCAGGCCGAGGCCGACGCTGTGCCCGCCCAACTGTTCGCCGACCAGTGCAAGAGCTACCGCGCCCGGCTGGAGGAGGGCAAGACCGCCGGCACCATGCTGCCCGCCGAGGCGGCCACCCGCGCCCGGGCGGCGGCGCTGCTGGACCGGTGGGCCGCCACCCTTGACGAGGGACTGGACGCTGACGCTGCCTTTGACACGGTGCGGGCCGCCTTCAACCAGCAGGTGCGCCGCCGGGAAACCGCCGTGGCCGACGCCTCCGACGCGCTGGAAGCCGCCTTTGACTTTATGGAGCGGGCCTTCCCCGACGGCCAGGAGATGGTGGTCTTTGTGAATGAGCTGGCCCTGGGCCCCGATTCTGCCCCCTTCCTGGCGGACAACGAGTGCGAGCGGTTTGAGCAGTACAGCCAGAAGCTGCTGCTCCACGCCGGCGAGGACGAACTGCTGGCGGAACTGCAGCGGGACGACCTGCGGGCGGAAGAACACAGCCACGACTTTTAAGGAAAATCCCGGCGCTGCGGTGCCGGGATTTTTGCTGCCCCTTTACACCTCGCCCCGGGGAGAGTATAATGGGCCACGGAACGGCTGCGGCAAGGGGCCGCAGCGTTTGCGCAGAGAGGGGTTTTGTTATGTTGCAACCAATTTCGTCCGCGTCCCGGCAGATGTCCGAGGCGTTCCGCACGGTCCTGTTCCTGTCGCTGTCCGGCGGCTTGCAGGATGCCTACACCTATCTGGGCCGGGGCAAGGTATTCGCCAACGCCCAGACCGGCAACATCGTCTTTATGGGGCAGTCCCTTTTCACCGGGGACTGGGCCCGCTTCTTCCACTACCTGGTGCCGGTGCTGGCCTTCGCCCTGGGCGTGGCCGCCGCCGAACTGATCCGCGTCTTCTTTAAAGAAAACCGCCGCCTGCACTGGCGGCAGCTGGTGCTGCTGGTGGAAATTCTGCTGCTCTTCTTGGTGGGATTCTTTCCCGATGCCCTCAACCTGGCCGCCAACGCCCTGGTCTCCTTTGCCTGCGCCATGCAGGTACAGGCTTTCCGCAAGGTGCACGGCTATCCCTTTGCCAGCACCATGTGCATCGGCAACCTGCGCAGCGGCATGGATTCCCTGGTGACGGGGCTGCGCCTCCACGACCGGAAAACCCTGGGCAAGGCCGGGCATTACTTCGCGGTGATCCTGCTCTTTGCCCTGGGGGCCGGCGTGGGCGCCCAGTGCATGGCGCCCCTGGGGCTGCGCACCATCTGGATTTCCTGCGCGCTGCTCTGCGTCAGCCTTTGCCTGATGTTCCGCAAGGAGACCAACCGTCCTGCCGAAACCTACTGAGTTCGCCAACACAAAACCCGCACGGGAAGCGCCCCGTGCGGGTTTTTGTTATGCCTGTTTGTGTGCCGCGCGCAGCTGCCGCCCCTTTTGCCACAGGGCATCCACCGCCCGGGCCGTGCAGCGCAGCATCGGCAGGGCCAGCGCCGCCAGCACCGCCAGAATCAGCGTTTCCCCCGGCGAAAGAGGGATCAGTTCCAGCCAGGGGGCGAACAGCACTGCACCGCCCAGCCCCAGCACCGTGCAGCCGCCCCACAGCGCCCAGCGCAGCGGCGTGAAGGGATGGCAGACCCTGAACAGCACGATGAGACCGGTTTCCAGCACCAGCAGCGTGCTGATGGTGCCCAGCGCCTCACCGGAAAGTCCGAACGCCCAGGCAAAGCCCTGGGCCACGAACACCAAAAGAAAGTCCGTCACGCCGCCGGGGAGGGCATCGTGGAGCACATTGTGCATGAACTTGCCCCGCACCAGCTCGTAGTTGGGTTCCAGCGCCAGCACGAAGGAGGGCAGCCCGATGGTCACCGCCGACAGCAGCGAAAGCTGGAGCGGCTGGAAGGGATAGGTCAGCGGCAGGCAGAGTGCCGCCAGGCTGAGCAGCAGCGAGAAGATGTTTTTCACGAGAAACAGCGACGCCGAGCGCTGGATGTTGTTGATGACCCGGCGCCCCTCGGCCACCACCTGGGGCAGGGCAGCAAAGTCCGAATCCAGCAGCACCAGCTGGGCCACCTGGCTGGCCGCCTGGGCCCCCGAGGCCATGGCGATGCCGCAGTCGGCGTCCTTGAGGGCCAGCACATCGTTGACGCCGTCCCCCACCATGGCCACCGTGTGGCCCGCCCGCTGCAGGGCGTGAACCAGTTTGCGCTTCTGTTCCGGCGTCACCCGCCCGAACACCACGCTCTGTCCGGCGGCCTTTGCCAGCTTTTCATCGCTGTCCAGGGTGGCGGCGTCCACCCACCGCTCCGCCCCCGCAATGCCCGCCGCGGCGGCCACATGGCTCACCGCCCGGGGCTCGTCGCCGGAAATCACCTTCAGCGCCACCCCCTGCTGCGCAAAATACCGGATGGTGTCGGGGGCGGTGGCCCGGATGCGGTTTTCCAGCGGCAGCAGGGCGAGGAAATCCAGCTGCGTCGGGTCCAGGGGCTTTGCGGGGTCGGGCAGCGGCCCCCGGCAGCGGGCCAGCAGCAGCACCCGGCGCCCCTGAGCCAGCATCGGTTCCAGCTGCGCCCGGAATTCCGACAGGCGGCTGCCCGCCAGAATGTCGGGGGCACCCACCAGGTAGACCCCCTCCTTGCCGAAGGACTTGGCGCTGTACTTGTAGGCCGTCTGGAAGGGAACCTGCCCCGTCACCGGCCAGGGTTTGCCTCCCCCGCCGAACCGCGCCTTTAGCGCCCGCCCGGTGTCGTTGTCCGGCTCCTCGGCACGGTAGTAGCTATTGAGAATCTCCCGGACAGCCGCCTGGGAGGCTCCCCCCAGCAGGAAGGGCTCCTGTGCCTCCATGGCGCTCTCGGTGATGGTGCCGGTCTTGTCCATGCACAGCACATCCACCCGGGCCAGCGTCTCGATGCAGTTCATGTCCTGGGTCAGCACCCGCCGCCTCGCCAGCCGCAGCATGCCGATGGCCAGCGCCACACTGGTGAGCAGATAGAGCCCCTCGGGAATCATGCCGATGAGCGCCGCCACGGTGCCCTCCACCGAGCTGCGCAGATCCAGCGCCAGCACCCCGTGCTGCTTCCAGAACAGCGCCACCCCCACCGGGACCAGCCCCAGCCCGATGGCCTGGATCAGCTTGTCCAGCGAGCGCATCATCTCGCCCTTGGCCACCTTGTGGCCGTCCGCCTGGGCGGCTGCCGTCAGCTTGCTGGCGTAGCTCTCCGCCCCCACCCGGGTCAGCCGGGCCGTGCAGTGCCCCGCCACCAGGAAACTGCCCGACCGCAGCGCCGCCCCCGGCCCTTTGGGCACCGCCCGCTCCTCGCCGGTGATCAGCGATTCGTTCACCTGGGCCTGGCCTTCCAGCACCACGGCGTCCGCCACGATCTGGTCCCCCGCCCCGAAGGCCACCACGTCGTCCTGCACCAGCGCCTCCGACAGGCAGGATACCCACCGGCCGTCCCGCAGACAGCGCACCCTGCGGGCGGAGACCAGCGTCAGTTCATCGATGGTTTTTTTGGCCCGCAGCTGCTGGGCAATGCCGATGAGGGTGTTGCAGACCACCACCCCCAGGAACCCCATGTTCAGCCAGGACCCCACCGACCCCAGCATGACGGCCAGCACCACAAACACCAGGTTGAAGTAGGTGCACAGGTTGTCCCGCACGATCTGCCCCACCGTCTTGGTGGGCGACTGGGGCGGCGTATTCACTTTGCCCTGGCGGCGGCGCTCTTCCACCTGGGCCGCCGTCAGCCCGTTGGTTGCAGCCATCTCCCGGCCCCCTTTCCCGATTATCGCATCAGTATACCAGCGGATTATGAACAAATAAAGGGCCGGTATGCAAAAAGCGGCACACAGAAACCTCTGTGTGCCGCTTGGGATTTCCTGCCGGTTACACGTCCTGCAGTTCGCCGCGGGAACTGGCCTTCAGGTAGGCGTAGATGAAGCCGTCCAGGTCGCCGTCCATCACAGCCTGCACGTTGCCGCTCTCGTAGTTGGTGCGGTGGTCCTTCACCAGCGTGTAGGGCATGAAGACATAGCTGCGGATCTGATGGCCCCAGGCGATCTCGTTCTGGACGCCCTTGATGTCGTCGATCTTCTCCTTATGCTGCTGCAGCGCGATCTGGTAGAGCTTGGCCTTCATCATCTCCATGGCGTACTCGCGGTTCTGCAGCTGGCTGCGCTGGGTCTGGCAGCTGGTCACAATGCCGGTGGGCTTGTGGATCAGGCGCACCGCCGAGGAGGTCTTGTTGATGTGCTGGCCGCCGGCACCCGAAGAACGGTAGACCTGCATCTCGATATCCGCCGGGTTGATCTCCACCTGGATGTTGTCGTTCAGTTCCGGCATGACCTCCAGGCTGGCAAAGCTGGTCTGGCGGCGGGCATTGGCGTCAAAGGGACTGATGCGCACCAGACGGTGCACGCCGTTCTCGCTCTTGAGCATGCCGTAGGCGTTGGCACCCTTGATCATCATGGAGGCAGACTTGATGCCCGCCTCGTCGCCGTCCAGCACGTCCAGCACCTCCACGCTGTAGCCGTGGGCCTCCGCCCAGCGGGTGTACATGCGGTAGAGCATCTCGGCCCAGTCCTGGGCCTCGGTGCCGCCGGTGCCGGCATGGAAGGTCAGAATGGCGTTGTTGTGGTCATACTCGCCGTTGAGCATCGTCATGAGCTGCAGCTCGTCGATGGCCTTCTCCACGCCCTCCACGGCCTGCTCGCCCTCGCTGGCCAGGGAGGGGTCGTTCTCCTCCTCGATCATCTCCAGCAGGGTCTCGGCCTCCTCGTACTGGGTGGACAGCTTGCCGAAACGCTCCAGCTTGTTCTTGACTTCGCCCATCTCGCTGATGACCTTCTGGCTCTTGGCCTGGTCATCGTAGAATCCGGGCAGCGTCATCTGGTGTTCCAGCTCCGCCAGCCGCTTTTCGCTGGCTTCGATGGAGAGCGCATCCCGCAGATCGTCCACCGAGGTCTTCATTCCCCCGAGTTTTGCTTTCAGTTCGTCAATGGTGATCATATCGTTACCCCTTGGTTGGCATAAATTCACATAATAGTAGTATAAACCATATCCGGAGGGTTGTAAAGGGGGATTCCCGCCTCCAAACGGCGCCGGAACGGGGAAACTTCATAGAAAATTCTTTGCATTTACCGCTTCAATGCGGTATAATGGCTCTATGCTATTGGGAGGACACTACACATGGCACGTTACACTGGAAATCACTGTCCTGTCTGCGAACAGGTCTTTACCGACGATGACGACATCGTCGTTTGCCCCGACTGCGGCACCCCCTATCACCGGGCCTGCTGGCAGAAGGTCGGCGCCTGCCTGCATCAGTCAGAGCACGCGGCCGGCTTTGAGTGGCAGCCGGAATTCGGCCCCGAAGCCGAGGCGGCGGCCCATGCAGCCATCTGCCCCAACTGCGGCACCCACAACGAGCCGGGTTCGGCCCGCTGCAGCCACTGCGGTGTGCCGCTGCCCCGCCCCGACGAACCGCCCCGGGAGCAGCCCTCCGCCTCGGAGGAAAACGGCCCCATCTATGCCCGGCGTCCCGGCGCCTACACCCCCGGGAGTGACAGCACCCGCTCGGCCGCGGGCCCTCACATCGACGCCTACGGCGCCGGGGCGGACGGCACCATCTACCGCCGGGAGGTGGGCCCCGAGGATGCCATCGACGGCATCAAGGCCAAGCACTGGGCCATCTTCCTGGGCCGGTCGCCCATGTACTATCTGATGCAGTTTTTCCGCATGAGCGAGACCCGCCGGCGCATCACCTTCTCCTTCTCGGCCTTCTTCTTCGGGCCCGCCTATCTTCTCTACCGCAAGATGTGGCGGGAGGGCATCCTCACCGGCATTCTCTCGGTGCTCTTCTATCTGCCCGGGCTGCTGGACGTGGTGGCCTACTATAACCCCGGCTTCTTCGGTTCGTTGCCGGTGGGCTGGCTGCCCGCCGCCGCCACCTTGGGTGAGATCGCCAACTGGGCGCTGCGCGTGGTGCTGGCCCTCTTTGCGGTGTCCTGGTACGAAAAACACGCCAAGAACCGCATCGAGACGGTCTGCAGCCGCTGCCCCGAGGGGCCGGAGCGCACCCAGGAGCTTTCCCGCAGCGGCGGCACCAACGTGCTGGCGGCTATCCTGTACTTCGCGCTGGTGGGCCTGGTGGAGGTTGCCTTCCTTTATATGGCAGGCCCCTCGCTGATTAATCTGCTGTTCTACGACATGCGCTGGTAACCCCGCAGGGCGGACCGCACGCGGTCCGCTCCGCAAAAGGATAGAAAGTAGGAGGATTTCTATGAAAACGGCACTGGTAATCATGGCGGCCGGCATCGGCTCCCGCTTCGGCGGCGGCATCAAACAGCTGGCGGCTGTCGGCCCCAACGGCGAGATCATCATGGACTATTCCATCCACGATGCCATCGAGGCCGGTTTTGACAAGATCGTCTTCATCATCCGTCACGACATCGAGGAGGCCTTCAAGGAGGCCATCGGCGACCGCATCGAGGCCACCTGCAAGGCGCTGGGCGTGGAAACGGCCTACGCCTTCCAGGCGCTGGAGGATGTGCCCGCCGGTTTCTCCGTGCCCGAGGGACGCACCAAGCCCTGGGGCACCGGCCAGGCCGTGCTGGCCTGCAAGGGCATCCTGCAGGAGCCCTTTGCGGTGATCAACGCCGACGACTACTACGGCAAGGAAGCCTTTGTGCAGCTGCACGACTTCCTGCAGGGGTATGATCCCGCCCAGCCCGGCAAGCTCTGCATGGCCGGTTTTGTGCTGAAGAACACCCTCAGCGACAACGGCGCCGTGACCCGGGGCATCTGCCAGATGAACGACGAGCACTACCTGACCGGCGTGCTGGAGACCAGCGGCATCGAAAAGACCGCCGACGGCGCCGCGGCCGGCGGCAAGTCCATCGATATCAACAGTCTGGTATCCATGAACATGTGGGGCCTGACCCCCGCCTTCGTGGACCTGCTGGAGTCCGGCTTCGTGGAGTTCTTCGAGAAATCCGCCCCGGCCAACCCGCTGAAGGCCGAGTACCTGCTGCCCATCTACATCGACGAATTGCTGCAGGCCGGCAAGGTCAGCGTCAAGGTGCTGCCCACCCACGACAAGTGGTTCGGCGTCACCTACGCCGAGGACAAGCAGATTGTCATTGACAGTTTTGCCAAGCTGGTGGCCGACGGTGTCTACCGCAAGGACCTGTTCAGCGACCTGAAAAAATAAGCATGCCTTCTCTCCCCTGCCGGGCCTTTCCGGCAGGGGATTTTTCATTGACATCCGCCCGGCAACATGCGACAATAAAGAAAAGAGTACTGCTGAAATCGACAGCTTTTGCGCCCGGAAAGGTGGTGCCTCCCATGAAGCGCTGTACGCTGCTTTTGTCCCTGTGTCTGCTGCTCTGTGCCTGTACCCCCGCTCCCGGGGAATCCGCCCCGCCGCCGGACGCGACGGCGGGCGCCCAGACCGCCGAAACCGCCGAGACTGCCACCGGGGAGAGTGCCGGGGCCAGTACCACGCTGCCCGCCGGGTTGGAACCCCTGGACCGGGGGGTGCTGGACTATGACAACATCCGGCTGGTCTGCCGGTTTTCCGTCTGGAACGAACCGGCCCCCGGCTACTTCACCGCCAGCCGGGACGGCCAGTGGGGCCTGCTGCGCAACGACGGCAGCGAGGTGCTGCCCTGCACCTTCGACCGGCCGGTGGCGCTTTGTTCCGACGGCGCGCCGCGCTATCCCGCCTGGATTCTGAGCAAGGGGGATACCGACGCAGCCTACTGGGAGGAGACTTCCTGGTATCTTGCCTCCATCGGGGAGGGGATGGTCTGCGACATGGCCCACTGCGGCCCCGGGTATGAGTACTATCTCTGGCTGACCGACCGCGGCCAGATGTGCGCCTACATCGGCAGTCTGGGGCCCAGCCTGCCCACCCACATTGCGCCGGCACAGCAGGCAGATTACAGCAACTGTTTTCCCACCCGGGACGCCGTGCTGGTGAGCGAGGAGTGGGGCGAGGTGCCCGACCAGTACCAGGAGGAAACCTACCGCTACCGCACCATCGACGGCACACCGCTGAACAACTACGAATACCAGCAGGCACAGCCCTTCCTGGACGGCGCTTTGCTGGCGGCGGCCAAGCGGGGCAGCCGGTGGGTCTATCTGGACCAGCAGGGCCGGGAGGTCACCGCCCCTGCCTACGAAGGGGTCTACAGCGATATCTGGAACGGCAATTTCCTGGCTTCCCCCCTGCTCAACGGCTATGCGGCGGTCTGCCGGGACGGCCGGTACGGCCTGCTGGACAGCGCCGGCCAGGAGTTCGTCCCCTGCGCCTACGACGGCCTTGCCTGGGACGGACGGCTGGGGTGGATCAAGCTGGCCGACGGCTGGCATGGCTTCACGGTGCCCAGCGCCCCCGCCGCCAGCGCAGCCCCCGAAGGGGCCGACACCTGGGACCCGCTGCAGCACGTTCCCATTGATCTGGTATTTCCCGATATCTGCCAGCCCGAGCGGTACCAGCCCACCTACCGGACCATCTCCTACGACAACCTGAACGTCCGCGCCGGTCCCGGTGTGGACTATGACAAGGTGGACAGTCTGCCGCCCGGGTCCCCCGTAACCCAGCTGGGGCGCAGCAGCGCCACGGACGGCTGGATCTTCGTAGCCTGGCAGGACCGTCCGCTGGGCTGGGTCAGCACCGAATACCTGAAATAGCTGTGCACTGTGCATGAAAACTGCAAAACCTTGACACGCAGTGCTATGGAAAACGGAGGATTTTTGCGGTATGGTTAGTACAAAAGAACCGAAAACACACCGCTACAGGAGGGCTATTATGGCAATGAACGAAATGGACCGCAACGCCTTGACTCCGGAACAGCGCGACGCCCGTCTGGCTTTGGACGTGGAGCGGCTGCTGCGTTTTGGACGCAAGCACAAACTCATCAAGGACCTGGATGTGCTGGTGGCGCGCAACACGCTGCTGGATCTTCTGGCCCTGCAGGCTCCCAGCGACAGCAAACCGCCCAAGGAGAACCCCGAGACGCCCGCTGCCCTGCTGGATGAGATGGTGGAATTGGCCTCCCAGAAAGATCTGTTTGACGGCACGGTGCCCCAGTACCGCATCAACTTCGAGACCCGCCTGATGGGCGCCCTGATGCCCCGGGAGAGCGAAGTCTGCAAGAAGTTCAAGAAACTCTACGAGCGCAAGGGCGCCAAGGCGGCCACCGACTGGTTCTACGACCTGTGCGTCGTCTCCAACTACATCCGCACGACCCAGATCGCCAAGAACATCCAGTGGAATTCCGCCAGCCCCTACGGCGATCTGGAGATCACCATCAACCTGACCAAGCCGGAAAAGGACCCCAAAACCATCGCCCTGGAGCGGCTGCAGCCCAAGTCCGGCTACCCCGCCTGCATGCTCTGCAAGGAGAACATCGGCTATGCCGGGCGCATCAACTTCCCGGCCCGCCAGACCCACCGCATCGTACCCATCACGCTGGCCGGCCAGCAGTTCTACCTGCAGTACAGCCCCTACGCCTACTTCCATGAGCACTGCATCATGCTCCACGAGACCCACAAGCCCATGGAGATGGACCGCCAGACCCTGGCGGAGATCTTCGACTTTGTCTCCCAGTTCCCCCACTACACCTGCGGCTCCAACGCCGACCTGCCCATCGTGGGCGGCAGCATCCTGAGCCACAGCCACTTCCAGGGCGGCCGCTACGTCTTCCCCATGCAGAAGGCTTCCATCGCCGTCCCCATGACCGATATCCGCTATCCCGGTGTCCGGGCCGGTATCCTCAACTGGCCGGTGTCCACCGTGCGGCTGATCGGCCGCAGCAGCCAGCAGACCCAGATCGTGGCCAACAACATCCTCACCGCCTGGCGCAACTACAGCGACGAGAGCGTGGGCATCCTCTCCCATACCGGGGATACCCTCCACAACACCGTCACCCCCATCCTGCACTACGATGAGAAGGACGGCTACATCCTGGACCTGGCGCTGCGCAACAACCGCACCAGCGAGGAATACCCCGACGGCATCTTCCATCCCCACAAGGAATACCACAACATCAAGAAGGAAAACATCGGCCTCATTGAGGTCATGGGTCTGGCCATCCTGCCCGCCCGCCTGAAGGACCAGGGCGCCCAGATTGCCGAGATCCTGTCCGGCCAGCGCCCCAACACCAGCCGGGAGGAGGGCTCTCCCCTGGCGGTCCACGCCGACTGGATTGACCAGCTGATCGCCAAATACGGCACCTCCATGGCTCCCCAGGAGGCCAACAACGCCGTCAAGCAGGAGATCGGCACCGTCTTCAGCCACGTGCTGGAGAACGCCGGCGTCTTCAAACAGGACCGCAATGGCCAGGATGCCTTCCTGCGCTTCATGCAGAGCGTGGGCTTCCGGGCTCTGTGATTTCCTGACAAAACAAAAATCCGGGAAGGCAATGCCTTCCTGGATTTTTTGTGCTGCTTTTTCTGCAACAAAAAAGCTCCGAACCACTTGGTCCGGAGTTTTGTGGTGGAGATGAGGGGGATCGAACCCCTTACCTCCTGCATGCCATGCAGGCGCTCTCCCAGGTGAGCTACACCCCCACAGGTCTTGCCGTCATCGCTGACAGCTTTATTAGTATAGCAGCCTTTTCCCTTTTTGTCAAGCACTTTTTCGAGTTTTTTCTCTTGATTCCTTTTTTGCCTTCCCGCGGTTTCCAGCCGATCCTTCAAAACGACCCGTTTTGCTCCTGCGCAACCTTGGCCAGGCAGACCTGCGTTTTCCGATGCCCTGCACCGCCGGGCCATCCCAAAGGGAACAACAAAAAAATCCGGATCCATTCAAGGATCCGGATTCAAATATGGTGGAGGATGGGGGACTCGAACCCTCGACCTCTGCGATGTGAACGCAGCGCTCTAACCAGCTGAGCTAATCATCCATAACGGGGTCAACGCTGATTATTATACGGCATTCACTCCGTTTTGTCAACCCCATTTTTGGATATTTTCGGGAAATTACTTGCTCAGCGCGGCCACCAGGGCATCCAGCTGGGCACGGCTCGCCTCGTTCAGCGCGCTCTTGATGCTGACCGTCTCATCCAGGATGGTCAGGTTCTTGCTGTTCTCCAGCATCTTGCGCATCACACGGCCGGCCGTGGGCGCCCAGGTGCCGTTCTCGATGATGGCCACCGTGCGGTTCTGGTAATTGCGCTCGGTGAGATGCTCGATGAAGCTGCGGGTGAACGGGAAGACCTCGCCGTTGTACGTCGGAGAGGCCAGCACCAGCTTGCTGTAGCGGAACGCCTGGGCCACCGCCTCGGCCATATCACAGCGGGCCAGATCCATCACCGTCACGTCCACGCCGTTGGCGCGCAGCTTGTCGCCCAGCTCCTCGGCCGCCTGCTTGGTGTGGCCGTAAATGGAGCTGTAGGCCACCAGCACGCCCTCCGTCTCGGGACGGTAGGCGCTCCAGGTATCGTAGGCCGCCAGCACGTCGGCCAGCTGCTCCTTGTGCAGCACCGGGCCATGGAGCGAGCAGACCGTCTCGATGTCCAGGCCGGCAGCCTTCTTCAGCACAGCCTGCACCTGCATGCCGTACTTGCCCACAATGCCGATGTAGTAACGGCGGGCTTCGGGCAGCCAGGGCTCCTCCACATCCAGGGCGCCGAACTTGCCGAAGGCGTCGGCGCTGAACAGCACCTTGTCGGCGGCGTCATAGGTCATGATGACTTCCGGCCAGTGCACCATGGGGGCGGTGACAAAGTGCAGGGTATGCTTGCCCAGCTCCAGGGTGTCCCCTTCCTTGACGATGACGCTGCGGCTGGTGAAGTCGATGTCAAAGAACTGCTGCATGATGGCGACAGCCTTGGAGGAAGCCACGATCTTCGCCTCCGGGTAGGCCTGGGCAAAGGCGTACACCGAGCCGGAATGGTCGGGCTCCATGTGCTGCACCACCAGGTAATCCGGCGTGCGGCCGCCCAGGATTGCCGCAATGTTGGTCAGCCAGGCATCGGTAAAATGGGCGTCAACGGAATCCATGACTGCCACTTTCTCGTCCTGAATCAGATAGGAATTGTATGCCATGCCGTTGGGCACCTTGTACTGCCCTTCGAACAGGTCCACGTCATGATCGTTGACGCCTACGTACAAAATATCCTTGGTGATTTCCATTGTGGTAAACCTCCCTGAAATTCTTACAAATTCACCTACAGAAGACAGTATACCATACTTCTGCCGTTCTGTCCCCCTGTTTTTGCAAAAAATTCCTGCAAACGCAAAAAAGATTCCCTGTGCGGGAAGCACAGGGAATCTTGCAGTATCTGTCAGCGCACCTCGGGGGCCGGCACCTCTGCGTCCATGGGACGGGGGGCGCTTTCCACCCACTGGATGGCTTTCTTGGGGCACTTGGTCGCACAGGTACCGCAGCCATTGCACTTGGTGTAGTCGATAACAGCCACGTTGTCCTTGAGGAAGATGGCCTGCTGCGGGCAGTTGCGCACGCACAGCCCACAGGCAATACAGCCCACCTTGCAGGTCTTGTTGACCAGGGCGCCCTTGTCCTTGTTGGAGCACTTGACGGCGGGCTGGGGGGCAATGGGCTTCATCTGGATGACCTTGCGCGGGCAGACCGCCGTGCAGGCTGTGCAGCCGGTGCACTTGCTGCGGTCCACAACCGCCACACCCTTGACCACATGGATGGCGTCAAACTTGCAGGCGCGGGTGCAGTCCCCCAGGCCCAGGCAGCCGTAGGAGCAGGCGCTGGGGCCGCCGGCCACCGCTGCCGCGGCGGCGCAGGTCTGGATGCCCTTGTAGTCGAACCGCTTGCCGCAGTTCTCGCCGCCGGCACAAATCACCGTGGCCCGCATGCTGGGACGGTCGGTCTCCTCGGCGCCCATGATGCGGTTGATGGCGTCGGTGGCTTTGTCGCCGCCGGGAGCGCACTTGTAGGTGGGCGCGCCGTCCTCCACGATGGCCTTGGCGTAGTCGGCACAGCCGGCATAGCCACAGCCGCCGCAGTTGGCACCGGCCAGGCATTCGGTCACCTGGGCGATGCGCGGGTCCTCATACACCGCCATGAACTTGGAGGCCAGCACCAGAATAAAGCCGCCGATCAGGCCCAGCACCACCAGCACCACGATAGCAAATACGATCGGGTTCATTTTCCGTATTCCCCTTTCTCACAGAATCGCGTTGATGATGTTCTCCACCAGGCCGCCGAAGCCCATGAAGCTCAGCGAGGTGATGGCCGCCGAAACCAGCGTGATGGGCAGGCCCTTGAAGCTCTCCGGCGGGTTGGAGTTTTCCACCCGCTGGCGCACGCCGCAGAAGAGCAGCATGGCCACCAGGAAGCCCACACCGGCGCCCGCCGCGCAGATCAGCGCCTCAGCGTAAGCCAGACCGAAGCCGGAGGCCTCCACGATGGCGGAGTAGTCCTGCACGGCCAGGATGGTCACGCCCAGCACGCAGCAGTTGGTGGTGATGAGCGGCAGGTAGACGCCCAGCGACTGGTACAGGGCCGGGACGTAGCGCTTCAGGGTGATTTCAATGAGCTGGACCAGCACGGCGATGACCAGAATGAAGATGATGGTCTGCATGTAGCCCAGGTTAAAGGCATCCAGCAGGAAGATCTGCAGCGGGAAGGTGACCGCCGTGGCGATGACCATGACCGCAATGACGGCCATGCCCATGCCCACCGAAGAATCCAGCTTCTTGGAAACGCCCAGGAAGGGGCAGATGCCCAGGAACTGCACCAGCACGTAGTTATTGACCAGGATCATGCTGAAGAAGATGGTGGCAAAGGTTGCAATCTGGGAACTCATGCTTCAGCGCCCCCTTTCTGCTCGGTCTTGGCGGCATCGATCTGTTCCAGCATCACGTCGCCGCAGGTCTTGCGCTCGATGGGCTTGTTCAGCTTGCGCTCCAGCCAGACACAGCCGGCCATCAGGCAGCCGAAGACGAAGAAACCGCCGGGCGCCGAGTTCATGATGGTCATGCGGTCGACGCTCTCGGGAATGATGGTGATGCCCAGCCAGCTGCCGCTGCCGATGATCTCACGGATGGAGGACATGAGGGTCATGGTCAGGATGTAGCCGATGCCCATGCCCAGACCGTCCAGGGCGGAATCCACCACGGTGTTCTTGCAGGCAAACATCTCGGCACGGCCGAGGATGATGCAGTTGACGACGATCAGCGCCAGGAAAACGCCCAGCGACTTGTACAGTTCCGGCACAAAGGCCTGCAGCACCATCTGCACCACCGTGACGAAAGTGGCGATGATGACGATGTAGCAGGGCAGATGCACCTTGCCGGGGATGACCTTGCGCAGCGCCGAAATGACAATGTTGGAGCAGACCAGCACGAAGGTCATGGACAGGCCCATGCCCACGGCGCCGGAAACGGTGGTGGTGACGGCCAGGGCGGAGCAGCAGCCCAGCACCAGGCGCAGCACGGGGTTCTCACGGATGATACCCGCGGTAAAGACTTTCCACTTGCTCGGTTTTTCCGCCATCGTTACATACCCCCTTTGATTTCGTTGGTATAGCAGTCGATGGCCGCGTTCACGGCAGTAAAGACCGCATTGCTGGAATAGGTGGCGCTGGCCACGCCGTCCACCGGGTTGCCGCTGGAGACCGCTCCCCCGTTCCAGCCAATGAAGCCGGAGGTGAAGCTCTCGTCGGCCACCTTGGAGCCGATGCCGGTGGTCTGGGTGGAAGCGTCCACGCTGATGTTGGAGATGGTGCCGTCCATGTCAAAGGCCACATAGACGGTGACATCCTTGCCGGAATAGCCGGAGGCAACCGCCTTGACCGCCGCGGCACCCGCGCTGGTGGTGACAGCGCCCTCCACGTCGGGAGTGGTGATGTCGGTCACTTCGGTGAGGTCGGCGTCGGTGGTACCCTCGGGCAGCACCGACAGATAGGCGGCCAGCGTCTCGGCCTTGGTGTTGGCGTCGATGATGGGGGCGGTCACGTCATTGAGGACCGCCAGCAGGGCGCTGCACACCAGGCAGATGACCACCAGCACGATGACCGGCAGCACCAGTTCCTTGAAGGCGCTCTGCTTTTCCGGAGTCTGGTTGTTCGCCATCAGTCAGCACCCCCTTCCTTTTTGGCTTTTGCTTTTTTGGCTTTCTTGTAGCCCAGCGGCACCTGATGGCCCCAGGCGTTGAACCAGGGCACCATGAGGTTGCCCAGCAGAATGGCGAAGCTCATGCCCTCATTCATGCTGGCGAAGTGGCGGATGAGGAAGGTCACCAGGCCGATGAAGATGCCGTAGAACAGCTTGCCCTTCGTCGTGAACGGGCTGGTGACGTAGTCGGTGGCCATGAAGACCGCGCCGAACAGAAGGCCGCCCGCCATGCACTCCATCAGGGCCACGTAGGGGTCCCGGGTGTAGAGCAGCGTCAGGATGTAGCAGGTGGCCACGATGCTCACCGGAATGGTGGCCTGAACGGTGCCGGTGGCCAGCAGAATGGCAAAACCGGCCAGGATGGCCAGCACGCAGGTTTCACCCAGCATGCCGCCGTGCAGGCCCAGGAACATATCCAGGAACTTGACGGCGCCCAGGTCCACCGAGGAGGAGAGCGGCGTGGCGGAAGCCAGGGCATCCACCGCCATATCGGGGTAGACGTAGGCCGTCATGCGGGCGGTGAAGCCCAGGAACAGCACGATACGGCCCACCAGGGCGGGGTTGGCGAAGTTGTAGCCAATGCCGCCGAACAGCTGCTTGGTGATGACGATGGCCACAAAGGCGCCCACCACCGCGATCCACAGCGGCATGCCCACCGGCATGTTGAGGGCCAGGATAATGCCGGTGACCACGGCGGAGAGATCCCCCACCGTGTTCTGTTTATGGGTCAGGATTTCGTACAGATATTCAAACGCCACGCAGGCAAAGGTGGTGACGACCACCTGCACCAGCGCCTGCACGCCGAAAATCAGGGCCGAGGCCAGCACGCAGGGCAGCAGGGCGATGACAACATAGCCCATGAGGCCGCGGGTGGTGGAATGGTCCCGGATATGCGGCGAGGCGGTTACCAGCAGACGATCTTCCATGGTTATTTGCCTCCTTTCCGCACTTCAGAGAGATACCACGCCTTGGCCAGCGTCATGGTCTGGCTGACGGGGCGCTTGGCCGGGCAGGCATAGCTGCAGCTGCCGCAGGCCACGCAGAGATCCACGCAGCGGGCCTTGAGGGCCGCAAAGTCCTTGTTGTTGAAGGCTTCCGCCACCACAACGGGCTCCAGACCCATGGGGCAGGCGTCGATGCAGCGGCCGCAGCGGATGCAGGCGGAGGCTTCGGGCAGGTTGGCCGCCTGTTTGCTGAAGAGCAGCAGGCCGTTGTTCTGCTTCAGCACGGGGAAATCCGCGCTGGGCGCAGCGCCGCCCATCATGGGGCCGCCGAAGATGATCTTGCCCAGCTCCACGTCGGGCTTGATGCCGCCGCAGGCCTCGATCACATCCCGGTACAGCGTGCCGATGGGCACTTCCACGTTCTGGGGCTTGACGATGGCGTCGCCCTCCACCGTGACGCGCTTGGTGATCAGCGGCATGCCGGTCTTGAGGTACTTGCCCAGGGTGGACACGCTGGTCACGTTCATGATGATGCAGCCCACGTCGGCGGGCAGGCCCGCCTTGCCGGAGGGGCCCACCTGGGGGACTTCCCGGCCGGTGCAGGTCTCCACCAGCGTCTTCTCGGCGCCCTGGGGATAGCGGGTGGGCAGCGGTTTGACGCTGACGCCCGGCATATTCCGGGTCAGAGAATACATCTGGTCGATGCACTCGGGTTTGTTGCGCTCGATGCCGATGATGCAGTTGGGAATGTTGCAGTACTTCATCACGGCGGCAATGCCCGAGATGATGGTATCGCTGCATTCCAGCATTTCCCGGCAGTCGGTGGTCAGGTAGGGCTCGCACTCCGCCGCGTTGATGAGCAGCGTGTCGACAGTGTCGGCGGCCAGCTTCACATGGGTCGGGAATCCGGCGCCGCCCACGCCCACCAGACCGCAGGCCTGAATGGCCGCCAGCAGGCTGGCTTTGTCGGTGACGGTGGGCGGTACACAGGCCGGGTCAATGGTCTGCTGACCGTCCGTCTTGATGGCCACCGCGGTGGTCATTGCACCGTTGACCATCCGCATGGGTGCCACATCCTGCACCGTGCCGGATACGCTGGAGTGAATGTTGGCGCTGACAAAGCCGCTGGCTTTGCCGATCAGCGTGCCAACCATGACAGTGTCGCCCTTCTTGACGACAGGTTCCGCCGGTGCGCCGATGTGCATCGACATGGGAATGATGACATGCTCGGGCACCGGCATCTTGACGGTCGGCTGTCCTGCTGTCGCCTTCACATGCGGCACGCTCGCGCCTTTGGCCGAACGCTTTAGGGACTTGAACAAGCTATTTCCCCCATTTCCTTGTTATTTCGGGCATCGCCGCGGAGCCGGCAGGCCAGCCTCGTCCGACAATACCCCATGTATACTCCATCATTTTACCATGTTGCCACGGCAAGTCAAGGCGTGGTTTTTGGCAACTGGGGGGATTTTGTCCAATCCCGCAATTTCTGCAACAATTTACGCAAATGTCGCAAAGGATGTACAATGTTTGCATCCCGCCGCCGGGTATGGTATGATAAGGATATCATCGTTTGGCCGTCATTTTATAAAGGAGGCAGCTATGAAACATCTTGCCAAAATCCTGGCTCTGCTGGCCGCGGCCGGCGGGCTGCTGGCTCTGACCGCACTGCTGTGCCGGCGGCACAAACGCCGTCGCCGCGCCCGCTACCTGACGCTGTACAGCCATTCCTCCTGAAATCGCAAAACCGCCCCGGCAGGGATGCCGGAGCGGTATTTTTGTATATACAGGTTTTACAGGTCGATCTCCTGCAGGCGGAGCAGCGCCAGAATATAGATCTTCAGCGCTTCCATCAGCTTCTCAAAGGGCGCGCCCTCGTTGGCACCGTGCATGGGGCCGGCAAAATCCGGAATGGCCAGGTCGGTGTGCTCCGGGCCGAAGCTCACCGCGTAGGGGAAGTGCCGCGCATAGGTGCCGCCGCCCATGGTGAAGGGGGTCTTGTTCTCCCCCGTCACCTCGTTGTAGGTGGTGATCAGCGTCTGGATGGCGGGGCTGTCCGCCTCGATGTAGAAGGGCACCTTGCTGGTCAGATGCTCCAGATGGGCCGCGTCGCCGCAGACCTTCTCCAGGGCAGCGGTCATCTTGTCGGGGTCGGTGTTGGTGGGATACCGGCAGTCAAAGCTCTGGCGGATCACACCGTCCTGCATCTCGATGGTGCCGCCGATGATGGTCAGCGGGTCAAACAGCCCGTCGTTGGCCGCAATGCCCAGGGCGCTGCCGTCGGTGGAGGCGTGCAGCGTGTGCAGCACCTCCAGGTAGGCCCGCTCCTGGGGCGTGCAGAAGTCGTTGGCCAGCAGGCAGTCCACCAGCAGGGCGATGGCGTTCACCGTGCCCGCCGGCATGGCCGCGTGGCCGCTCTTGCCCCAGCCGTGCAGCACCGTGGTGCCGTTCTCCCCTGCCTCGGCGGTCACACCTTCGGTGAGCTTGACGGCCTCGGGGGCCACCCGCACCGTGCAGCTGGCCTGGTTGGGCACCGCGTTGCGGGCCACACCGCCTGCAAAGTCCAGGATGGCGCCCTTTTCCAGTTTGGGGCTGACGAACTCACCGTTGAAGCCGCCCTTCTCGCCGTTGCACACCGGGAATTCGGCGTCCGGCGTGAAGCAGAAGGCCGGCATGGGGTAGTGCTCGGCGTAGTAGTCCACGTCATGCATGTTGGTCTCCTCGTTGGCGCCCAGCAGCGCGCGCACGGGGTACTTCAGCGCCACGCCGTTGTCCTTGAGGTATTTCAGCGCGTACAGGCAGAGGATGCCGGGGCCCTTGTCGTCCGCCACGCCGCGGCCCAGCAGCCAGCCGTCTTTCACCCGCACGGTGTAGGGGTCGGCGTCCCAGCCGTTGCCCTCCGGCACCACGTCCACATGGGTGATGGTGGCCAGGAATTTCTGGCCCTCCCCAATGGGGCCGGTCTCGGCCCAGCCGATGTAGCCGTCGGCATTATGGGTCTGCAGGCCCAGCTCGGCGGCGATCTCCAGGGCCTTGTCCAGGGCGGCCTTGGGCCCGGCGCCGAAGGGAGCCCCCGGCTCCGGCGTGCCCTCCACACTGGGCACCGCCACCAGGCGGGTGATGTCCCGCAGGATATTCTCGCGGTTCTGTTCAGCAAAGGCGTCGATGGACGCCCAACGCGGATCGTTCATGGAAGTACCTCCCAAAATCAATGTAGGTTGCCCTTAGTATAGCACAGCCAAATAAAATGTAAAGGCTTTGCCCGCCCGCCTTGACAGCCGGTTTATTTTGTGATATATAGTATTTAGCAATGCTAAACATTTAGAAAGGAGGATTGCAGGTGGCAGACAGTGAGCAGCGTTTTGCACAGCAACTGAAAAAGGGCGTGCTGGAAATGCTGGTGCTGCGGCTTTTGTCCGACGCCCCCGGCCACGGCTACCAACTGATCGTGCGCCTGCGGGAGAGCAGCGGCGGCCTTCTGGAATTGAAGGAAGGCACCCTCTACCCCATTCTCTACCGGCTGGAGGAGGAGGGCTGCATCACCTCGGCCTGGAACAGCCCGGACCAGGCCAGGCCCCAGGGCCGGGTGCCGCGCCGGGTCTATTCCATCACCGAAACCGGGCAGGCCGTACTGGCCCGGGAGACCGCCGCCTGGCACCGCTTTGCAGCCTGTGTGGACCAATATCTGAGGAGGGACCCATCATGAAACGGAAAATCGGAAACACCACCATCGACATCCTGCCCCCCGTCAAGCGGTACATGAACGCCATAGAGCGGCGACTGCGGGTGGACGGCCCAACGCGGCTGCGCATCATGACCGAGCTGGCCGGGGACTTTGAGAGCCGCCGGGAAAGTGGCCAGAGCGACGAGCAGATCATGGCGGAGCTGGGCACCCCCGCCCAGGTGGCCGCCCAGTTCAATGCAGCCTTCGGGGCGCCGCGCCTCGACCGCCGTTGGCGGTGGGCTTTTGTGGCGGCGGCCGTTCTGGTGGCGGCGCTGGCGGTGCTGCCCGGCCTGCTCGCCCCGGGCGGGGCAACCTCCGTGGGAGTGATCGGCGGCGCGGACGGTCCCACCAGCATCTACGTGACTGCCTCCCCGAATCAAAACTTGGTGAGCATTTTCCCCTGGCTGCTGGGCTGTGCCGGCGGGTTTCTGCTGCCTGTCTGGCGGCGTCCCCGTTCCGGGCAGGGCGGGGGCGCTTCCCTGCTGCTCTGCGGCCTGGGACTACTGCCGCTGTGTATCGTCATCATGGAGCTGGGGGTGGTGGCCTACACCGGCCAGCTGCCCACGGCCCAACTGGGTGCCGCCTGCTGGGCGCTGCTCACCGGATTTTTCCGCAACGGCGAATGGCTCTGCGCCGCCGTATTGGCCTGGGCCATCTGGGACCGGCGCCGGACCAAAAAGGCGGCTGAGCATAGCGTGGAAAAAAATTGAAGAAAAAAATGAAAGCCGGGGTTGACAACCCCGGCTTTCCATGCTAAAATAATACTCGCATTTGGCGGCAGCCACTGTGGAGAGGTGTCCGAGTGGTTTATGGAACTGGTCTTGAAAACCAGCGATTCGCGTGAGCGGACCATGGGTTCGAATCCCATCCTCTCCGCCATTTTGTATAACAAGTGAATAGATTATCACTTTGACTTGTGGAGTAATACTCAAGAGGTCGAAGAGGCGCCCCTGCTAAGGGCGTAGGGTCCGAAAGGGCCGCGAGAGTTCAAATCTCTCTTACTCCGCCAACAAAACCCGCGATGCATCGTAAGATGTTCGCGGTTTTTGATTTTTTATAAAGTTCAAGAGCCCTGTCTTGCCGACAGGGCTCTTTTGTTTGCAGGAATTACCCGCAGCATTTGCTGCAGGGCGTATAGCCGCGGCTTTCCGCCTGGGCGCGGGTCATGGGCACGGCGTCCTGCATCCGGCTGCAGTTGGGGTCGGTGTGGTACTTACTGCCGTTGCCGCTGCCCGCCACATACACGGTATCCCCCTGCGGCAATCCATATTCCTGTGCTGCATCTGTTTTCCCATCCTCGTCCGGGGTCGGTGCCGGGGTGGCCGTCTCCACAGGCTGAACGGTGGGTTCGGCCGTCGCGGTTGGCGCCGGCTCCTGTGAAGTGGCCGGCGACGCCGTGGGAGATGCTGCGGCCGTGGGGGCAGGTACAGCATCTTCCATCGCGGAGGGCTGCGGTGCCGCCTGCGCGGCCTGCCCTTCGGATATCGGTGCAGGTACGGCGGCCAGCATGACCAGCGTCGCAGCTGCCAGAATAGCCTCCTTGGCAAAGCGCGGTGCGTCCGGCGGCAGGATCCTCTTCCAAAGGGCACGGACCGGCGCCAAGGGCAGGGCCAGCACCGCGATGCACAGCCCCACGATGCCTGTCACGGAAAAGAGGCTGCAGGCCGCCACCTCCCCCAGACACAGGGCGATGAGCAGCCATCGGCAGACAGTTTTTGCCTTTTTCATGGGCTTCGCCTCCTGGGCAGCGGCTTACTCCCCTGCCGGCAGCAGAATGTCACTGGCCACCGGTGTAAGGAACCTGGTGCGGAAATCCGCCAGGTCCCGGCACTGGGGCAGCAGATGCATTGTCTTGGTCACCACCGCCTCCAGCGTCATGTCGTAGGCCTCGATGACGCCGTAGGTCTGCTTGATCTGGTGGCCCACCTGGTAAACGCTCATGTCGCTGCCCTCGTAGATCACCTGGGTGGTCATGATGACCACCTTGCCGGCCTCCATCCAGGCGCCCACCTCCCGGGCAAAATCCGCCGTGGCGTAGTAGGGCACGCCGCCCACGCCGAACCCTTCCACAATCAGGGCATGGTAGGCCGGGCGGAGCAACCGCAGCACATCGGGCCGGATGCCGGGGATCAGCTTGAGCACAAAGACCGACGGGTCCAGTTCCAGGTTGGCCGCAGGACGGCCCAGTCCCTCCGGCATGGGCAGCACCGGGTAGACCTTCCGGTCCCGGATGCGGGCCACCTCGGGGTAGCCGATGCTGGAGAAGGCGTGGTAACTCTTGGTGCGCAGCTTTTTGGCCCGGGTGCCCAGCATGACCTGGCCGTCAAAGACGATGGTCACGCCCCAGGCGCAGCGGGAGGAAGCATAGAGGAAGGCATCCAGCAGGTTGCGGCGGCCGTCGGTCTCCCGGTCGCCGATGGAGTTCTGAGCCCCCGTCAGCACGATGGGTTTGCGTGCGCCGGGCAGCATATAGCTCAGGGCCGCCGCTGTATAGGCCATGGTATCGGTGCCGTGGGTGATGACAAAACCGTCATAGTCATCATAGGCTTCCAGAATGGCCCGGGCGATGGTCTTCCAGTGTTCGGGATGTACGTTGGTGCTGTCCAGCTGAAAGAGCTGCCGCGTTTCCACCTGGCAGATTTCCTGGATCTCGGGCACCGTGCGCAGCAGTTCCCGGCTGGTCAGCTGGGGAACCTTGCCCTCCTCTGTTTTCAGCGTGGCGATGGTGCCGCCGGTGGCCAGCATCAGGATCTTCTTCATGATGGTTCCTTCCCTTCCCTGCAGCGGTGCCGCACGGGAATGTTCCTTGTTTTGTCGCTGTGGCACACAGCAAACCCGCCCGGATGTTGCCGGGCGGGCGTTGGTTGTATCAGTAGGTGGTGATGGTGGTGCCGGGGTAGTAGTGCAGCAGGATGTCCTGATACCCCCAGCCGTTCTGGGCGTATCCGATGGCGCCCCACTGGCTCATGCCGCAGCCGTGACCGTAGCCATACACATCGAAGATAAAGCAGTCCATGCCGGCGTCATAGCTGACGGTAAAGCACTGGCTGCGCAGGCTGCGGCCGTCCACGCTCTGGCGGGCCAGCAGGTTCTCGCGGAACCAGCGTCCGCTGACCGTCTCGCTGTTGCCGTCGGGGCCCACCTGGATCTTGGCCACCCAGCCGTACTGGTTGGCCGAAAGGATCTTGAACCAGTTGTTGGGGTCCACGCCGGACAGATCAATGCCCAGCTCGGACTTGATGCGGTCCTGCAGCGTCTGGCGGGAGAACCGGGCCGTGCCGCTGCTGTTGCCGTTGGTGTTCCAGTTGCTGGCCACCGACTGGTCGTAGGGGCTGTCCACCGCCTGCAGCCAGGGGCGGTCATTGCCCCACACATCAGCCGCCGAAGCGGTGCCGGTGCTGGCCGAAGCGAAATAGGGCGTAAAGCAGACCTGGCCGTTGTAAGTAATCAGCACGCGGGCCACTTCCTGGGCAGCCGCCAGGGCCGTGGCACCGGGCGTGGTGCCCGCCACCGACGGGTACCCCGACTGGCTGAGAATCCAGCAGTGGGTGGCCACGCACTGGGCCTTGTAGGCTTCCGCCGGGGCGTTGGGCCCCAGCTCGTTCTGGGCCACCATGGCCAGGCACTGCACCAGGTCCATGGTCTGGGCGGTGCCGTTCATCGTCACATTGATGGTGTCGCCGCCGGAGGAGGTGTTCCCGGAATCGCCGGAACTGCCGGAATCGGTGGAAGAAGAGCTGTCGCCGCCCTCACTGGAGGCCGACTCCGAAGGTGCCTCGGTGGGCGTTTCGGTGGGCGCCGGCGTGGGGGTGGCCACCACCTGATCCACCGTCACCGTCTGTTCCGGCAGACCGCCCTCGGCGCCCTGGTTCAGATCGGACTCCGATTCGTTGCCGGAGCCCGCCACGTCGGTCAGGCCTGCCAGCAGCTTGTCGGTGCTGGCCAGGATGGCGTCGGTCTGGGACTGCATGTCGGCGATCTTGTCGTCCAGATTGCTGCCGGAGGTTTCCTCCTCCTGCTGGGCGCCGTTGTTGCGGTTGGCCGCACTGGCGGCGCTCTGCTGGGCATACCGGTCCACGCTGGCGCTGAGCAGACTGCTCACCGCGGGCATGGGCTGGTCCTTGCGCTGATACTGCAGCGCCGTCAGCAGCGGTTCTTCCGCCGCCGTGATGGAGGCGCCGTCCAGCGCCGCGGCCTCGTCCTCGTCGATGAGCCGTCCCGTGACGCAGAGCAGAACGCCCTGCTCACTGGTGGTGCTGGTCAGCGTCAGGAAGTGGGAGTCGTCGCCGAACTCCACGTTGGTCTGCCACAGGCTGCGGGCCTGGATGCCCGCCACAAAGGACAGGTAGTCGTAATAGTTGGACAGGTCGGTGCTGCCGTACAGATCGAAGGCGCCCTCCCCTTCCTCGGCGGGGTCCAGGTAGTAGACCGCCACCACCTTGAAGCGGTAGGTGCCGCTTTGCAGGTAGAGGGTAAAGCCGCTGTTTTCCTTGATGACATCCTCCTGGGCCAGCGACGCGTAGCTGTCGCCGGTGCATTCCAGTACGGTGTTGCCCGCCGTGGCCTGGTCCAGGTTGCTAGCCGTGGCAAAGCGGGTCAGCACGGCCGGAACCGCGTTTTCCCCGGTGCCGGGCTGGGTGCCTGCTGCGTAGACCAGCGTGCCGTCCAGCCCGGGCCAGCCCAGGTAGCCCACCGCGCCGGGACGTTTCTCCAGGGCGTTGGCCAGGTAGCTCTCCGCCGTGTCGTCGTACACCGTGGTGCCGTAATTCTTGGCTGCCGGGCGGGTGCCCAGGTCGTTGCGGAAGAACCACCACAGCGCCCCCACGCCGGCCAGAATCAGCAGCAGGATGACGATGAGGATCATCGTCACGGTGCGGCGGCGACGGCGCTCGGTGCGCTCGATGATGGCAAGGCTCCGGTTCTTGATGCTGGACGCCGCGGGCGCGTCGGAACGGACCCGCGCTGCGGGTTCCTTTTTGGCCGGGCGGCGACGGCTCTGGGCAGCTGCCAGTTCAGCCTCGTCCTCCTCCGAGAACAGCCGGGTGGCCGCCTTGGTGAAATCCTCCGCCGTGGTGGTGCGGCCGGCGGCGGCATCGGCTTCATCGGCCGCCTGGGCCGCTGCCAGGGCCTGGGGATCCAGTTCCGCCGAGAAATCCGGCACATCCCCGTCCAGCAGGGAGGGTGCCGGGTCCTTCTGCCCGGAAGGATAAAGCGGCGTATCGTAGTTTTCCGTTTCCCGGGTGCGGCGGCGGCGCGCTGCCGTGGCCGCCTGGGGGCCGGCGGTGCGGATGTTCATGGGGTCGGTGTTGTCGCTGCCCGCCGTGTCCAGATCGGTCTCGAACTGGATGGTGCCGGTGGGGGCCGTGTCCACCGCGGGCTGGCGCGCCGTATGGGCGGCCGGCCGGGGGGCCGTATAGGCGGGCGGGCTCTCCGGCTCCGCCGTATCAAAGTCCATCATCGGCTCAAAATCCGCCGTGTGGTCGGCGTCCTGGGTGGCGGGGGTGCGGCGGCGCAGCGAAAACCGCACCGTGTTGCCCCGCTCCCGCCCTGCCTCGGACACCAGCAGCAGCGGATGTTCCCGCCCGGGGCGGAAGGTGATGCAGGAATCGGTCAGCCGCAGCCCCTGCATGCGGCGGCGCAGCAGATCGAGAATCTGGTTGCCGATGGCCGCATCGCTGAGTTCG
Source organism: uncultured Subdoligranulum sp. (assembly GCF_963931595.1). Lineage (GTDB taxonomy): Bacteria > Bacillota > Clostridia > Oscillospirales > Ruminococcaceae > Gemmiger. Next base: position 1,645,089 of record NZ_OZ007030.1, read on the forward strand.
GGCGGCAGCGCACAGGCCACGGCGCCGTGGCGGTCGCAGATCAGCACAAAGGGACACTGCCCCACGGTGGCCGGCATGTAGGCCGCCGCAAAGTCGGCGCCGGTGACCTGCATGGCCGACACCGCCCGGCCCGCGGCCGCCTGGACCACATCGCCGGGGAATTTCTTCAGCAGCTGGGGCGGCACCTTGATCTGGCGCTCCCGCTGGGGGTCCGCATAGCTCTCGGTACCGAAGTCAAACACCGCCTCGCTGTGGGACAGCGGCTGCAGCAGGCTGCCCACCAGACGGCCGGTGGTTTCGTCCACCGCCACCAGCAGCTTCCGCTTCTGCAGCATCAGGTCCAGCGTTGCCTGGGCCAGGCTGGTCTCCCCCGTGCCGAATACGTCGTCGCCGAATTTGGCGCGCAGGCGCTGCACCCATTTCTCGCAGTACTGTTCGGCCATGGCCCGGTTGGGCGCACTCACCTGGACGCAGACGGCGAATTCTCCGTCCCGTTCCAGCAGGCGCAGCCCCGGGCAGCCGTCGTCACGGATCTGCCGCAGCACAGCCGACACTTCGGCCGCGGTGGGGCCGAATACGCGCAAAATTTTGAGTTGTGTGTTGACCATGATCTGCCTTTCTTTCGGTACTCAGATGTTGCTCTCCTGGGGCGGCGTCTGGGGCGTGACGGCCATGCCGTCCGGCACCGGCAGTTCCAGTGCCATCCGCCGCAAAAGGTCCAGGGCATACAGGGCTGCCCGGGCGCGGATGATGCTGCGCTCGTGGTAGCCGCCCAGGACCAGCCGCAGCAGCCAGCCCCGGTTGGTGCGGGCGTCCGCCCCCGCCAGGTAGACGGTGCCCACCGGTTTGCCGGGCAGCGCCCCGCCGGGGCCCGCCAGGCCGGTGATGCCCACCGCCAGCTCCGCGCCGGAAGCCCGGGCGGCACCGAAGGCCATGGCCACCGCCACCGGGCCGGACACCACGTTGTATTGTTCGATGAGGGCGGCGTCCACCCCCAGCAGTTTCTGTTTGGCGGCCTCGGCGTAGGTGACAAAGCCGTAGCCGAACACCTCGCTGGAGCCTGGCACGTTGGTGAGCCGCTGGGCGATCATGCCGCCGGTGCAGCTTTCCGCCGTGGCGGCGTGCAGGCCTTTTTCCCGCAGGATGCGCACCACGGTGTATTCCAGGGCGGGCACGTCCACATCGTAGGCCGCATCCCCCAGGATGTCCCGGAACTTCTGCAGGTAGGCCTTGCAGGAGCGTTCCGCCGCTTCCGGGGTGGCTTCCCGGGCGGTGATGCGGATCTCGCTCTCCCCCGTCTTGCAGTAGATGGCCGCCGTGGGGTTGGTGCTCTCAAAGAGGGGCGCCACCTTGGTGGCAATGCTGCTCTCGCCCCCCAGCACCCGCAGCGTGTGGGAGTGGATCGTGCAGTTCTGGCGCTTCTGCAGTGCCGGGCGGATCTGCTGGGTCCACATCCCCTTCATCTCCCGGGGCACCCCGGGCATGAGCACGGCGCAGTGGCCGGTGCTGTCCTCAAACCAGGCGCCGGGGGCGGTGCCGAAGTCATTGACGATCTTATGGCCGATGGTGGGCACCATGGCCTGTTTGCGGTTGTTGGGGGTGGGCTTGCGGTTGGTGCGGGCGAAGAAGGCGAGAATCTTCTGCCATTCCTCCTCGTCAAAGTGCAGCGTATCGCCGAAAGCCTGGGCCACCGTCTCCTTGGTCAGGTCGTCCTCGGTGGGGCCCAGCCCGCCGGAAAACACCAGCAGGTCGCTGCGCTGCCGTGCCCGGTTCACGAGATCCCGCAGACGCTCGGGGTTATCCCCGATCACATGCTGGTGGAGCACACTGATGCCCAGCTCGGCCAGTTCCCGGCTCAAGAACTGGGCGTTGGTGTTGAGGATATCCCCCAGCAGCAGCTCGGTGCCCACACAGATGATCTCTGCCGTCACAGCAAGTCCTCCTCCCCCATGCGGATGGCAATCTTCTCCACGTTTTCAGCGGCCTCACTCTCCAGCGCCCGCAGGTCGGGCATACCCTCCTCCGCCGCCAGAATCTCGGCCAGCGTGGGGTTGGTCTTGGGATGGGGCGGCGTGAAGATGGTGCAGCAGTCCTCGTAGGGCTCGATGGAGGTATCAAAGGTGCCGATCTTGCGGGAGAGGGCGATGATCTCGGTCTTGTCCATACCGATGCAGGGCCGCAGCACCGGCAGGTCCTGGGCGGCGTCGGTGCAGACCATAGCCGCCATCGTCTGGCTGGCCACCTGGGCCAGGCTCTCGCCGGTGATCAGCGCCTGCAGTTCCAGTTTGGTGGCCACCTGGTTGGCGATGCGCAGCATGCTGCGGCGCATCAGCACGGTGAACAGCACGTCGGGGGCGTGGTCCCGGATGTATTCCTGGGGTTTGGTGTAGGGCACCACAAACAGCGTGCAGTTGCCGGTGTATTCCACCAGTTCTTTGGCCAGCTTTTCCACCTTCAGTTTGGCCCGCAGGCTGGTGTAGGGCGGGCTGGCAAAGTGGATGTGATGCAGCGCCAGGCCCCGGCGCGCCATGCACCAGGCCGCCACCGGGCTGTCGATGCCGCCCGAAAGCAGGTTCAGCGCCCGGCCGCTGGTGCCCACCGGCAAACCGCCGGCGGCCTCCACCTTGGGGCCGTGGACGTAGGCCGCGTGGTCGCGGATCTCCACCATGATCTCCAGCTGGGGATGGTGCACATCCACCCGCAGATGGTGGTGCTTATCCAGCAGGTAGGCGCCCAGCTCCCGGCAGATTTCGGGGCTCTTCAGCGGATAGGACTTGTCGGCACGCTTGGCCTCCACCTTGAAGGTGCGTACTCCCCGCAGCGCCTGGCCCAGGTAGGCCTCCGCCGTCTCACAGATGGCCTCAAACTCCTTGCCGCACTCCACGGCGCGGCTCATTTTGACGATGCCGAACACCCGGGAGACGCGGCGGAACGCCTCGTCCATATCCAGGTCGTCCTCCAGCGGTTCGATAAAAACCGTGCTCTGGGCCTGGTATACTTTGAACTTGCCCAGCGGTTCCAGCCGCCAGCGGATGATCTTGGCAAGCCGTGCTTCGAACTTGCCGCGGTTCAGGCCCTTGAGGGTCATCTCCCCCTGGTAGGCCAGAATAATCTCTTTCATGTGGTAATGCCTTTCCTTCAGATATGCTGCAGACTCTGCAGACCGTTTTTCAGCCCGTCCAGCAGGGCGTCCACATCCTCGTCGGTGTTGTCGGCGCAGAAGCTGACCCGCAGCGCCGTGTGGATGATGCGCTCATCACAGCCCATGGCCTGCAGCGTGTGGCTGGGTTCGCCCTTGTCGCAGGCGCTGCCCCCCGACACCAGCACCCCGCGGGTGTTCAGGTAGTTGATGAAGGTCTGGCTGTTGATGCACCCGGTGGAGAAGTTCAGCACCTCGGGCACCGCATCCTCAGGGGAATTGACGGTGATGCCGGGCAGTTCCGCCAGCCCCTGCCGCAGGCGGTGGTTGAGGGCTTCGATCTGTTTTGTGCGGGCCCGCATGCCCTGGTAGCCTTTGGCCGCCGCCAGACCCAGGCCCACGATATAGGGGGTGTTCTCGGTGCCGGGACGCAGGCCCCGCTCCTGATGGCCGCCGCAGTAGGGCGGGCGCAGCGTCTGGCGCTGGCTGTCCCGCACGAAGAGCGCCCCGATGCCCTTGGGGGCATGGATTTTGTGGCCGGACACCGACAGGGTATCCACCCCGGCCCACTTCTGCAGGTCGATGGGCATGCGCAGCCAGGCCTGCACCGCGTCCACATGGAAATGGGTGCGGCTGTTGCGGGCCTTGATGCCTGCCGCCAGGGCGGCAATGTCCTGCACGGCGCCGGTTTCGTTGTTCACCGCCATGCAGGAGGCCAGCACGGTGTTCTTGTCCACCGCGGCCAGGAATTTCTGGATGTCCAGGTGGCCGTCCGCCTCGGGCAGGATCTCCACCACCTCAAAGCCTTCGTTTTTCAGCGCGCGGGCCGCAAGCTGCACGCTGGGGTGTTCAAACCCCGAGACCACCACCTTGTGGCCCCACTGCCGCCGGGGCATGGCCGCGCCCCAGATGGCCATATTGTTGCCTTCGGTGCCGCAGCCGGTGAAGTAGATCTCATCGCTGCGGCAGTGCAGCGTTTTGGCGATGCGGGCCCGGGCATTTTCGATGCCGTCCTGGGCAGCCACCGCCGGGTCGTAGAGGCTGCTGGGATTGGCCCACAGTTCCACCAGCGCATCGTGGATGACCTCGGTCACCGCCGGGTCGATGCGGGTGGTTGCGGCGTTGTCCAGATAATGAAGCTGGGGGTCGGAAAGCATACTGATTCCTCACATTTTTGCACAAAATTATACAGGATAAATTATACACGCCCGCCGCCCGAAAAACAACCGCTCACACAAAATTTTTTCTCCGTTTTGGCACAGAAAAACCGCGGCCCGGCTTTCCACCGTTCCGCGGCAAAAATGTACGCTTATTCGCCGAAATCCTCCGCAGCCTTCTTCATCATCTGGCGGATGGGCAGGTTGTAGGGGCAGCGGGTCTCGCAGGCACCGCACTGCACGCAGGCGCTGGCCTTCACTTTCAGGGTAGCGTACCGCGCCCTGCCCCAGTCCGCAAGGCCGTACCGGTTCAGGTATCCCTGGAACAGAAAGACGTTGGGAATGGAGATGCCCACCGTGCAGGGCGCGCAATAGTTGCACCGGCGGCAGAACTGGGTGCCCAGGGCGTCCCGCACCTTCTGGCAGGCCGCCTGCTCCTCCTCGGTGAGGGGGGCGATGTTGTCGGCGCCCTTCACGTTGCTTTCCAGCTCCTCGGGGGCCGCCATGCCGGGGATGGCCACCGTCACGTTGGGGTTGGACAGCACATACCGCAGCGCCAGACGGCCGTCCTCGATGGCGCCGCCCGCCAGCGGTTTCATGTCGATGAAGCCCTTGCCCATTTCGGCGCAGCGGCGGATAAGCTCCGCCCCCTGCTGCTCCACAATGTTATAGGGGAACATGATGGTCTCGATCTCCGGCACCTCCAGCGCCGCCTCAAAGACCGCCGCCAGGTGGGCCGTCAGGCCGATATGCCCCACCACGCCCTTGGCCTTGGCTTCCAGCAGGGCTTCCAGGGAACCGCCGGGGGCGAGAATTTTCTTCAGGTCCTCCATGCTGGGGTTGTGGAACTGGTAGAGTTCGATGTGGTCGGTGCGCAGGTTTTTCAGGCTGGCGGCCAGCTCGGCCTCCATGTCGGCTTTGGTCAGGGCGCGGCACTTGGTGGCCAGCACAAAGGCATCCCGCAGCCCCAGCTCCTCCAGCGACTGGCCGATCCAGCCCTCGCTGACCGTGTAGGCGCGGGCGGTATCGATGTAGTTGATGCCGGCCTCGTGGGCTGCCTTCAGCAGCGCCCGGGTGCCGGGCTGGTCGATGCGCTGGATGGGAATGCCGCCGAATCCCAGGCGGGAGATTTTCAGGCCGGTCTGGCCCAGTTGTACGTATTGCATGCGATTCGCCTCTTTTTGCTGTTTTTGTCTACCTTTGTATTATAGGCAACTTTTCCGCAAAATTCCAGCCCCGTCCCCAGCTTTTGATTGACAAAATCCCGCAGGTGCGATAGGATTACAGCTATAATCCATTTATATAAATCACGTATGAGGACAACGGAGGGAATACTGCCATGAAATACGGGTTTATCGGCTGCGGCAACATGGGCGGCGCCGTCGCGCGCGCCGTCTGCAAGGGGGCCGGTGCCGGCGACGTTCTGCTTGCCAACCGCACCCCGGCCAAAGCGCAGAAGCTGGCCGACGAGCTGGGCTGTGCCTACGGCACCAACGAACAGGTGGCGGGGCTGTGCGACTTTATCTTTCTGGGCGTCAAGCCCCAGATGATGGAGGATATGCTGGACGCCCTGGCCCCGGTTCTGGAATCCCGCGCCGAGAGCCGCCCCTTTGTGCTGGTGTCGATGGCCGCCGGGCTTTCCATGCACCAGATCCGCCAGATGGCGGGCAGCGGCTATCCCATCATCCGGATGATGCCCAACACCCCGGTGGCGCTGGGCGCCGGCATGATCCAGTACTGCTACGATGACGTGGAGCCCGAACAGCTGCAGGAGTGGCTGTCCGCCATGGCCCCCGCCGGCCAGCTGGACGAGGTGCCGGAGAGCCTCATCGATGCGGCCAGCGCCGTGTCGGGCTGCGGCCCCGCCTGGGTGTACCAGTTCATCGAAGCCCTGGCCGACGGCGGTGTGGCCGCCGGTCTGCCCCGGGCCAAGGCCCAGGAGTACGCCGCCCAGACGCTGCTGGGCAGTGCCCGCATGGTGCTGGAAAGCGGCCAGCATCCCGGCGTACTGAAGGACGCCGTCTGCAGCCCGGGTGGCTCCACCATCCAGGGCGTGCGCCTGCTGGAAGAGCGGGCCTTCCGCGGCGCGGTGACCGATGCCGTCATTGCCGCCTACGAGAAAACGAAAGAATTGGGGAAGTAAATCTATGCGAATCGTCGTGAAGGTCGGCACCAGCACGCTGGCCCATCCGGGCGGGCTGCTGAACATCCGCCACACTGAAGCTCTTGTGAAGGTGTGGAGCGACATCAAGAACGCCGGCCACGAGCTCATCGTGGTGTCGTCGGCCGCCACCGGCCTGGGCGTGGGCAAGCTGCAGATCCAGAAGCCCCAGGACATCACCACCAAGCAGGCGGCCGCCGCCGTGGGCCAGTGCGAGCTGATGTACACCTACGACCGGCTCTTCGGCCAGTACAACCACACGGTGGCCCAGATGCTGCTGACCTGGGAGGACTTCGACCACGAAAACCGCCTGCGCAACCTGTGCAGCACGCTGGAACGGCTGCTGCAGCTGGGCGCCATCCCCATTATCAACGAGAACGACCCTGTGGCCATCGAGGAGTATTCCCTGGGCGACAACGACACGCTGGCGGCGCTGGTGGCCCAGTGCATCCACGCCGATCTGGTGGTGCTTTTGTCCGACATTGACGGGCTGTACACCGCCGATCCCCACAGCAATCCCGATGCACGCCTGATTCCGGTGGTGGAGGAGATCACGCCGGAGATCGAGCGTCTGGCCGGCGGGGCGGGTTCCTCCCTGGGCACAGGCGGCATGCTGACCAAAGTGGTGGCTGCCAAGCGGGCCACCAGCGCCGGTGTGGATATGATCATCGCCAACGGCGCCCACGCCGATATCCTGTATGACATTCTGGAGGGCAAGCCTGTGGGCACCCGGTTCATCGGAAAGAAGGAGAGATTGCAATGACCACCCAGGAGATCCTGCAGCTGGCCCAGGGCGCCCGTATGCCCCTGGCGCTGGCCGACACCCACGCCAAGAACCAGGCGCTGGAGGCCATGGCGGTGGCGCTGATCGCCGCCCAGGACGAGATTCTGGCCGCCAACCGCCAGGACCTGGAGGCCGCCCGGGGCCGCGTCAGCGACGTGATGCTGGACCGGCTGGCCCTGACTTCCTCCCGCCTCACCGACATGGCCAAGGGCATCCGGGAAGTGGCGGCCCTGCCGGACCCGGTGGGCACCGTGCTGCGCAAGATCGTGCGGCCCAACGGTCTGATCATCGAGAAGACCGCCGTTCCCATGGGGGTCATCGCCATCATCTACGAGAGCCGCCCCAACGTCACCAGCGACGCCGCCGCCCTGGCCATCAAGGCGGGCAGCGCCTGTGTGCTGCGCTGCGGCCGGGATGCCTGGAACAGCTGCCATGCCATCGTGCAGGCGCTGCAGGCCGGGCTGCGCAAGGTGCACCTGCCGGAGCATGCGGTCAGCCTGATCGAGGATACCAGCCACGCCAGCGCCAACGAACTGATGACCGCCGACGGCCTGGTGGACCTGCTGATTCCCCGGGGCGGCGCGGGCCTCATCCGCGCCTGTGTGGAGAACGCCACCGTCCCCTGCATCCAGACCGGCACCGGCGTCTGCCACGTGTATGTGGACGCAGCGGCCGACCTGGAGATAGCGGTGCGCATCGTGGAGAACGCCAAGACCAGCCGTCCCAGCGTCTGCAACGCCGAGGAAGCGCTGCTTGTCCACCGCGCGGTGGCGGAGCAGTTCCTGCCCATGGTGAAAAAGTGCCTGGTGGACGACCGTGCCGCTGCCGGCATGACCCCGGTGGAGCTCCATCTGGATGCCGCCGCGGCCGCCATCATCGACGGGGTACCCGCCGCGCCGGAGGATTTCGACACCGAATACCTGGACTACAAGCTCAGCGTGGCGGTGGTGGATTCCCTGGAGGAGGCCATCTCCCACATTGCCAGGCATTCCACCCACCACAGCGACGCCATCGTCACGGCGGACAAGGTGGCCGCCCAGCGGTTTGCCGCCTGCGTGGACAGTGCCGCCGTCTACATCAACGCCAGCACCCGCTTTACCGACGGCGGTGAGTTCGGCCTGGGCTGCGAGATGGGCATCAGCACCCAGAAGCTCCACGCCCGGGGTCCCATGGGCCTGGCGGAACTGTGCACCTACAAGTACATCATCCAGGGCAACGGACAGGTCCGCGGCGGTGCCGCATCCATGCTGCAGACGCCCTGCCACTGAGAAACCTTCTGTAAACAGCCAATGCCCCGCAGCGGTGAAATGACCGCTGCGGGGCATTTTTCTTTGGCCGGGAAATACACAAGGGGCGGCCCGGATCTTCGGGCCGCCCCTTGCGGAAGTCATATATCAGCCGATGTTCATATCCACGGCGGTGGAGATGCCGTTGACACGACCGGAGCCGGTATACTGCCAGATGTTGTACTTGTAGTTGAAGCTGAGGGTATCGCGATACTGGGCGATCCAGGTGTTGTACTTGCTGATGTTGGCAAAGTTCAGCGCGTTGTAGAACCAGCTGGCGTAGGAGTAGACGCCTGCCTTGTAGCCCGCATTGCGGATGGTCTCGCAGAAGGCCACCGCACAGGCGGTGCGCTCGTTGGCGCTGATGGCGTTGGCGCGGCCGCCCGCCACCGACTCAGTGTCGTAGTAGACGCCCAGCGGCAGCGAATACCCGCTGACCAGGCTCAGCACCATGCTGGCTTCCTCCACGGCCTCGGCCTCGTTGATGGCCTGGCTGTAGAAGTAGACGCCCACCTTCAGGCCGGCGTTGATGGCGCCCTGGATGTTCTTGCGGTAGGTGGAATCCTCCACCAGCGCGCCTGTGCCGTAGCCGCGGTAGCCGCAGCGGATGATGGCAAAGGTGATGCCGTCCGCCTTGACGGCGTTCCAGTCGATGTTGCCCTGGAACTTGGAGACATCGATGCCCCGGGCCGTGCGGTTCAGCGCACCGTCGGCGCCAAAGGTGTACACATCCCCCTGGATGACCTGGTTGCCGGTCACCGCCTCATGGGTGGCGGGGTCATAGTAGTATGTAGCGCCGTCAATCTCCTGCCAACCGGTGTAGACATACTCGATCTTCTCGGTGGCGGTTACATCAAACTTGTACTCGGCCAGCTTGCTGGCTTCAATGGCGTCCGGCCAGCCCGCCGTGGGATCCTGGGAAGGAACCGGCGTGGCCGTCACTGCCGGGGTGGGCGTGGGTGTGGCGGTGGGCGCCGGGGTCGGGGTGGGCGTAGCGGTCACTTCCGGGGTAGGCTCGGGGGTGACCGTGGGCTCCGGCGTGGGGGCTGCCGTGGGATCCGGCGTGGTGGTGGGCGCCGGGGTAGTGCTCTCCTGCGGCGCAGAGCTCTGCTCCGGTGCGGGCGAGACTGTGGCTGTGGCCTCCGGCGTCGGGGTGGATTCGCCGCTGTCCAGCAGCGAGGCATCCGACGAAGCGGTGCCTTCGCTGGTGCGATGGGCCATGCTCATGGTGCGGCCGGTGCTGCCCAGATTCACGATGGAATCCGCGGCCCCCGGCAGCCACACCGACATGGCGCTGTTGGTGGAAACGTTGGGATCACGCTGGGCACCGGTCAGTTCCTGGGTGCCGTCCTTGTACACCGGCAGGTAGGGCGATTCGCTGCCGTCGGTGAAGAGCAGATGGCCGCTGCTGCTCAGCTTGGCCGTGTACACCGTGGTGCGGCCCTTCTCTTCCTTGGCGCTGTCGGCGTACTGCACCGTATCGGTCACTTCCTCGGCAATGGGCGCCGCACCGGCCGTGTTCACCGCCGAGTCCTCCGCGCTCTCATTGACCTGGCTGGACTGCATGATCTTGTCCTTGACCGCATTCACATCCGCCTTGTAGACGACCTTCTCGGCCACGGTCACGGTGGTGCTCTCCGGCACCACATATCCCTCGATGGGCTGGATCGTCACGGTGTAGTCGCCGGGTTCCACATCCTCTGCCAGCGCCGTGCCGTTCTCGGTATCCACCGCATAGTCGGTGGTCTTGCCCTCCGAATCCGTCAGGGTGACTGTGGCGGCAACCCCCGTCAGCGGGATCTTGCCGGAGGTCTCTTCCCCGTCGCTCTCCCCGGACGGCGTGGGCGAAGGTGTCTGGGCACTTTCCGCCGTGGTCTGCTCCATGGTATAGAGCTGCACGCCCACATCCTGCTGGATCACGCTGATGTCCGCCAGCAATTCAATATCCGGCACAGGCGTGGCCGTGGGCGTGGGGGCGGGGGTGGCCGTCACCACCGGTTCCGGCGTGGGCGTTGCTTCCGGCAGCTGGCCCGGCACAAAGGAGGCCGCAAATACCCCCAGGCCGATGCTGGCCGTCAGCACCACCGCCGAGCTGCCCGCCACCAGTTTGTACAGCGGCAGCCGCGCGAAGGCGTTGCCGGAGAAATATTTCATGGGATTCCGCTTGTTGAACATCCTTACCTCACCGTTTGCTTGCAAAAAAATAAAATGGGTAGAAAACTATATGTAAAAGCATACCACAAACTTCCGCCGCTGTGCAAGGGGCCTTTCCCGGTTTTACAGGGAAAACCGATGTAAATTTTTACCAATCTTTTGGCGGCAAAATTCCGCATTTCCCCGCACTTTTTTGCGGTTTTCCGGCATTTTTCATCCATATGGGGGCCTTGTTTTTTCTTTTGCACCACAGATTGTGTTGTACACAACCACCACAGGTACTTTTCCCGGTGGGGGCAGCCATCCCCCTGCCGCACACAGAACGCCTTACCTACTTATATAGCCTGGCCATAATCCGGCATCAGGAAAAACATGTTGCCTCCTCACTTTTTTCTTGACAAATGATGGTTTGCGTGTATACTGGAAAGCGGACATAAAAACAGGGGCGCTGAGGGGCATCCTCGGCTGAGATCGAAGCAAACTGCAGCTTCGGGTCACCTCGAACCTGATCCGGATAATGCCGGCGTAGGAAGTTTGAACCTCCATAAGATGTCATGTTGCGTCTGCGCCTGCATTTCCTGCAGGCGCTTTTCTTGTTTTTATGTACCGTTTATTCGGGGAGGAGTATTTCTATGACCAAAACCTATTCCAAAACACGCACACTGGTGGAGTGTGCCCTGATGATTGCCCTGGGCACCGTCCTGGCAAACATCAAGATCTACGAACTGCCCAACGGCGGTTCCATCACCCTGTTCAGCATGCTGCCCTTTATTCTCATCTCGTTCCGGCACGGCGCCAAGTGGGGGCTGTTCACCGGCTTCGTCAACAGCCTTTTGCAGATGCTGCTGGGCTTCTACGCGCCGCCGGCCCCCGGCCTGCTGCCGCTGGTGGGCATGATCCTGCTGGATTACGTGCTGGCCTTCACGCTGCTGGGCCTGGCCGGTGCCATCGCCAAGCCCTTCTCCAACCGCCTGGTGGGCGTTGCGGTGGGCACTGCCGCCGTCTGCGTGCTTCGTTTCCTCTGCAGCTTTTTGTCCGGTGTGCTGATCTGGGGCAACCTCAGCGACGGCCTGCCCGCCTGGATCTACAGCCTGACCTACAACGGAAGCTACATGCTGCCCGAGACGATCCTGACCACGGTGGCCGCCGTGCTGATCTGCAAGGCAGCTCCCCAGCTGTTCCATGCACAGCAGCAATAATACATCCTGTGCGCCCTGCTCCGGCAGGGCGCCTTTTTTGTTTGCGGGGTGCATGTCATAAAAAAATTTTTCACCCCATTGTTTCGATTTTTTATTTTTTTGCGTTAAATTTCTCATTATATTAACATTTTTCCCAATTTCAAGGTCACTTTTTCGTTCTTTTGACAAATTGTTTAAATTTGCTTTCTTTTTTATGAAGAATATGTTAATATGATATCAACAAGGCATGCGTTCTGCGAACCAGAGACACCGCATACCACGTTAGAGGAATCCATCTGATTTTTGGAGGAATGCTTTTATGATGAAGTATCTGCAAAAGCTCGGCAAGGCACTGATGCTGCCCGTCGCCGCGCTTCCCGTCTGCGGTATCCTGATGGGTATCGGCTATGCGCTCTGTCCCTCTACCATGCAGGGCGGCGATGTCACTGGCATTGTGCAGCTGATCGGCTTTTTCCTTGTTAAAGCCGGTGGCGCCCTGATCGACAACATGTCCTGGCTGTTCGCTGTTGGCGCTGCCGTGGGCCTGGCCGACGACCACGATGGCACCGCTGGTCTTGCGGGTCTTGTCAGCTACCTGATGATGACCAGCCTGCTGTCCGTAACCATGCCTTCCACCGTCGAATGTGCTACCGCGAGTGGCGAAACAGCCACTGCTGTTATCGCCGCTTCTGGTGTACCTATCACAATGATTGCCAGCCTTGCCAACAATGAGGTCAGCATGCTGGCTTTCAGCAAGATTGCCGGTAATGCCTTTATTGGTATCCTTGCTGCCATCATCGGTTCTGCCTGCTACAACAAGTTCAAGAGCACCCAACTGCCTGATTTTCTGGCATTCTTCAGCGGCAAACGTTTTGTCGCCATTGTTACCGCCTTGGTTTCCATCATCTCGGCTGCCATCCTGCTGTTTGCATGGCCTTTCATCTTTGGCGCGCTGGTTGCTTTGGGCAAGGGTATCGCCAGTTTGGGTGGCATCGGTGCCGGTCTGTACGCTTTCTTCAACCGTCTGCTGATTCCCACCGGTCTGCATCACGCCCTGAACAACGTGTTCTGGTTCGATACCATCGGTCTGGGCGACCTGAAGCACTTCTGGGCCGGTGAAACCTCCGCTGATGTGGGCTGGAGCCTCGGCATGTACATGTCCGGCTTCTTCCCCTGCATGATGTTCGGTATTCCCGGTGCCGCTCTGGCCATGGTCAAGACGGCCAAGAACAAAAAGGCCGCTATTGGTTTGGTTTTCTCTGCTGCCATCTGCGCCTTCGTCTGCGGCGTTACCGAGCCCTTCGAGTTCGGCTTCATGTTCCTCTGCTTCCCGCTGTACATCGTATATGCTCTGCTGTACGGTATCTTCACCGTCATCACCTACTATGTTGGTTTCCGCGCCGGCTTCAGCTTCTCTGCCGGTTTGACTGACCTGGTCTTCTCTGCTTCTTTGCCTGCCGCTGCCAAGACTTGGATGATCATTCCTCTGGGCATCGCCGCTTTTGTGGTGTTCTACCTGGTATTCTACTTTGCCATCACCAAGTTCAACCTCAAGACCCCTGGCCGCGAGGATGAAGACACCGCAACCGCTGCGGCCACCGCAACCCTGGCCAACAACAACTTCACCGACATTGCCAGCGGCGTGCTGAAGGCCATCGGTGGCAAGGGCAACGTTGCCAACGTGGACTACTGCGCCACCCGCCTCCGCTTTGAGGTCAAGGACAGCAGCGCTGTGGATGAGAAGGCCGTCAAGGCGGCCGGCGCCGCGGGCGTCATCCGTCCCAGCAAGAATTCCTGCCAGGTCGTCATCGGCCCCAAGGTCCAGTTTGTCTACGACGAATTGAAGAAGATGCTGTAAGCTTTTTTACAGCGCCGGGATAAAGGTTCTGGTTCCCTTTATCACATCCGCCGGGGGCGGGCGCGAGCCTGTCCCCGGCATTTTTTGGCGCTTCATTCATTTGGTCATACTTTTTTCACGGTTCCATGCTATACTGACAGAAGTATGGGGGCCTCTCCCCCGCCATCATCAGGAGGTAATTCTGTATGAAAATCATCCGCGCAAAAGACTACAACGACATGTCCCGCAAGGCCGCCAACATCATCTCCGCCCAGGTCATCATGAAACCCAACTGCGTGCTGGGTCTGGCCACTGGCGGTACCCCCGTAGGCACCTACAAACAGCTGGTAGACTGGTACAACAAGGGTGATCTGGACTTCTCTGAAGTGACCACCATCAACCTGGACGAGTACCGCGGTCTGCCCCGGGAGCATCCCGAAAGCTACTGGAGCTTCATGCACCGCAACCTGTTCGACCTGGTCAACATCAACCCCGCTTCCATCAACCTGCCGGACGGCACCAACATGGACGCCGAGGCGGAATGCGCCCGGTACGACTATGTCATCAAGCGGGTGGGCGGCATCGACCTGCAGCTGCTGGGCATCGGCCATGACGGCCACATCGGCTTCAACGAGCCGGGCGAAGCCTTCGAGCTGGGCACCCACTGTGTGGACCTGAAGCCGGAAACCATCGAGGCCAACAAGCGCTTCTTTGACGGCCAGGAGGATCTGGTGCCCAAGCAGGCCTACACCATGGGCATCAAGACCATCATGCAGGCCCGCAAGGTGCTGATGGTGGCCAACGGCAAGGGCAAGGCGGAGATCGTCAAGAAGGCGTTCTTCGGCCCTGTCACGCCGGAGGTGCCCGCCAGCATCCTGCAGATGCATCCCGATTTCATTCTGGTGGGCGATGAGGAAGCTCTGAGCCTGATCTGAGGGCAGGAGGAACGAATATGATTATCCGTAATGCGAAGGTTTTCTCGGACGGCTGCCGCTTTGTGGAGAAAGATCTGATCATCCGGGAGGGCCGCATCGTCTTCGGCGCGGAGCCCCTGGAGGGCGAGGAGATCCTGGACGCAAAGGGTGCCTATGCCCTGCCGGGTCTGGTGGACATCCACTTCCACGGCGCCGTGGGCCATGATTTCTGCGACGCCGACGAGGCCGGGCTGCAGGCCATTGCCGACTTTGAGGCAAGCAAGGGCGTGCTGGCCATCTGCCCCGCCACCATGACCTTCAGCGAGGAGATCCTCAACGGCATCATGGACGTGGCCGCCGCCCACAAGAACGAGCGGGGTGCCGATCTGGTGGGCATCAACATGGAAGGCCCCTACATCAGCCCCGACAAGGTGGGCGCCCAGAACCCCAAGTATGTGATGGCCGCCGACGCCGGCATGTTCCGCCGGCTGCAGGCCCGCAGCGGCGGGCTGATCCGGCTGGTGGACGTGGCCCCCGAGGTACCGGGCAATCTGGATTTCATCCGGGAATGCCACAACGAGGTACGCATCTCCATTGCCCACACCTGTGTGGACTATGAGACCGCCAAGGAAGCCTTTGCGGCCGGCGCCACCCATATGACCCACCTGTACAATGCCATGCCGGGCATCACCCACCGCGCCCCCGGTCCCATCATCGCGGCCCTGGAGGAGGGCGCCGAGGTGGAGCTCATCACCGACGGCGTACATATCCACCCGGCCATGGTGCGCTTCACCTTCCGCACCTTCGGCGACGACCATGTGATCCTCATTGCCGACAGCATGATGGCCTGCGGCCTGCCGGACGGCCAGTATTCCCTGGGCGGCCAGGCCGTGACGGTGCGCGGTCCCCGGGCCACTTTGACCGAGCACCCCGGCACCATTGCCGGCAGTGCCACCTGCCTGTATGACTGCATGAAGCATGCGGTGCGGGATATGGGTGTGCCGCTGGCCAGCGCCGTGCGGGCGGCTTCGCTGAACCCGGCCCGCAGCATCGGTGTGGACGCCGACTACGGCAGTCTGGATGCCGGCCGCTGGGGCAATGTGATCCTGGCCGACGAGGAACTGAACATCCTGCAGGTCATCCGCAGGGGCGAAGTGATTTCCCGCTGACAGTATTCATAATTTTGTATAAAAATTTGCGACGAGGCCATTGCAAATTGTATACCCTTTTGTTATAATATAGGTATGAATACGCTGAGAAGGGGGAACTGGATATGCCGATCTCTGAGCCGACTGCCGTATTTTCCATCCGTGACGACCGCGATATGGAAATCAAACAGGCTGTTCTGCAGGTCTATCGTGCGCTGGAAGAGAAGGGCTACAACCCCATCAACCAGCTGGTAGGCTACATCCTTTCGGAGGATCCGACCTATATTACGACTTATAAAAATGCGCGTGCGATCATCCGCCGCATTGACCGTGACGATTTGCTGCAAGCCTTGGTGCGCGATTACGTCAAGGGATAAAATCCTCCAACAGAAAAATCCCGTGTGCCGGAAACCGGTACACGGGATTTTTTTATGTTGGTTCAATGGGGCGCGCTCCCCTGCCCTGCCGGGGATTCTGCCTTACGCAAAGAAGGCGTTCTGCACGGCGTTGAGCACCGCGGCGCGGCCTGCCGTGAAGTTGACGCCACCCTGCAGGTAGCAGGTGTAGGGCGGGCGCAGCGGGCCGTCGCAGGAGATTTCAATAGTGCTGCCCTCGGTGAAGCTGCCCGACGCCATGACCACCTTATCGGTATAGCCGGGCTCATCGGCGGGCTCCGGAGAGGCGAAGCTGTCCACCGGGCTGTTGTGCTGGATGCCGGCGCAGAACCCGGTCAGGGCCTCGGCGCTGCCCGAATCGAAGCAGGTCACGATGTCGTTGTGGTCCTCGGTGTAGCGGGGCACCGGGTGCACCCCCGCCAGCTCCAGCAGACACTGGGCGTAGATGGCGGTTTTCAGGGCCTCGCAGACCACCCCGGGGGCATAGTAGAAGCCCAGGAAGGTGTCCCGCAGGCTGTCCTGGGTGCAGCCCAGATCGGCGCCGATGCCCGGCGCGGT